>DATHDH010000299.1:0-3999 GCA_035319145.1 Dissulfurispiraceae bacterium | reverse complement strand
CATCGATATATGATCAAATGGGATTCGCACCGAACGATGCGATCAACATGCATTTTCTGGACTTTGTGCATGAGTCGGACAGGCCGAGGGCAATGAACGCTTATGAACGGTTGCTGAAAGGGGAAACCATAAGCAGTCTTGATTTGCGGGTCATGAAAAAAAGCGGCGATCACCTCCATGCGGAAGTATCTGTAACCCCTATTTTCAACAGTGGAAAGGTTATAGAAATCCAGGGCGTCATCAGGGATGTCAGCGAGCAAAGAAGGCTCGAACAGGAGATACTGAACAGCGAAGATATCGAACGGGCGCGGATCGGCAGAGACATGCACGATGGCCTCGGTCAGCTCCTGACCGCTGCAGCGTTCCGGTGCAGTATTTTGGAAGGGGAGGCGATATCGAGCATGTCCGCAGCCCGCGCCGAGGCAGGGAAGATCCTGGAGATAATCGAAGCGGCCAAAGCCCAGGCCCGTCAAATCATCCAGGGGATCAATCCCATTGAGCCGGGCAGGGGTAACATTATCATCGCGCTGCGTCAATTATGCGAAACCTGCGGCGATCATTTCGGCATATCCTGCAGCCTCGTAAGCCGCGGCGAAACGATGGTCGAGACTCACTCCATGGCGCTTCACCTCTACCGGATAGCCCAGGAAGCAATATCCAATGCCATTAAACACGGCGCAGCGGAGCACGTCGTAGTTACCCTGAACAATGAAGGGCAGCACTTGAAGCTGACAATTACCGACGATGGACGCGGATTCAATCCGCCCTTGATGCCGGGCATAGGGTTGAACATCATGCGTTATCGGGCGCATCTCCTTAACGCGTTTCTGACAACAGAAAACCGCGAAGAAGGGGGAGCCGTTGTCAGCCTTGTTTTGGAAAAATGATCTCTTATAATATATTGCCTGAGCACTTTAACAGAAATAGTCCTACAGGCAAATTGATTGCATTTTATACAAATTGCTTTTATAATTGCAACAAAAGATAAAATAAATGCAGCTTTTTGTGCATATCATGCCACACAAGAAAATGACTCTATGACTACCTCTACAGGCAGACGGGAAAAAAGCGCCGTGCAAGGAGTGAAACGCGCTCCCAGCAATGCTTCTAAAACCGAAGTATATCTCGTTGAGGACCACCCGTTGATGAGAGAAGCATTATCCTTCGCACTCGGAAAAGAGAAGGATCTCATGGTGACCGGGGAAGGCAGCGATAATGAAACTGTGCTCAGAGAGATTAGCGCCAGAAAACCCCACATTGCCATCGTCGATCTCTCCCTGGGAAGAGACCTTGCGCTGCGCCTGATCGAAGAGCTCCACATTCGACTGCCGGAGTTGAAAATACTGGTGTTCACGATGATGGATGAACGCCTGTATGCGGAGCTTTGTCTCAAAGCCGGGGCGCACGGTTATATCATGAAGAGTGAGCCGACGAAACATCTTATCCAAGCGATCAGGAAGGTGCTTGATGGCAATATCGCCGTGAGCGAAGCAATTTCCAACAAACTGCTCCAAACCATGGTATCGAACCAGCCGCTGAATTTCGAACCGCTGGCGGCGCTCAGCAGCCGCGAAATAGAAGTCTTTCATCTCCTAGGACAGGGCACCACGCCGCAGGAAGTTGCAGGGAAAATGCATCGCAGTGTCAAAACCATTCATACGCATATCGAACGTATCAAGAAGAAACTCAACTGCTCAGATTACCGAAAACTTCTCGTCATGGCCAGCAGAATGAGTGCTGATGCCTTTAAGCAGAAAGAATAGCTACTTTCAGCCTCCTCTCCTGCCAGCCTTCCTATTGCCGATCCGGTGTCCGGCTTTTTCGATCCTGATTTCCTTGCCTTATGCATTCCTTTTTCTTCGCATATTATGTACTACATTATCCTACAGTAAATTCGGACAGGATTGTACCTCATTTTCCGCGGTTTCCCTATATAGCCCAAAGAGTTAGGTGCCGATAGAAGGTGCGAATCAGAGCAAAAAACCAAGGAGGACGAATCTTATGGTGTTGCTCGGCAATTTCACGCTTCGGGCGAGACTGCTGGTTGGATTTATCAGTGTGGCCCTGATCACAGGCGTGGTCGGCGGCATGGGCTACGTCATGCTCCACCGGCTCGCGGACAGCGACAAGATGCTGTATGAGAAGAACACGAAACCGCTCGGTAATCTCGCTCATGTCGCGAAGTCTTTTCAGCGAACGAGAGTCAATATCAGGGACCTGATTATCGCAAAAACTGATGCTGAGCGGGAAAAGTTTTCCAAAAGGCTCACCGACCTGATCAGGGATGTAAACGGGGAGTTCGCGCAGTACCGGAAGGAGGATTCGACGGATGAGGAGCGCAAATTAAGCCAGGCGTTTGAAAAAGCATGGTCCGATTATCAGGCAACGTTGCGCAAAGTCGGCGAACTGGTCTCCGCGAGGAAACAGGCCGAGGCAACCGAAGTCATGCAGCGGCAGGGATTCGAGGTTGCCAAGGCCATGAACGAGATAATCGATAAAATGATTGAGGCAAACGAGCAGGACGCGAAGAAGACATCGGACGAAAACCTTGCCCTGGCGCTCCGCTCCGGCAGGCTTATGCTTGCATTTATTGCTTTCAGCGTGCTAGTTGCCCTGACGCTCGGGATTTTCATCACAAGAAGCATTACCAGGCCCCTGGCCGAAATCGGAAAGGCCGCCGACAAAATTGCAGCCGGTGATCTGGGCGTCACCATAGCCGTGACCGGCCGCGATGAACTCGGCACCCTGGCGGGGCAGGTCAACACGATGATCGACAATGTACGGACGGTCGTCCACAAGATCAACACCTCCACAATCACCCTTGCTTCGAGTTCGGAAGAGCTGTCCGCAACCTCCGAGGACCTGCGCAAGGGAGCCCAGGAGCTTTCGGGACAGACAGAGCAGGTGGTCACCGCCATGACCGAGGTGTCCCAGACAATTATGGATATGGCAAAGAACGCCACCCAGGCGTCAGAGGCCTCCACCAAGTCTACCGTGAGCGCCAATACCGGAAAGGAAGTTGTTCATGCCAGCAGCGAAGGCATGCGCACCATTGCAGAAACGGTGCAGGGTGCGGCCGGAACGATCGAAGACCTCGGCCGCAGCACGGGCCAGATAGGCGAGATCGTGGCCGTCATCAACGGCATCGCGGATCAAACCAATCTGCTTGCCCTGAACGCGGCAATCGAAGCAGCGCGAGCGGGCGAACAGGGGAGGGGATTCGCGGTGGTTGCCGACGAAGTCCGGAAGCTTGCCGAGCGCTCCAGCCAATCCACGAAAGACATTGCCGACAAGATAAGTGCAATACAGGCCGCCTCCACTGGTGCGGTAGATGCAATGAAAAAAGGATCGGATACGGTCGATAACGGCGTCGCGCTCTCCGCCAAAGCAAGCACCTCGCTCGACGATATCGTTGCTGCATCGGGAAGGGCGACGGACATGGTGCAGCGAATCGCGGCAGCGACGGAGGAGCAGTCGGCAGCTACCGAACAGGTAACCCAGAACATGGAGAACATCGCGGATATCTCGCGCCGCACCGCGGCCTCGACCGAGCAGATACGGGCCTCGTCTGATTCGCTTGCGAAACTTGCAGCTGAATTGAAAGAAACCACGGCGTGGTTCAAGTTGAACGGACACGCTTGATCGCGGGCCCGAGCGATTTATGACCGCTGGATGTAATCCGGCGACCTTAACGCTCAACCGGTTGTTGCGATAATTGTTCCTGGTGAGGTAACGAAAGCAGAGAAATTGAATAGTTTAATGGGAGAACAGGTCATGGAATCTGACAACGATACAGTAAGTGGAGCATTTACAAAAGACACGATGAACAAAGAAAGGGAAGCAAAACTCATAGAGCTCGTTGCCCTCGTGAAGGAGATAGAAGGAGACCTACGGCATCTGATGTACTTTATGGTTGACATCCATAAATTTGTGGCAAAAAGTGTTCTTTATTTGCATAACAAGAAGGGCTGCCAGCAGCATTAGCATTAGTTAAAGAAG
>DATHDH010000298.1:0-3308 GCA_035319145.1 Dissulfurispiraceae bacterium | reverse complement strand
CTGGTGCCAGTGCTACTGGTTCCAGTTCCGTCTATTCGGTAAATGCGGGAGATAATGTTGGCGACAACGGCAACGCACGACTGATAGCTGATTTGATTAACCAGACAATCGTCAGCGGCGTGAAACCGCTCGACTATTATCAATCCATTGTTTCCGATATCGGGGTGAAGGCATCCTCCGCCAAGACGAGCTCAAACGCTCAACAGACTGTGGTCGACCAGCTCGAGCAGCGTCGGCAGGAGTTTTCGGGCGTCAGTCTTGATGAGGAAGCGGCGAATCTGCTGAAATTCCAGAAGTCATATGAGGCAGGGGCAAAAATGATAACCGTTGCAGACGACCTTCTGACGTCGCTGCTCAATTTGGTGGGTAAATAGCGATGCGAGTTACGACACGCATGTTTTCCGACCAGTTTCTTGCCGATCTGCAGAAGAATCTTTCTGCAATGTACAACGTAAATGAACAGCTTTCCTCTTCGAAGAAGGTGAACCGGCCATCCGACGATCCCGCGGCCATGGCACGCATAGTGGGATACAGGGCAACCTTGTCTTCAATCGGTTCATACAACAGTGCCATTACATCGGCAAAGTCATATCTTCAGTCGATGGACAGCGCTTTGAACAATCTTGCCGATCTTATCCAGCGAGGAAGCGAATTGGCTATCAGCGGCGCGAACGGCTCATTGAATGCAAATGACAGATTGGCATGGGCTAAAGAGGCGTCGGGGCTTGTCGATAGCGCCATGGGAATAGCCAACACAAGGGTGAATGATCGTTATATTTTTGCGGGATATGCCAGCGATCAGCCTCCGATCGACGCTAATGGAAACTTTCAGGGCGATTCGAATCGGTTTGATGTTGCCATCAGTCAGAGCATCAACGTTGCCGTTAATTTACCGGCCAATGAGTTTTTCAGCTCCGGGGGTTCCCCGGACAACGTCATGCCGGCGCTCACTGCGTTGAAGACCGCATTGGAGACGAATGATACACCAGGCATCCAGACTGCTCTCGGGAATCTGAACGCTGCACTCGAGAAGGTTTCCCAGGCGCAGGCCGAAATCGGCGGGCGACTCAACAAACTCGATGCTCAGGAGAAGTATCTGGCTGATAATGAGGAAACGACGAAGACTTACCTGAGCAGTGATCAGGACGCCGATCTTGCCGCTGTTGTAAGCGAGTTTCAGCAGCGCCAGACGGCGCTTGAAAGCCTGCGGACGGTGTCGCAGAAGATATTCAGCTCGAGCCTCTTCGATTTCATGAACTAGAAAGGCGTCCTATGCTGGTCCTGACCCGGAAAACGGATCAAACAATCGCTATCGGCGAATCCATAAAAATAAAAATACTCGAAATCGGCAACGGTTTCGTGAAGCTCGGGATAGACGCTCCTCGCGACATGCCTATTTATCGCGAGGAACTCTACGAGAAATTGAAACAGCTGAACGTCGAGGCATCGAAGCTCGACATGGAAAAGCTGAAGGATTTCTTGCGGTGAGGGGGCAGGAGAAAAGATGAAAATAGCGACAACACGGTTCGGAGAGATTGAGGTCGCAGAAGATCGATTCATAACATTCCCGCTCGGCATCCCGGGGTTCGATGAGCAGCGGCATTTTGTCCTCCTGGAGCATAAAGACAATATATCCTGGCTTCAGGCCGTTGATGAGCCAGATCTTGCCTTCATTGTTACGGAACCCTTTCAGCTCTTTCCGGATTATGCGTTCAAGGTCAGCGACGATATGGAGAAACTCTTGTTTGTCGACGACCCCCGACACCTTCTCGTTCTTGCCATCATTGCGGTCAGCGAGAGCGGCGCGACAGTGAATCTGCGCGCACCCCTGCTGGTCAATACTTCACGCATGCTCGGTGCGCAGATTCTCTCCGACGACGAAAGCCTCTCGTTCAGGACGCCGTTTCCCAAGGCCGCCCGTTAGTACCTCTCGCATCCCGCTGTTTTTTTGAAAAAAACATACCTGCGTGGTATTTTATATACCGACCGTTTATCTGTGAGAGGAGGTCTGTCAGACCTATGCAACGCATTCCGTTAACCCCCGACGGGTATCAGAAGCTCAAAGACGAACTTGAACGTTGCCTGCGGGTCGAACGTCCGAAGAACATCAGGGACATTGAAGAAGCGCGTGCCCATGGAGACCTTTCGGAGAATGCAGAATATCATGCGGCCAAGGAACGCCAATCCTTTATAGAAGGACGCATTCAGGAGCTACAGGCAAAGCTTGCGATGGCGGACGTCATTGATCCAGCCAGCATCAATCAATCGAAAGTGGCATTCGGCGCACGGGTGAAAGTCTTGGATGTAGAGGCCGACGAAGAATATCTTTTCATGCTGGTTGGTCAGGAAGAAGCGGATGTGAAGAGCGGCAAGATATCGCTCGCTTCTCCGGTCGGCAGGGCGCTGATCGGCAAGGAAGTCGGTGATGTCGCACTCGTGAAGGCGCCGGCTCGCACCATCGAATACGAAATCCTTGAGATTACCTTTGCATAAATTTTTCCAAGCATCCGTTGCCCGCCATAAAGAAATCAACAGCGGATTTCGGCTTCTTTCTCTGATGCCTTCGGAGCCGGTTATGATGCCGCAACCCGGACAATTCTATATGCTGCAGGCCGGCGCGACATGCGATCCGCTCCTCAAACGACCGTTCAGTTTCTTCGACGTGGAAAACGGTGAACTATCCTTTCTCTACCGCATTCGCGGGAAAGGGACACAAGCAATTGCGGCGATGATGCCGGGTCAGACCCTGAAGCTCATCGGTCCGCTGGGCAATGCTTACTCAACACCTGATGGTCCTTTCATCGCTGTTGCCGGCGGGATTGGCATCGCTTCTCTTTATTCCTTGCTTCGAGCGCACCCAGGGCAGGCGCATCTTTTTTGGGGGGGGCGCAACGAGAATGAACTTCTCCTCCGGAACGAGATGGGAATCCTGGCGCGGGAAGTCTGCATCACGACCGATGACGGGTCGGTAGGCGAGAAAGGGTTGGTGACCGTGCCGCTTGGGCGCTTTTTGAGCAGCCGCCGGGATCTCCGTGTTTTCGCGTGTGGTTCTACTCCAATGATGCGCGCAGTCGCCGAGCTTTGTTCCTCAGCCGGAGTGTCGTGCATGGTCTCTTTGGAGACTTATATGGCATGCGGCGTCGGCGCCTGCCTCGGATGTGTTGTACGTACTCGTGACGAGCATCATCCGGCTGGCACCTTGAAGAGCGTCTGTAAAGACGGGCCGGTTTTCGATGCGGCAACAATTGTCTGGAACGGGACTTCAGTATGAGCAAACCGTCTCTTTCCGTAAGCATTGCGGGACTGCA
>DATHDH010000297.1:0-2674 GCA_035319145.1 Dissulfurispiraceae bacterium | reverse complement strand
GCTCTCCCGAGAGGTCGGCTGCAGTAATGCCGGGATCGCTCGGAATCACTCCCGCAACATTTAGTCCCAGCGAAACCGCCAGCGGCAGCAGCGTATCCGACAGATCGCGGTCAACCCGGTTCAAAACAAGAACGGTTTTTTTCACCCTGATCTTAAGCTCTTCAATCATATCGCACACCCTTCGTGCAGTGCGTACTCCCTTTGCAGTCGGATCGCTCACGATAATAAGAAGGTCGACAGCACGCGAAGTATGGCGGCTCAAATGCTCAAGACCAGCCTCGTTGTCTATGACCATATAACGGTAGTCGTCTGCGAGGCTATCGGTATATCTGCGAATGATATTATTGGCGGCACAATAACAGCCCGGACCCTCCGGACGGCCCATGACGAGGAGATCGTACCCATGCGCTTCGGTCAGACACTGTTGTATTCGGTAGTCAAACAATGCGTCGGTCGACATGCCGCCGGGCCGTTCACCGCCGGAGCGGACCGTCTGGAGCGACTCTTCCCGCATCGAGCCGACGGTACCGCGAATCTGTACGCCGAGGGCTTCATGCAGGCAGGAATTCGGATCGGCATCAACGGCAAGCACAAGGCCCTTTTTACGCGCGACGAGATAATTTACAGTCAGAGACGCCAGGCTTGTCTTTCCGACGCCTCCCTTGCCCGCAAATGCAATAACAAAAGCCATGAAATTCGTTTACCTCGATTCCATGAGTAACGACGTATTAAGACCAGCTCAGGAGATGATGGGCCGGTCGCTCAGCCCGCAAAAAGGTCGAGAGGCTGTTTGCTCAGCGCCTACTCAATTTTCTCAAAGCGTCGGGAAGTTCGGACATATGGTTGATTATGAGATCCGCATTCCGCAAAACGTCGACTGAACGGTAACCGTATGCAACAGCAATCGTTCCCACGCCGGCCCTCTGCCCGGCTTCGACATCGTAAGAGCTGTCTCCCACCATTACGGCCTGTTCGGGTGCAACGCCTAGTTTATCAAGGACATAGAATATGGGCAGCGGAGACGGCTTCTTTTCAGGAGTCGTCTCGCTTCCAGCGGTAAGATCAAAAAACGGAGCGAGTCTCAAGGCGTCAAGTGTGCGAACCGACAGTTCCTCACGCTTGTTCGACACGACAGCCTTCTTGCACGACAAGAGTTCCGTAAGGGTCTCGCGAACCCCAGGGTAGACAGTGGTGTGATCAACAAGGTGCCTTGAATAATAATCCATAAAACGGTCGACAAGCTCGGCTACGGGAACCTTCAGAGACTGCATGGCAGCGACTTTTTCCATTAGGCGTGTTATGCCTTCCCCGACAAGGTCACGCGTCTCCTGTAGGGATATGGCAGAGCCGCCGTAAGGAGCGACGGCACTATTGACCGCATTTCTGATATCCGGGCTCGAGTCGACAAGTGTGCCGTCGAGGTCGAAAATAACAAGCGCTGGCAGCATCCGTTTACTTTAGCCGATACCCTGTATAAATTTCCGCACAACGAAAACGCGGGATCCCGAAACTGCCACGAATAATGCGGACTAGCGCTTGAAGAGCTTCTGCAATCCCTCGCCAATCCCGCGAACACTGCGCGTCGTCTGCTCGACGCCTTGTTTACCGAGGCCGACCACCGCCTCGCCAATTTCGCTGATCGGCAGCCCCAATTGCCCGGCAAGCCCTGCGGTCAAACGTTTCATAAGGCTTTCCCTCATCGAGAACTTCGGATCATCAAGACTCCCCTCAAGCGTAAAATCAAGGGATATCTCCCCGTTTTTGGACTTCAGGAGATCGACAACCATCGCCTTCGGCACACCGATAATTTTGTCGGCAGTTCCCTTGCCGGAGGCAAATACGAGATCTCTCAGAACCATCCTGCCGGGCGCATTCAGCATGCGCGACTTTACTTTCAGATCCATGTCGAGGTTCATCGCCCCCTGCTCAATGTCGGTATCTCCCTTCTTGTGATAGTAAGGCTTGACCTGAGTGATATCGAGCCCCCGAACCGTTACTTTGGCGTCGGTATCCTTGTTTTTGAGGATCGTCCAGCCTGAGGAAGAGACAGCACCGCTTGTGCGTCCCGGGACATGACCGGCAAAGATATAATTCGATGGCTTGTCGCTGAACGGATAGGCAAAGGCATCGATCGTAAAACTTACTCCTTCAATACGCGTGAGATGGGCGGGCGTTGCCACCTTACCGTTGTAATAATGGAGCGTGCCGTCGGTAACCGTCAGCTTCTGTACCAGTACGGCACTCGCATCAGATGCGGACGGAGAAGCCGACCGCGGATCAGATCCGGGTTTACTGCCCTTCGATTCGGATGTTACAGGTTCAATCTCGTCAAACGGGTTGATGTATTCTCCCTGGCGATCCGCTTCCACTCTGAGATACGGTTTCACAAGCGAGAGATCGGAGATCGTGTAGGAGGCGGCACCAGCGGGAGCGGCGATATTCATGCTCATCGTCTCTGCGCGGGCAAACGGTCCCTTGCCCTTCTCATCCAGATTCAGAAGAACCACCTTCTGACCGTCCAGCCGGAGTTGCATTGCCTTGGTTTTCATGTTGAGCTCACCCTTGGCATTCAACTGGCCGGAAAGAATCGCGCCGTCGAAAGCGCCTCCGAAAACAACAGGAGACGGCGATTCTGCCAACGGATACGCGATATTCCGCACTTCGGCTTCCACCC
>DATHDH010000296.1:0-4329 GCA_035319145.1 Dissulfurispiraceae bacterium | reverse complement strand
CATCCTCACTTTTGCGGCCCGCATCCCCTGATCTTTTCATGTCCCACGTCGCGCGGCTCATCCTTCCCATGGCGGATAATTTTCCCTTCGGAAAGGTAAATAACCATCTCGGCTATATTCGTCGCATGATCGGCGATGCGTTCAAGATACGTGGCGATGAACGTGATGCGCATGGCGCGACAGACAAGGCTCGGGTCTTCAGTCATGAATATCATGAGTTCACTGATGACCATTCTCTTGAGCTCATCAATCTCATCATCACGCAGTATGACATCCCGCGCAAGTTTCGAGTCGCGCCTCACAAAGGCATCCAGGGCATCACGGGTCATCCCCTGCGTCAGGTCCCGCATGCGGGGGATATCGACGTATTGCTTGATGAGCGGATCCTTGTTGAGTTCAATTGCCCGCTGCGCAATATTGACGGCCAGATCCCCCATCCGTTCAAGGTCGGTCGTTATTTTCATTGCGGTAGTGATGAACCGCAAATCGCTCCCTTTCGGCTGGCGCAATGCAATGAGGCGTATCGACTCCTCGTCCACTTCGATATCCAGCGCATTAACTTGATGGTCCTTGACCACAACAGCCCTTGCGACGGCATCATCGCGGTCCACCAATGCCCGCACCGAGTCCCGGATTGAGTCCTCCACGAGTGATCCCATCTGCAGGATGATCTCGTTCAGCTGCGCCAATTCATTATCAAAAATAGCCATTATCCGAACCTCCCCGTCACATATTCTTCCGTCAGTTTTTCCGATGGTGACGTAAAAATCTTCTCGGTCGTTCCGACTTCGACAATTTCCCCCAACATGAGGAACCCCGTTCTGTCGGAAATGCGGGCTGCCTGCTGCATGTTATGGGTAACAATAATTATCGTCACGTCATTCTTCAACTGAATGACAAGCTCTTCAATCTTGGCGGTCGATATCGGATCCAATGCGGACGTCGGTTCATCAAAAAGCAGAACCCCCGGCTCCACTGCAAGCGCACGAGCAATGACAAGCCGCTGCTGCTGCCCTCCCGAAAGATCGTATGCGCTTGCCCAAAGTTTATCTTTGACCTCATCCCACAAAGCCGCGTGTTTCAGCGAGCGCTCGACCCGTTCGGAGAGTTCTTCCTTCTTCCTGATTCCTTTGAGCCTGAGCCCGTAAGCCACATTATCGAAGATGGTCATGGGAAACGGTGTCGGCTTCTGAAACACCATACCGACCTTGCTGCGCAGATCAATAAGGTCTATATCCGGTGCAAGTATGTTTCTCCCCCCCATGACTATTTCACCCTCGTAGCGGTGCCTGGGATAGAGGTCATGCATACGGTTGAAACATCGCAACAGTGTCGTCTTGCCGCATCCGGACGGACCGATAAGTGCGGTTATCTGGTTTTTCATGATGTCCAGATTTATCGCCTTCAGCGCCTGAACAGCCCCTGCATAGTAGAAATTCAGATTATGAATGGCAATTTCAACCGCTTCGGTCACTTTTTGTACCTCCACTGAATAATCATCCTGCTGACAACGGTAACGACAAGGATCGCCAGAGTGATTACAAATGCGGCTGCCCAAGCCTGCGCATGCCAGTCATCATACGGTCCCATAGCGTACTGAAATATTGAAACAGTCAATGACGGCATCGGGCCGTTCATATCGACCGAAAAGAAGGCATTGTTGAATGAGGTAAACAACAGTGGCGCGGTCTCGCCTACCACGCGGGCAATCGAGAGCAATATGCCGGTAAGGATACCGGTCGCAGCCCCGCGATAGACGACCTGAAAGATGACTTTATAGTAAGGAGCCCCGAGGGCAAACGCAGCTTCGCGCAGCGTCCAGGGGACAAGCGTAAGCATATCCTCCGTTGTCCGCAGTACGACCGGGATCATAATCATGGCCAGCGCCGTCGATCCCGCCCATCCGCTGAAGTGCCCAAGGGGCTTGACGAGTATTGCGTAAACAAATGTGCCGATGATAATCGATGGAACGCTCACCATGATATCGGCGAGTACACTGATGATTCGTGCAATTTGACGCCCCCTCGCATATTCTGCAAGAAAGGTTCCGCCGAGCAGCCCCACGGGAACGCCGATAAGGGCTGCTACAGAAATAATCATAAGCTGACCGACAAAGGCATTGCGCAGTCCTCCGCCCTCAACGCCTGCCGGCACCGGATCGCTCAGAAAGAGTGCGGCACTGAATCCTGCCACGCCATGCATGAGGACATCGCTGACAATAAAGAGAAGCCAAAATATTCCAAACCCGGCCGCAGCGGTGCTGAGCGAGAGCGCAATAATATTCTCGATTTTTCTTTTTTGGCGTGCATTCATCGTGAATACCGCCGTTCCGCCCTGAGAAGAAGCAGCTTGGCTATCGCCAACGTTACAAAGCTCATAAGAAAAAGAACGAGTGCAAGGTAAAACAGCGAGGAAAGATAGAGATCTGAATCGGCCTCCGCGAATTCATTTGCCAGCGAGACCGTAATCGTGGCTGCTGCATCGAGCAATGAAGAGGTAATCTCATGCTTGTTTCCGAGAACAAAAGCGACTGCCATCGTCTCGCCCAGGGCTCTCCCCATCGAGAGCACTATGCCGCCGAATATGCCTAATTTTGAATACGGCATGACTACATTTTTAATGACATCCCACTTGGTTGCCCCCAGGCCATATGCCGACTCCTTGACGAATGAAGGCGTCAACTCAAACGAGTCGCGTGCAATGCTTGCCGTGAATGGGATAATCATGATGCTGAGAATAACACTTGCGGTGAGCAGATCAATGCCCATAGGAGTCCCTTCCATAAGCACGCTGAAAAACGGCAGGGTTCCGAGGGTGGATTGCAGAAAAGGCTCAATATGATTACTCATCAGCGGCGCGAGGGTAAACAGCCCCCACATACCGTAAATGATGCTGGGGATTGCGGCAAGAAGCTCGATAGCCATACTAATGGGAGTCTTGACTGATGCAGGCGCCACCTCGGTAACGAATATGGCTATGCCAATCGCTATGGGAATGGCAAAAAAGAGCGAAAGCGTCGTGGTAACCAGTGTCCCGTACAGTGTTGTAGCAGCCCCGAAAACCTCGGCTACAGGGTTCCATTCTTGCGAAATAATGAAGTGAAAAAAACCGAATGTGTTGATCGCAAGCGAAGAACTCTTGACTAATACAATGAGTATCCCGGCAGTCAGAAACAAAATGGAGCATGAGGCGATTGCCGTCAGCATCAGGAAAAACAGGTCAGCCGGATTTCTTTTGCCCTCTTTTGTCACAACCCTTCCCTTCATCCAAATTATATAGCGAAGCAGGAGCATTCATACATTGCAAAGCACGTTACGGCTAAAAAGGAGGGCCGGCAAGGAACAACCGGCCCCCAGAGCATTGATGTTCCTGTAGCCTAATACAGGCCGTTTGCCTTCCAGTAGGCACGAATCTTTTCCTTCAGTGATGCCGGGAGCGGAATATAAACGAGTTCCTTGGCCTTTGCATCGCCGTTCTTGAAGGACCAGTCAAAGAACTTGACCGTCTTGATATTCGCCTCTTTCTTGTCTTTTGCAAGAAGGATGAATGTGGCTCCGGCGATAGGCCAGGCCTGCTTGCCCTTGGAGTTATTCAGCATGAGATAAAAGTCATTCTTTGCATCGAATGTCGCCGTTTCTGCGGCGTTTTCAAATGAAGAGAAGGACGGACCGACGAAGGCGCCTGCGGGGTTCTTCAGCTGCGTAAATGCCAGTTTATTCTGTTTGGCATACGCGAATTCGACGTAGCCGATAGAATTTTGCGTCTGCCTCACGTAATTGGCTACCCCCTCATTTCCTTTGCCTCCGATACCTTCCGGAAATTTTACCGAGGTGCCCGAGCCGACCTTATCCTTCCATGCCGGACAAACACCGCTCAGATAGTCGGTGAAAATATGGGTTGTACCGGACCCGTCAGATCTGTGAACCACCGTAATAGGCTTACTGGGCAGTTTCAGGCCGCTGTTTATCTTTGCGATCTTCGGATCGCTCCACGTCTTAATCTCGCCGAGATATATCCCGCACAGAAGCGCGCCATCAAGTTTCAGCTGTCCTTCCTTTATGCCGGGAATGTTTACCACCGGGACCACTCCGCCGATGACTGCAGGGAACTGCAGGAGATTGTCCTTCTTCAGTTCTTCGGGCTTCAGGGGCTTATCGGAGGCACCGAATTCGACGGTCCGCTCGGTAATCTGGCGAATGCCGCCGCCGGATCCGATCGACTGATAATTGAGCTGCACGGATGTAGCCTGATTATAGGCATGAGCCCATGCAGAGTAAATCGGATACGGAAAAGACGCCCCCGCGCCGTTAAGCGTTTCGGCCGCCTGGG
>DATHDH010000295.1:0-3785 GCA_035319145.1 Dissulfurispiraceae bacterium | reverse complement strand
TCGCAGTCGAGCGGCGTGGGATAGACATTCTTCTCCGGCGCGTCGAACACCGTGATGCCCGGGGCCTTTGCGAGCAGCATGCGCACATCGGCCACCGTCAGTTTTTTCTGCGTCTCGATGTTGACCGACTCCGAATGCCCCCTGAAGACCGGTACGCGAACCGTAGTCGCCGTGAGCCGGATAGAGACGTCGCCCATTATCTTCATCGTCTCGTTTACCATCTTCATTTCTTCTTTTGTATAGCCGTTCTCGAGAAACTTGTCGATATGCGGCAGAACATTAAAGGCAATCTGGTGCGGGTAGACCGCGCAGGTCGCCGGTCTGAAATTCAACAGCTCGGTCGTCTGCTGCATCAATTCATCCATCGCCTTCTTGCCGGTTCCCGAGACCGCCTGAAAGGTCGTCACGACAACCCTTTTGATGCGTGCGGCATCATGAATAGGCTTCAGGGCAACAACCATCTGGATGGTCGAGCAGTTCGGATTCGCGACAATGCCCTTATGCCACGAAAGATCGTGCGGATTGACCTCGGGAACGACCAGAGGCACCGCAGGGTCCATACGCCATTGGCTGGAATTGTCCACGACAATGCAGCCCGACTTTGCAGCAATAGGAGCCCAGACCTTCGAACGCTCAGCCCCCGCCGAAAAGAGTGCGATATCGATTCCCTTGAAGCAGGTCTCGGTCAGACCCTCCACTGGGATGTCCTGCCCTCTATATTTCAGTGTTTTGCCGATTGAACGCTCCGACGCAAAAAGGCGAAGCTTCCTTATCGGGAAATTGCGCTGTTCCAGTGTAGCGATCATTTCGTTGCCGACAGCCCCTGTCGCCCCGACGACCGCGACTACATAGTTATCGCTCTTTTTCAACATCGCTTCACTCCTTACATGTCCGCCACGAGTTGGGCAACCATGTCGCCGACCTCGGTTGTCGAGAATCCCATTTTGCCGGCAGCGAGGCTCTTGAGCTTTGTTCCCGTAACATTCATAACCGCCTGCTCGATCGCCTTGCCTGCCGCCTCTTCTCCCAGGTGCTCAAGCATCATGCCCCCGGCGCAGATGGCCGCAAGCGGATTGATGACATTCTGACCCTTATACTTGGGCGCCGAACCGCCGATCGGCTCAAACATCGAAACGCCCTGCGGATTGATGTTGCCGCCGGCCGCGATGCCCATACCGCCCTGAATCATTGCGCCAAGGTCGGTGATAATATCGCCGAACATGTTGTCGGTCACGATGACGTCGAACCATTCGGGATTCTTCACAAACCACATCGTTATCGCATCGACATGCGCATAATCAGCGGCGATGCCCGGATACTCCTTCGCGACGTCACGGAATGTCCGCTCCCAGAGATCAAAGGCAAACGTAAGGACATTCGTCTTGCCGCAGAGCGTCAGCTTGTTCGCTTTATTGCGCTTTTTGGCGTACTCGAACGCATAGCGGACGCACCGTTCAACACCTTTGCGCGTATTGATAGAGTCCTGAATCGCCACCTCATCAGGCGTTCCTTTCTTCAGCACTCCGCCCGCCCCTGCATAAAGCCCTTCCGTATTCTCGCGCACGACCACGAAATCTATATGCTCGGGCCTCTTGTCCTTGAGCGGGGTCTCCACCCCGGGATAGAGCTTCACCGGACGGAGATTGATATACTGATCCAGCTCAAAACGGAGCTTCAGAAGGATGCCTTTTTCAAGGATGCCGGGCTTGACATCCGGATGTCCGATGGCACCAAGATAGATAGCGTCGAACTGCCGCAGTTCATTAACTGCGCCGGCAGGCAGGACCTCGCCGGTCTTCAGATAGCGGTCACCGCCGAAATCGAACATTGTATACTCAAGCTTGAAGCCGAACTTCCGTTGAGCCGCTCCAAGCGCCTTCAGTCCCTCGGCAATAACCTCCGGACCGGTTCCATCACCACCGACCACCGCGATTTTATAGCTCTTACCCATATGCAACGCTCCTTCTCAGACAGTTTATTCAGATACGGAGACGCGGCTTCTCAGGCTAGCCCCGGGAAAAGTGGTCCGAGTATTCCTGCCGCCACCTCTCGATAAAATCTGTGATGAACAGGTATTATACCTCTACAAAATCAATTATTTCCATGAAAAAAGCCCTCTTACTTCTCGGACCGACCGGGGTCGGCAAGACCGCCGCGTCTCTCATGCTCGCAGAGCACCTGCGGACCGAGATCATCAGCGCCGACTCGATGCAGATATATCGCCTCATGGACATTGGAACCGCAAAGCCGTCTCCGGCGGAGCGGGCCCGCATTCCCCACCACATGCTCGATATTATCGATCCGTGGGAACGCTACAGCACGGGGGCATATATTGCGCAGGTCGCTCCTATCTTGGACCGTCTTCACGCCGACGGAACAACTCCGCTCGTGGTCGGGGGAACCGGTCTTTACCTGAAAGCGATGACTCGGGGTATTTTTCAGGGACCGTCAGCCGACAGCACTCTTCGGGCCTCACTGCGCTCCGAAGAGGAGCACAGGCCCGGAACGCTTTATAGCAGGCTCATGATGCGAGATCCCGATGCGGCATCAAGAATAGATCCGCACGACCTGAGAAGGGTGCTGCGTGCCCTTGAGGTATGTATTCTTGGGGACACGACAATCTCGCAGAAGCAGCAAAGGAACACCAGTCCCTTGCCTTATTTGTTTCTGAAAATAGGCCTGACGCGCAGCCGCCCCGAATTATATGGCATGATTGACCGGCGGGTCGACACCATGATCGAGCAGGGTCTGGTTACAGAAGTTGAAACAGTCATGAGTGCCGTGAACGCCTCTGCGTCTGTCGATCCCTCGGAACTCACCGCCCTTCAGGCCATCGGGTATAAAGAGCTGATTCCGGTTATTCGCGGAGAGACATCTCTCGATGAGGCGGTCGCGTTAATAAAACAGCGCTCACGCAACTATGCAAAGCGCCAATATACCTGGTTCCGCAAGGAGCCCGGTATTCATTGGATCGACATCACCGGACTATACGACGAAGATATGATCGGCAGCCGCGTGATTGACTTGGCAGAACGGCTGCTCGCCTGAACCGCTACAGCGGCGATTACTTGTCCTTTGCCGCCTCGGGCGCGGGTTTCTCCTTGATCGTGAGGTCCTTCGCATAATCGGGGCAGCGCAGCCCCGGCTTCATCGAAAACTGCTTCTGGCAGGTGCCCCGCCATGCGCACAGAATGCACAACTGCTGCTCACTGCTCATATATAACCCTCCTTCTGCTCCTTTCATTACATTAGCCCACATCAACCGTAAATTCCTAGCGATTCAGGTGCCTGATATCCCGCACCATACATATATAACGAGCTGGCTGGCTATGAAAATTTAGGCTTACGCCCGTATCCATTGTATACTTGCAATATGTCCGGACGCACCGCAAAAAGGGTCGCTCTCGCAATCGCGCTCGCCGCCGTCATCGCCGCGGTGAAATTTTATGACCTCGAGCACTATCTGACGCTCGCTTCCATCAAGGGGTCCCATGCGCGCCTCGAAAATCTCTATACGGAACACCCCATTATCGTGATTGCCGCTTACATGGCCATTTACATCTCGGTGGTTTCGCTTTCGATCCCCGGCGCCGTGCCGATGACCCTTGTCGGCGGAGCACTCTTCGGGCTTGCCACCGGAGCACTGGTCGTATCCTTTGCGAGCACAATCGGCGCGACACTCGCATGCGCCGTATCCAGATTCCTGCTGCGCGACTGGGTGCAGCAGCGGCTTGGCGACAGGCTGGCGACACTGAACGAGGGCGTCCGGCGCGAAGGATCTTTCT
>DATHDH010000294.1:0-2365 GCA_035319145.1 Dissulfurispiraceae bacterium | reverse complement strand
CAGCGTGTCTGGCAGTGCCCGCAATGCCGTGTCGTGCATGATCGGGATCATAATGCCGCTGTGAACATTGATGTCGTAGGGCGGGACACGCCCGAAGTTACGCCTGTCGAGAGAAGGGCCGCTGCGAAATCGATTCTGTCGCTGAAGCAGGAAGCTCTCGCATCTCAGTAGCCTTGAGATGCACGGGCATTGATTCCTGTGAGTATGTCACAGCTTCCCGGAGCGGTAAAAGGCGTCTCTCAGGGGTTTGATAAAGCGGTCGTGTTCCGTTATTCCCCCTTCTGCAATACTCGCAAAATGCTGCATGTCGCGGATGTTGATCACCGCGTCAACACTCAGGGCAAACGCTGTAAAGCTGTCGAGCGTGGTATATGACTGCCCGTAAAGCATAAGATATGTGTTCCGGCGAACCGACGGGGGCATGTCGAGGAAATACAGCAGCGCTTCGTTCTCTCCCTTCGGATTCGGTGGAAAAGTGTCCCTGAGCACGACAAAGGAATATTGATTATACTTAACGTTTTCTATGAGCTCTTCAATAGTCGTTGCAACGTCGATATCATAGTGCATAGCTGCAAATGCCGATGTGAAGAACTTCTGAGCTGCGGGATCAGCATCGCAGACGAGAGCGCGCCTTTTTTTTTCGCCGAACGGGACTGCCGAAGCCTCTGGTGCCTGCTCAGTCGTGGTAGTCACAGTGGTTCCCCTTTCTACAGCTTCTGCCGCTGCATGGCTTTCAGTTTGCGCTCATAGTCGCCATCTATCTTCAGGCCGTGGATATCCGACGTTTTCTCGCCTTTCGCGGACTTAATCATATCGATACCTCGTCCGACGACCGCTTTGCGCGTCGCATACGCCAAGGCAATTTCCTCGGAGATGTAGCCCGTTTCATATGCCTTGGTCAATGCCTTGTCGAACGTCTGCATGCCGAAGGCCTCTCCGGCTTCGATGATGTCGTAAAAGGTCTTGCCCTCCGATTCCCCGAGCAGGGTGGCTTCCTTGACCCGGAGATTCGTTCTCATGATCTCGACAGCTGCGAAACGGCCGCCGCCGATTTTGGGCAGCAGGCGCTGACTGACTATCCAGCGGATGGTGTCGGCAAGGCGGATTCTGACTTGGCGTTCTTCTTCTTTTTCGAAAAATCCGACGATTCTGTTTATCGACTGTCCGGCGTCGATTGTGTGAATTGTTGAAACGACGAGATGGCCTGTCTCAGCCGCAGTCATTGCGATTTCGACGGTTTCGCGATCGCGCATTTCTCCGACAAGGATAAGTTTCGGTGCCTGCCGGAGTGCGGCGCGAAGTCCGCCGGCATAGGTGTCGAAATCGGTCCCCAGTTCCCGTTGGTTGAATGTGGCAGACTTGTGCGAATGAATGAATTCGACCGGGTCTTCAAGGGTAATAACATGTACTGCACGCTGCTCATTCACGATGTCGAGAAGTGCCGCAAGCGTCGATGATTTGCCGGAACCGGTCGCGCCGGTAACAAGCACCAAGCCGTTCTTCTCTTCCGCTATTTCCGCAAGAACCGCCGGGATTTTGAGATCGTTAATGGATGGAACACGAGTGGAGAGCTTTCTCAATACAATGGAATAGCAGCCGCGCTGCTGGAATATGTTGACGCGAAAACGCGCTCTTCCAGGAAGCAGATACGACAGATCGCAGTACCCATGAGTGACAAGGTTATCCGTCAGCCGTCGATCAGCATTGATGAGATTCAAGGCAATCAATTCGGTCTGAAACGGCGTCAGAGGCTTGTTGAGCAGGGCATTGTCGAATTTTACCTCCCGGAGGATTCCTGCCGATTCCACCTGTGGACGCTTGCCGACCGTAAAGAGGAGGTCCGAGACATTTTCATGGCTTTCGACCATCTCGGCCAGGATTAGATCCAGTTCACGCTTTCTCATGCAGCCTCCTCATCAGGGCCTAAAAATCCGGGGGAAGTTCCCGCATGAAATGCTTGAACTTCTCCTTGTCGGTCGCTCTGTCGTAAGCGTCCTCCGGCGATATCCATTTCTTCATGAGCAAATCCATAATCGCGTCATCGAGCGTCTGCATGCCGATCTTCCTTCCGGTCTGCATTGCCGACGAGAGCTGATGCGTTTTATTTTCGCGGATCAGGTTAGCGACCGCATAGGTGCAGACGAGCACCTCAATGCATGCGCAGCGGCCTTTCTTGTCTGCGCGTTTGAAGAGGTTCTGCGCTATGACCCCCTTCAGGCTTTCCGAGAGCGTCGTGCGGATCTGCGCCTGCTGGTGCGACGGAAAAACGTCGACAACGCGGTCGACAGTCTTTGTGGCGCTCGTCGTGTGCAGCGTCGCAAAGACAAGGTGTCCCGTCGATGCTGCTTCAAGGGCGAGCTGGATA
>DATHDH010000293.1:0-7379 GCA_035319145.1 Dissulfurispiraceae bacterium | reverse complement strand
GCAACTGAAAATACGATCGTCAAGAACATGCGTACGGCCCAGCGTCCCGGCGCAGAGTTGTTGCATGAGGGCAACCCTGCCGCGCGGTCCGCGCCCCTCGGAACCGGATTCTCCAAAAGTCGGGCATCCCTCCATGCAAATGCCGCAGCGCACGCATTCGTGAAGGAACTGCACCGCTTCTCTGCCCTCGGCAGCTGCAGCGCTCACCGTATGCCGTCCGTCAGGTTCATGGATTGAGTTTTCCGCTCCGGTATCCCTCAGGATCGATGGAAACGGATTGGAATCCGATTTCTTTCAGCAGGGCGGCAATCTCGCCTCGAACTCCCGCCCCGCGAAGAAGGGGGATTTGTGCGGCAGAAACCTCGATGCATGCTGCATCGCCGTAGCTCCTCACCCTTACATCGCGAAATCCCATTGCACTTATGACGTCTTCCGCCCGTTCTATCCGCAGCAGCGCATCCTCAGTTATTCTCGTTCCGAACGGAATGCGGGTTGCAAGACACGGAGCGGACGGCTTGTTCCAGGTTGCAAGTTCCAAGCGCCGGGAGATTTCGCGCACAGTGTCCTTCGTCAGTCCGGCGTCAATCAGAGGGGTCAGCACCCCGTGCTCGGCGACCGCGCGCAAGCCGGGACGGAAATCGTGCAGGTCATCAACATTGGATCCGTCCGCGAGCGCTTCAAAGCCGGTTTCATGCGCGAATCGCACAAGGAGATCATAACGATATGCCTTGCAGCGGTAACATCGATCGGTCATGTTATCCGCAAAGCCCGGCAGTCCGAGTTCATTTGTTTCGACCACGTGATGGGGCACACCTAGGACGCGTGCCATAGCGGCGGCGGCGTCCGCCTCTCGCAGGGGGAGCAGCGGTGACGTTGCGGTAACTGCGACCGTTCTCAGTCCGGCATCGCACGCAGCCTTCAGCAACAGCGTGCTGTCGACACCGCCTGAGAAGGCAACCGCAACCGACCCGCGGGGCCGGAGCAATTCAATCAATGCAGCATAACGATCAATCGGCATGGAGATAGATTCGCGCGCGGGCGCTTTCAGAGGGTCGTAATCTCGTAGTTTTCCTGGTGAAGCTTGTAATCATCTTTAATGATCAGCTTGATATCGTATGCGTGCTCGATGTCCTCGATGCCGTGGCGCTCTTCATCGGTGAGGAGTTCCGCGACCGAAGGATTCGCCTTGATCATCGCGACGGATCCTGACGGCAGATTCATCTTCTTCAGTTTGCGGAATATCTCGTAAGCGATCGTCCGCGATGATTTGATAAAACCCTTCCCTTCACAATACGTGCACTGCTCGCAGAGCACGCGGCCGAGGCTCTCGCGCACGCGCTTTCTCGTCATCTGCACGATACCGAGTTCAGAGAGGTTATAAATAGTGCTCTTTGCCTTGTCCCGTTTCATCACATCCACGAAGGCGTTGAAGACCTTATCGCGATTCTCGAGCTTCTCCATATCGATGAAATCGATGATGATAATGCCGCCGAGATTCCTGAAACGGATTTGATACGCGATTTCCTTGACCGCTTCCAGATTGGTTTTGAGGATCGTGTCCTCGAGGCTTTCCTTGCCGACGAACTTCCCCGTATTAACGTCGATGACGGTCATCGCTTCAGTCTGATCGATGACGATGTATCCGCCCGACTTCAGCCACACCTTCCGTCCGAGCGCCCGAGAGATATCGAGTTCGATGCCGAAGGCATCAAAGATCGGCTCCCGTCCGTCATACAATTCAATCCGGTCAAGAAGCCGCGGGAAATAGAGCCCGGAAAATTCCCTGAGGCTGTCGAACTCATCGACGGCATCGATGACGAGCCGTTCGACATCCTGACTCATGAAATCGCGGACGCTCCGGAACACCAAATCCAAATCGCTGTAAATAAGCGATGGCGCGAGAACCTTGTCTTTTTTGCGCTGCACATTATCCCAGAGTAGCTGGAGAAATTCCAGATCGCGCCTGATTTCATCCAGCGTGGCATCTTCACTCGCCGTCCGCATGATGAGGCCGCATCCCTTCGGCTTAATCTCCGCGGCAATATCCTTCAGCCGCGTTCTCACCTCTTCGTTCTCGATGCGACGCGAGATGCCGACATGCTCCATATTCGGCATCAGAACAACGTAGCGGCCCGGAAGGGTCACATACGAAGTCACCCTCGCACCTTTCGTGCCGAGCGGATCCTTGGCAACCTGCACCAGAATTTCCTGTCCTTCTTGAATGAGCTCCTCAATCGAGAGGTTGCGCTCAATCTGCATCGGCTGTTCAGTCAGGTCAGGCCGTTCGCTGTCCTGGTCGAAAAAGGTCGAGTAGTATTCATCGACGGATGTCATGATATCGGCAACATACAAGAAAGCGGCTTTGTCCAGACCGATATCGATAAACGACGATTGCATACCCGGCAGTATTTTCAGGACTTTCCCCTTATAAACATTGCCGACGAGGCTCGCGTCGCGTTTGCGTTCGATATAGAGCTCGACTACCTGCCCGCCCTCGAGCAGGGCAACGCGGCTCTCTTCACGGGTAACATTGATAACCAGTTCACTCGTCATAACGGCTCCACCCAACCATCCTTCCATCCATAGACCGCAGCTCTCGTTACATCAAGCTCGCGCAGCGGCATGCCGAACAGGGCATCGATAATTTCCGCAATTCTCACGCTGACTCCGCCGTCTTCACGCACCATGAGTTCATAGGTCCCTTCGCTTGCACGAACCGACTCAATGCACGCCGACAGATCGACTTCCCTCCCGTCTCGCATGGCGAGAATCGGTTCCTTCTTTGCTAGACCACCTTCAATTTCAGGTACGAGGCCCTTTGCGCCGCCGATGCAATACTTATAACGTTTTATGAAGCGGCCGAGCGACGGTTCCTGACTGCTGATTATTTCCATCGCACCAATCGAAATGCCTTCAGGCAAAGACCTCTGCAAAGCCTCTTTATAGCATTCTACCTGAAACGGAGCAGACACCTCCATATCGAACCACTCGCGTTTGCCCGCTATGCCGACCCCAAGCGGCTGGCCGAAGGAAAGTTCCGGCTTCGGGTGAAACCCTCCGGACAGGATCACCGGGATTGAGGCCCTGCGCAATCCTCGGACGAGGGCCGTCATCAATTCAAGATGAGAAAGATACCGCAGGCGTCCGGTCTTTGAGAATCCGACTCTGACGCGAATGCTCGGCTCACGCCGGTTCGCCGTCGCACGATGATTACCCTGAGCATCGCATGCATCGGCGACCACATCCTCTGCCCGCTCATCGTTGCTGCAGCGGAGTCCGCAGACCGAACACTGCTGGGAACAGTCGGGAGTCATCGCCCCCTGCATCGCCCGTTCGTGTTCTTTCCAGAGGAATTCCCGGCTGATACCCGTGTCCACCATTTCCCACGGCAGTCTCTCGTCTCGGCCGCAAGAACGGCCGGCGTATGACTGCCCGTCGATGCCGGTAGCATGCATCGCATCCTGCCATTTACCGAAATCAAAATGCTCGCTCCATCCGTCAAGACGGCATCCGAGCTGCCACGCCTTTTCGATCAGGTGCGACAGCGCACTGTCTCCCCGGGAGAAGACTGCCTCAAGAAGACTCATTTCAACATCGTGTCCTTTATACTTGAACTTACGGGCGCTGAGATCTTGTCTGAGATAGACGAGTTTTCGACGCAGTTCGTCAAACGGCTCCTGGCCGCACCATTGAAACGGCGTATGCGGTTTCGGCACGAAGGGAGACACGGTTACACTGATATTTACGAATCTGCCCGTCTGGTTTTTTGCGATTGAAAGGGCACGCTGCGCCATCGTGCCGATCGCGCGGATATCATCATCGTGCTCTGTCGGGAGTCCGATCATGAAATAGAGCTTCAGCGTCCGCCATCCCTCGCCGAATAGTGCGTGTAGTGCCGCTTCATACGCTTCATCGCTGAAATCCTTATTGATGACCGCTCGCAGTCTGGCGGTCGCCGCTTCCGGGGCCATGGTAAATCCAGTCTTGCGGACCGAGCGGATCTCCCTCAGCACATCACGGCGTACGGCGCCGACGCGCAGAGACGGCAGCGACAATGCAGTGCCCGTCCCCGCAAAGCAGCAGTTCAGCGAGCGCACCAGAGACGGCAAGTGTGAATAATCTCCGGCGCTCAATGAGGAGAGAGAGACCTCCCCATGGCCGGTCGAACGGATGGATTCCCGGGCAATACGAATAATCGACTCCATTTTCCGCTCGCGAAGCGGCCGATAGATCATGCCTGCCTGACAATATCTGCAGCCGCGCGCACAGCCCCGCGATATCTCGATCGTAATTCGATCATGCACAACCTGCATATAAGGAACAACGGGATTGGTCGGGAACGGCGCACTATCGAGATCATCAACAATCCTCCGCACAACGCGCGCGCCGTCACCATGCACCGAAGGGACATAGACCCCGGCAATCATCGCAAGCGCCTGCAGCACAGAATCACGAGAACCTCCTTCGCGTTTCCATGTCTGCACTGTTGAAAGAATCTCTTCGATGGCTTCTTCCCCTTCGCCGATGAGAAAAGCATCCATGAAATCGGCCATGGGGGCCGGATTGACAGTACACGGCCCTCCCGCAATTACAAGCGGCATGTTGCGCGTCGACGAGGCGCGCTCCGCGGAACGAAACGGAATAGCCGCCAGATGCAGCATGTTCAGGACGGTCGTGTAGGAAAGCTCATACTGCAGACTGAATCCGAGGATATCGAAGTCGCTCAGCGGTCTCTGTCCTTCAAGCGAACGCAGAGATTCTCCGGTTTTGCGTAGGTGCTCCTCGAAGTCAGGCCACGGAGCGAAGACGCGCTCGGCAGCGGCAAACGGCAAACGGTTGATGATGTCGTAGAGGATACGCAATCCAAGATGCGACATCCCCACTTCATAGGTATCGGGAAATGCGAGGGCTATATTGACGTGATCAGCCGAACGATGCGCCTTGTAGCACGCATTCCATTCTGCATTGAAATATCTGCTTGGTTTCTGAAATAAAGCGAAGTTCACGTATCACCGGTATTCAAAAAAAATCGAGCAAGGAGGTTTGTCCGTTCAAATCTCCTTGCCCGCCTGAATGAATCAAGAGCGAAAAAAAGAGTACGCCTGTTAAGCCTTTGCTACAGCCTTCTTCGGAGCTGCCTTCTTTGCTACAGCTTTCTTCGGAGCTGCCTTCTTTGCTACAGCCTTCTTCGGAGCAGCCTTCTTTGCAACTGCTTTCTTCGGAGCAGCCTTCTTTGCAACTGCCTTCTTCGGAGCTGCTTTCTTTGCTACTGTCATGGTTTCGCCTCCCTTATGACTGATTGTTTCTTCAATCATACATTACGAAATTACTAAACTTCAAGCACTTAGAGAAAGTTTTCACAAAATGTATTTGAGAAAAAATCTACGCCGCTCTCGCGAATGACAAATCTGAATTTAAAATAGTTTCCCCGCAGATCAAGTATTTCCAAGGATTCAGGGGCTCCGCCCCATTTTTTTCACGATGACGGCTCGCTGCATAAAAAAGAACGATCGTTTCCGACTGAATGCAACATCATACAATCGCTTTAGTGACGCATATCACATCAAACGCGCAAGAGAGCGCCGCGAATTATTTTGTCATGAAACGAATGTGTTGAAACGTTATTCCTGCAGAAAGCGGAATTCCTGCATGCTCCGAAAAAAAATTTCAATACATAGCGATACGGCAAAAAGATATTTCACCCGTCCGGCTACTGAAGAGGGCAGCAAAATGCCCGCCGGAACGGCGCTCCGCCATGACTGTTCTTCTGCTATAATGAATGCACCATTATTTAAGCGGACGCTTCAATATGCGTGCTATTTGACGCCATGATCGGAACCATTAAGAACAACCTCGACACGCAGGCCTCGAAAACGGTACGAGACCTGTTGCGAGATATTTTTGTCAGCGTTTCCCCGGATACCAGCATAGTCGACGCGTTGTCTCTGATGCAGCAAAATCAACTGCACGCCGTTGCCGTGACCTATGACGATGCACCGGTCGGTATTTTTTCGGAACGCAATCTCGTGCTCGCTGCACATTTTCGCCCCGATTACCGCACGCTGGCGATGGAGCATGTCATGAGTTCGCCTGCCGTCAGCATCGTTGAAAGCGCGCCGGCCTTCGACGCATTCGCAGCGATGGTTACCCATGGAGTCTCCCATCTCTCCGTTGTAGACTATCAAGGTAAATGTATCGGAGTTATTTCGCGCCGCGGCATGATCAACGTGCTGGGCGTATCCTTTTTTTATCAGAATGCAACCATATCAGATGTCATGCTTCGCACTCTCGCTACGGCAAAACGCGGCGAGCTTCTTTCTGTTTCGTGTTCCCGCATGGCAGAAAATGCGACACCTTGCATTATTTTGGAGCACGAACGCAGACCAATAGGCATATTGACCCAGAGGGATTTGAGCGTCTCCCTGCTGCGCGAGGCGGATATGAAATCCATCTGCATCGAAGACGCCTCGACGAGGCCGGTCATCACCATCGCACATACGGCAGCGCTCGACGAAGCAGTTGCGCTCATGAACACTTACAACATTACAAAATTGGTTGTCGTAGATCAGAACGGCGCACTTGCCGGCCTGCTTACCGAAGACATTCTATTCGCCGCCCTTGAGACGAAAAATCTACAGGCATGGAAAGACCTTTTGCTGCGCACCCGGCGGGAGTTGGTGGATCAGAATCGCGCGCTTTACCAGCGCAATCTTATCCTCGAACATATGCTGACCGTGACCTCCGACGTCGCCGTCATTGCAACCGATCTCTACCTCAAGATCCGGTATCTCAACGAGGCGGCGGCCATGCTGCTTGGCGTTCCGGACGGCGATGCGATGGAAAAACGCCTGCCCGACCTCTTTGCCCAGATCGGGTTGGAGGCAGTCAATCTCTCTCGCGCGATTGATTCGCTCCAGCAGAGAACCCGTTACAGCTATGCAACTGATTTGCTTACAGCATCCATGCGCAAGAGCCTTGATTGCTGGATGACGGGGGTCCGCTCCGACGACAATCTTCTAACTGGGTACATTTGGGCGGCACGTGATGTGACTGAACGGCGCGAACTCGAAGAGAGTCTCAGGCAGCCGCTCATGCAGTGCAAACTGACCGGCCTTCTGAACCGACGGTCGCTGCTCAGCGCACTTCATCGCATTATCGATCGCTCATGCAGATATGGCTCGCCCTTCTCCCTTGTTTTGCTCGATATCGACCGTCTGAAGCACATCAACGAAACATGCGGGTATCGCGCCGGGGACGGCCTCCTGCAACAAATAGCCGCCCTGATGGAAGCCAATACGCGCTGCGTTGACGTCGTGGGGCGCTGGAGCGGTGGAGAATTCCTGATTATTGCCCCCGAGAGCTCGCAACAAGAGGCATCC
>DATHDH010000292.1:0-7408 GCA_035319145.1 Dissulfurispiraceae bacterium | reverse complement strand
GGTTGCGCGCTCAAATGCGCCTTCTGTCTGACAGGCACGCTCGGATTCGTTCGTAACCTTGCGGCACACGAGATAGTCGATCAGGTGATCGCAGCGAGCCGCCTGATGGACCCGAGACAGATTACCAACATTGTTCTCATGGGTATGGGAGAACCGCTGATGAACTTCGATAATGTGGTCGAGGCGCTCCGGCGGCTGACCGAATGGGTTAAGATCTCGCCGCGGCGCATAACGCTCTCGACAGCAGGCGTTGCCCCGCGTATCCACGAGCTTGCGCAGAAGGGACCGGCGGTGAATCTCGCCGTATCGCTCAATGCAACGACGAACGAGATACGCGACCGCATTATGCCGATAAACAAGACCTATCCGATTGAGCAGCTTCTTGCCGCCTGCCGGGCATTTCCGCTGCCGCCGCGCCGCCGTATCACCTTCGAATACGTGCTGCTGAAGGGGGTCAACGATACCGACGACGATGCGCGGCGCCTCACGGTGTTGCTGAAAGGGATCCCGGCCAAGATCAACCTCATCCCCTTCAATCCATTTCCGGGTGCTCCGTTTGAACGGCCTGATGACAGCCGCGTGCTTGCGTTTCAGCAGATACTTGTCGACCGGAAACTGACGGCACTCATCCGCAAGAGCAAGGGACAGGATATTCTTGCAGCGTGCGGGCAGCTGAAGGCGGAAAGCAGTTAGTCTTATTGTTTTGTCTGCTTAAGGCTGTAAACGGTCATCGGCAGGCCGGTGCTGTGGTCGAATTCAGCTGCCGCCTCAATGCCGAGGCGTGCGAGATCTTCAGCTGATTTGTCCGGGTCGTCATATGTTGCAAACATTGACCCCATGGCATATTCGCCGCCCTGTCCGTATGCGTAAAATCGCGAGAACTCCTGCACCGTTCGGTATGATCCAACGCCGAAGATGCCGTGCCTGTTGGCGATCAGCACATCCATGCGGGTTGTCTCGAACGAATCCGATGAATCCTCCACCGCGTTCATGAAATGCTTCTCTTTCAATTCGGCATGGAGGGCAAGCCAGGTATTGTAAATGGATTCCACACTGTCGAGCCGCACCTTCGACTTGGCGAAATAGTCGAGGAGAATAACCTTGCCCGAGGTCGGACCGGCTATTGCGATATAGCAGTCTCTCACCTTGATAATCTTCTCGTGATTGACGACGTAACGCGATGATTCCTTTGTACTGCCCCACTTGGTCAGGGTATCCGCAGCTATGGCAACCATCCCGTTTTTACGAACGGCAACTATCGTAGACATGACGCAACCTCCTCCTCACTACTTACTAATCCTTGCACAGGTCACGAACATTCCGGCTACTTATTCTTGGCCCTTAAGGTCTCTTCCATGCCGAGTATGTATTTCGTGTAGTCGAAGCCGAGCCGCATCATCTCGATGTCGTCATGCTTCGCGCGCTCAAGGCGCTCTGCATCAATCTCGAACGACGCGAGAAACGGGCTCTCGAAGACGAATCTGCGGAAGCGATCGACATCGTAGCACGCCATGTAAAAAGCCTTCTGCTTTCTTTCGTCGAGCTTCGCTCCCGGCTGGTTCCGGCGGAACAGCATCGCCTTCCACCCGCGATTCATCTCGTCGTAGATATCGACGCCCTGTTCCCCCCGCCATTCCTCTATCGTCAGCGTCCTGTCCTCCTGAAACCCGAGGCAGTGCGGTTCTTTAATCAGGAAGTAAAATTCTTCGGTATACGGAACCGATTCCTTGTCATCCTGCTTGCGCAGCGAAGCCTGCCCGACCGCATAGTAGCGGCAGTTTGCCGGACGGTCCTCGTAAATGGAGCAGCCTTCAGAGGAGACGAAATGGCATGGCATTCCCGGCTCTTCCTTCATGCGGAGAAAGACAAAGGGATGAGAGGACTTCTCTTCGATTTCAACATAGGTATATTCGTTGAGGAATTCGCCTGAAGACATACCGAGCCGTTTTTTTAGCCGGATAATATCGTAGGGCGTCAGCATGATATCGATGTTGTTGCAACATTTGGTGAAACAGCCGATGTTCTTGTGACAGCGAAATTTGAATCGTGATTGGGCGGTGAGCCTCACCGGCTCGACGTACTTCATGCTCTGCATATAGTTTGCCTCCGGGACGATATTTATTATGTTACCATGTCGGTCCTGCGACGGGCTGTGCCGTTATCCGCCGATCGCGGAAAGCACCGAACAATGCACCGTTCTCGTGCGGGGGCCGTCGAATTCGCAGAGGAATATCGACTGCCACGTGCCGAGAACCAGACGGCCGTTTTCGACAAATACAGGCACCGAACTGCCGACCAGGGATGTCTTGATATGGGCATCGGAGTTGCCTTCTGCATGACGGTAGTCGCCCTGCTCGGGAAATGCTTTGCTCAATGCGGCGAGGATATCGCGCGGCACCACAGGGTCGGCGTTTTCGTTGATTGTAACGGCTGCCGTCGTATGCGGCACGAATACATAACAGATGCCGCTACGCACACCCGTCAGCGCGATTGCATCAGCAACCCTTGCGGTTATGTCGATCATCTCATTGCGGGTCGCGCTTGTCACCGTAAAGGTCTTCATGGCGTTTCAAAACCTCCAAAAGCTTCCCGATTGTCTTTTCGAAGACGGGATGGACAGTGTCAGGCGCAATCTCGGCAAGCGGTTCCAGGGCAAACCCCCGATTATGCAGCAGAGGGTGGGGAATCACGAGCTGAGCCGTGTTCAGGACTACGTCCCCGTACAGGAGAATATCGAGATCGATAAAGCGCGGCCCCCATTTTTCACCATGCTGACGGAACATCGCAGCCTCAATGGATTTGAGTACTTGCAACAATTCTTCCGGTGACAGCCCTGTCCTGATCGCGACTGCCCCGTTTATAAATCGAGGCTGGTCAGACAGACCCCACGGCTCGGTTTCGATGAGCGACGATGCTGCAATAGCCTCACAACCGGCATCTTTGAGTCTTGAAATGGCCTCCCAGCAATGGCCTTCCCGATCCCCAAGATTCGAGCCGATGCCGATATAGGCCACGACCATCTACAGGACAGCTTTGATGCGCGAAACAGCTTCCTGAATACGCTTCGTATCCTTTGTCAGTGCAAAGCGAATGAATCCTTCGCCGGGGGCCCCAAATCCCACGCCGGGCGTACCGAGAATCCCTGCCTTATCGAGCAGAAACGAGACGAAGCTCATAGAGTCGAAACCCTCCGGAACGCGTGTCCAGAGATAGAACGTGGCACGGGGTTTCGTGACTTTCAGTCCGAGATCCGACAACCCGGCGTACATAACGTTGCGACGTTCCTCGAAGATATCCCGAAGAGAAGCGAGAACGGTATCATCAGTCTGCAGTGCCGCAATTGATGCCTCCTGAATCGCCTGAAATACCCCTGAATCGAGGTTTGTTTTTATCCTGCCGAGCCCGGCCAGTATTTGCGCGTTGCCGACAGCGAATCCGATTCTCCAGCCGGTCATGTTGTATGTTTTGGAAAGGGAATGAAACTCGATGCCGACTTCGCGGGCGCTGTCGACCTCCAGGAAGCTCATCGGTCTTTCGCCGTCGAAATAGACCTCGGAATAAGCGGCATCGTGGCAAATGATGATGTTGTGCTTCTTCGCCAGCGCAATTGCCTCTTCGTAAAACGCCCTGGGAGCACACGCCGATGTTGGATTGTTGGGGTAGTTGAGAAACATCAGTTTGGCCCGCTTCAGTATGTCAGCCGGAATTGCCTTGAAGTCCGGAAGAAACGCGTTTTCCTCCACGAGCGGCATGATATAGGACTCACCGCCCGCGAACAGCGTACCGACGGGATAGACCGGATAGCCGGGTGACGGCACGAGCACGACGTCGCCCGGATTAACGAAGGCAAGCGGGATATGGCCGATCCCCTCCTTCGAGCCGATGAGCGAGAGGACCTCGGTCTTTGCATCGAGGGTTACCTGAAAACGGCGCATGTACCAGTCCGCCACCGCCTGCCGGAATGACAACATCCCTTCGTATGAGGGGTACTGATGGTGTTCGGGCTTCGCCGTTGCCGTCTGCATGGCCTTCACGATGTGATCGGGAGTCGGGATATCGGGGTCGCCGATGCTGAGATTAATCAGGTCAATTCCCTTTGCCAAGGCCTCTTCCTTCATCTTGTCGATTGCGGCAAAGAGATAGGGCGGAAGGGTTTTGACGCGTTCGGCGAGCTGGATATCAATCATGACGGCATTCCTCCTCTATGAAGCATGTCGGTAATGAATCGGATTGAAAAATGAGGTTTTATTTTACCGCAGGCGGGGTTGAGAGGTCAAAAAAATACCCCCGTCTCTTAGGAAGACCAAATAAAGACTGAATGCCAACTATTTGTTTTTATGAAAAATATGCGTTGTCAGTATGTCTGGCGAATCGCTCGGCCCGCTATTTTTTTGTCGGCTCAACAGTAGGCTTGATTTCGATGCTTTTTGCGGTTTTGTCTTTCTCGAAGAACCAAACTGTGACTTTGTCGCCTATTTTGATATCGGAAAACGCCTTGCGTTCCCGCCGCATCTTGACGAGGGTATCGTCCGTAAGCCGCACAACAATAACATCGGAACGGTATTTTACCGTCATGGATTTTGCCGCGACGTCTATTGTCGCGACCTCGCCGCTTCTCTGGATGACCCTCGGTTTTTCGACCGAGGCTGCAGGGCAAGCGAAGATAAGCGTGAATATAAGTGAGCACCAAAACAACCGCATCATCGTCTTTCGCCGCATCCTCCGCGGGAGGGTTGAAAAGAGAAGGGCAGATGTGAAGCATCTGCCCTTCTCGATAATGATAGTGAGTGAATGAGCGAGATTACTTCTTCTCGTCGGCCTTCATCTCATCCTTCTTCTCGGCCTTTTTTGCCTTCTTGGCCTTTTTTGCCTTCTTGGCCTTCTTCTCGGCCTTCTTCTCAGCCTTCTTGTCGTCAGCCTTCATGTCCTTCTTCTCTTCCATCTTTGCTGCAGGAGCCATCGGCTTTTCGGCCGGCTTTGCTGCATCCGCTGCAAAAGCTGCGGTCACGGAGAGGGCGAAGAGCAGTGCTACGAACAGTGCCATGATCTTTTTCATTTGTTTTTCACCTCCTTTATCATTGGAATGTATGCTTTTCCCAATCTTTGATTACCTGCTTAAAAGCAATACCCGTGCCAGAGTTGAAAAATGGCGGGGAATGGGCATTTACCGTTGAGAGCCGAGCTGTTCTCATTCGTCCGGCATGCCTTTTTCAGGAATCTTATCCTCTTTTGGGGAAGTCGTATTGATGCCGAATTTTTCGAGACGATACCAAAATGTCTTGTAGCTCATGCCGAGGAGCCGTGCCGCTCGAGCGGCAACGTTGTTGGATTTGACCATCGCTTTTTTCAGCAGTTCGCGCTCCACTTCCTCGAAATTGATGCCCTCCTCCGGCAGCTCCATGTCCAGCAATCCTTTTTCAGCCGGGATGCGAAGTTCATCCTTGATGTCTTTCAACTGGATAGTGTCGCTATCGCTCATCAGGACAGCTCGTTCGATGACCGCCTCGAGCTGTCGGATGTTGCCGGGCCAGTGATAGTCGATCAGGGCCTTCAGGGCGCTATCGCTCAACCCTTTCATGCGCTTGCCGAATTCGGTATTGTATTTGGCGACGAAGAAATGCGCCAGGGCCGGTATGTCTTCTTTTCGTTCGCGGAGCGGTGGCAGGTCCAGCTGGACAACACGCAGGCGGTAGTAAAGGTCTTCGCGGAAACGGCCGGTCGGCACCTCTTTTTCGAGATTGCGATTGGTTGCTGCAATGATGCGCACATCCACCTTGATAGTATCTTTTCCGCCGATGCGTCGCACTTCCTTGTCCTGCAGCACTCTCAGGATCTTGGTTTGCATCAGCGGCGGCAGGTCTCCTATCTCATCGAGGAACAGGGTTCCCTTGTTGGCCGCCTCGAAGAGCCCGGTTTTCCGTGCGGTCGCCCCGGTGAAGGCCCCGGGTTCGTACCCGAAGAGCTCACTTTCGATGAGATTTTCGGGGATTGCAGCGCAATTGATGGCTATGAACGGCCCCCCCTTGCGTGGGCTGTTGTAGTGAAGCGCCCGGGCGATTAATTCCTTACCGGTTCCGCTTTCGCCGCAGATAAGAACCGTGACATTCGCAGGTGCAACCTTGCGGATGACCGCCATGACTTGCTGCATGCCGGCAGACGCCCCGACAATGCCGTCGATCTTGAATTTCCCGTAAAGTTCCGCCCTGAGGCGGGCATTTTCCTTCAGCAGTTCAACGCGTTCGGCGGCCTTGCGTACAGCCAGCACGATTTCGTCTTTTTCGAGCGGTTTGGTCAGGTAGTCGAGCGCTCCCCTTTTCATCGCCTCAACAGCGGAGGAGACCGTACCGAAGGCCGTCATGAGGATAAACGCCGGCTTTACCGGCTCTTCGGGCAACTTTCCGAGCAGGTCGACACCGCTCATGCCGCCCATCTTGAGGTCGCTCAGAACAACATCCGGCTGCAGGTCGGTTATGGTCTTCAGTCCCTCTTCAGCGGACGACGCCGTATGCACTTCATGCCCTTCGTCATCAAGAATCGCCTTCAGGATCTCTCGCTGGCGCTGCTCATCGTCGATCACAACTACTACCGCCATGAAAAGTCTCCTTTGAAATCAGGGTGTGATATCTGTCGTGTTTCCGGGCGCGATCGGCAGAGAGAGGCGCACTTCGCTGCCTTTTCCGGCCTCGCTCTTGAACTCTATGCTGCCGCCATGCTCCTCCATGACCTTTTTTGTCATGGGGAGGCCCAATCCGAGGCCGTACTGCTTGGAAGAATAAAACGGTTCGAAAATCTTTTCGAGCTGTTCGGATGACACCCCCTCGCCGTTGTCGGTGACAGTCACCGAAAAGGTTACGTCGTCGAAAGATGTCGCAACTTTCAGGATGCCGCCTTCCTTGCGGGAGGCCATGGCATGAAAGGCGTTGGAGATGACGTTCAAAAGGCATGATTTGAACAACTCAGGGTCGACCGAAATCTCGCGATCTTTCGCATACTCTTTGCGGATGGCGATCCGGTCGGCTTCGGCCTTGGCCCAGACGAGCGCCATAACATCTTCAAGCAGCGCGGTAGCCGATACGTTCTTGCGGACGAGTTTCATAGGACGACTATACATGAGAAAATCGTTCACGAGCTTGTTCAAGCGGTGCACTTCCTGTTTGATGCCGGACAGCAGTTGTTCGTAAGCTTGCTGCTGTGCAGCATTTGCAGGCCTGAACTTGCTGTTGAGGTGATCGATGCTCAGGTTGATGAAATTCAACGGGTTGCGAATCTCGTGAGCGATGGTGCGAGAAAGCTCCCCAAGGCCCGCGAGATGCTGCGCCGCCCGGAGCCGTTCTTCGAGCGTTCTTCCTTCGCGGAGTTTATCGACCATGAAATTGAAGCTCTCCGAAAGCTTGCCGATTTCGTCTCG
>DATHDH010000291.1:0-8118 GCA_035319145.1 Dissulfurispiraceae bacterium | reverse complement strand
GGACGAACGAGTATTACAAAATAAAGGACAAGGTGGAGGCATCGCTTGGGTTCGGTCATGTCATTTCCGGCAAGAGGACATCGAAGTATCTGCTGCTGGGAACAGCCGATTCCGCAGCGACCGGCATCAAGGACCTGAAGGGCAAAAAGATTTCCGTTATCAAGGGCGACGATATCGCGATGATATATCTTAATACCGTTCTGCTCAGCAGCGGGCTGCCCGAGGCAAAAAGATACTTCGCCGATGTTTCTCTTACGCGCAAGCCATCACAGGCAGTACTTGATGTCTTCTTCGGCCGGAGCGATGGGGCAGTAGTGCTTGAAAGCTCGTTTGATACCATCGCCGAGCTGAACCCGCAGATAAAACAGAAGCTGAAAATTCTCTCAATGTCGCCGGGACTCATTGCGGGAATAAACATATTCCGCAAGGATCTCAGCGACAGCTACAAGGAAAAAGTTTTCCAATATGGCGCGAAGCTGGGTGAAAACCCGCGCGGCAGGCAGATACTGACCCTTTTCAAGCTCGATGCGGTCTATCGGCTCAAGGAGGAGGACCTGAATCCCACCATGGATTTCATTGCAAGGTATGAGCGTCTCAAGACGGGACGGCGGTAAGATGAGCATGTCCTCTGCAAACAAGATGGCCGTCGCCCTGGCTGTAACGTTCGGTCTTCTGGCTGCGGAGACAGCCGCTTTGTCTGATTCGGAACATGGGCGCTTGAATATCGGTTACACAAGCGCTTTTTTTGCCGACGTAAACAGCAAAGACGCGGAAGCAGCCTTTGATCTGTGGACAAAAGAGATGGGCACTAGAGAGGGCTGGGTTACGAATGCCTCCATTTACAACCGTATTGAAAGGCTCGCCGCTGATTTCAATTCCCGCAAGCTCGACCTGGCGGTCGTTAAAACGTTGGACTACATCAAGATGAGGCACAGCCTGCCCGGTACGCTCGGCTTCACGTTGGCTCATAACGGCAAGAGTACTGTGCGCTACGTTTTGCTGACAAGAGAAGACGCGAAAGTCCGCGATATAAGGGACCTTAAGGGCAAGCGGCTCTCAGTCATCAAAGGAGATGAAACGAGCATACTCTTCCTGGACACCTATCTCCTTGAGAAACGCCAGGCGGAGACAAAAGACTTCTTTGCGGACGTCACTGAGCATATAAAACCCTCTCAGGCGATACTCTCTGTCTTTTTCGGCCAGAACGACGCGTCCCTCGTCATGGAAGACACGTTCAATACCATGGCGGAGTTGAACCCCCAGATCAGGCAAAAACTTCGTGTATCGGCTGCGTCGAACGAGTTGGTTACCAGCCTCAACCTGTTTCGCAAGGACTGGCCAGAAAGCAAGAAGAGGCGGGTAATGGATATTGCGGAGGGTTTGAAAGATAACCCGCGTGGCAGACAGATTTTGATGCTGTTCAAGTGCGATGGGGTAACCAGGGTTAAGGAAGAGGACCTCGCATCGATGAACGATCTTGTAGCGACTTACAACCGGCTGAAGGCCGGCAGGCACTGAGGGAGCTGACATGTCCGCAGCCACTACGACAAGAAACCCCCTGTACAAGAAAAGTCTCTTCCGGAGAACGTTCCTCACGCTGCTGCTGCTTTCCTGCGCGGTCATCCTGTCCTTTTCCCTGTTTTCGTTTCCGCGCGAGAAAAAAGCCCTGCTGAAGAGCCTCGAATCGCAGGCGATGAGCCTCTCAGCCTCGATTGCCGGGGTGTGCGGCAATGCCTTCATTACAAGAGACAACAGCTTCGTCGTCGATCACAATATGCAGGTCATACAAAGCATTCCGAGCATCCTCTATATCATCGTAGCCCAGAGAGGCGGCAGTTCGCTGGTCCACACCCAGTCCAAGTGGGAGCAGAGGGACGCGCCGGATCCGGAATGGTCAGCCGGTTTCGACGGCGAACATGCGGTCGGCACGATCAAATACAGCAGGCTCGTCAGGCGCGACGCCTACCACTACTCCATGCCGCTTCAGTTCTCGGGCATCGAGTGGGGGATGCTGCACATCGGACTTTCTCTTGATGCTTACAGCGCCGGCCTGCGCACCCTCTTCCGGGACGTGCTGCTGATGGCAATTTTCTGTTTTGTCATTTCCGCCCTTATTTCATACTACTTCGCAACCGAGCTTTCATCCCCGATCATCGCTCTCACGCATACGACGCAAAAAATCATGAAAGGCGATCTGAGCACACGGGCGAACATCACAACAGGCGATGAGGTGCAGGACCTCGCGGACTCGATGAACCAGATGACGACAGCCATACAGAAGTCCCGGCAGGAGCTGGTTGATGCCAAGGAGGCTGCCGAGGCATCGGCCAGGGCAAAATCCCAGTTTCTGGCGAATATGAGCCACGAGATACGCACGCCGATGAGCGGGATATTCGGCATGACCGGGCTCATGTCGGAGACGAAACTCAGCCAGCTCCAGCGCAAGTACCTCGACGTCATTCGACATTCAAGCCAGGCACTCCTTGCCGTCATCAACGACGTGCTTGATTTCTCGCGCATTGAGGCCGGAAAACTTGTTATTCAAAGCGAAACAATTGACATACGAAACATCGTTGACGATATAGGTGAACTGTTCTCGGAGGAGGCACGGAAGAAAGGGCTCAACTTCGCATGCTCTGTCTCTCCCCGGATACACGCGAATTTTCTCGGCGATGCCGCAAGGGTGCGGCAGGTGCTGGTCAACATCGCAGGCAATGCAATAAAGTTCACGCAGCAGGGGCAGGTGACGGTACGGGTCTCCTGCATCGAGGAGGACAGTGAATCGGCTGTCCTTAAGTTTTCGATATCGGATACGGGCATCGGTATCGCACCCCAGGACCACGCCCGCATATTCGAGTCCTTCACGCAAGCGGACGGGACGTTTACCAGAAATTTCGGCGGCACCGGCCTCGGGCTTACGATATCGAAGCATCTCGTGGAACTCATGGGCGGGAATATAGGGCTTGAGAGCCAGCCGGGCCAGGGCAGCACATTCTGGTTCACCCTCAAGCTTCAAACGCAGCACGTGCAGGAAACTGCGCAGCAGCGGAGTCTCATCGAAGCCCTGCAGGGGCTCAGGATAATAATCGTTGACGGGAATGTCACCAACCGGACAATACTGAGCGAGCAGCTGGACGCATGGGGTCTTGGATACCTTGCGGCAGAAAACGGCGGGAAGGCAATCGAGCTGATGCGCGAAGCGGCCCGCGGCGGCAGCGCATATGACTTAATGATCATGGACGTTGAAACCTCGGAGATCGCGGCACAGGAGATCGAGCGTCTGATCGCCACTGATCCGGTCTTCGCGGAAACGGGCATCATATTGCTGGTGCCGCTTGGGCAGACGGTCTGGCCGGAGAAAAGCCCGGTCAACGCATGCATCCTGCTGAAACCGGTGCGCCAGTCGGCCCTGTATAACTGCCTTGCCGCGGCAGCGAAGCATGCACAAAATACTTCGCAACCGCCTCATCCGGCCCGGCCGGCCGATCACATCGCGAACATGCCGCAGTTTGACAGCCGCGTGCTCCTTGTCGAGGATAACGAGGTGAACCAGCTCGTCGGCCTGAACATGCTCAAGAATCTGGGATGCAGCGTCGACGTTGCCGGCGACGGGCTGCGTGCGCTTGAGATGCTCGACAAAAACCCGTATGATCTCGTGTTCATGGATGTCCAGATGCCGGTCATGGACGGGTTCGAGGCAGTCAGGCGCCAAAGGGAAAAGGAGGCGTCCGCGGGAAGCGCTGCCCGCAGGCATGCGGTTATCATAGCAATGACCGCACACGCGCTTTCGGAGGACCGGCAGAAGTGCATCGAAGCCGGCATGGATGATTACCTCGACAAACCCTATACGCGTGACGAACTCGCCACCGTCATGAAACGATGGCTGCCGGAAAAGGCGCCGATGAAGACAGGCGAAGACGCCCCGGTAGTGAACTCACAGAACCCCGGTTCTGCTGCGGAGCGGAATGATAACGGGGATGGATGCTGCGAAGGCATCCTCGACCGCGAAAAACTCAACGACATACTCGTGCTCCAGCGACCGGGCAAGCCCGACATCCTCGCATCGATCATCACGGCATACCTGGAGAATGCACCCCGCCTTCTGTCCCGTCTGAAGGATGCGGTAAACGAAGGGGACGCCCAGAAATTGTTCGTGGCTGCTCACACGCTGAAATCATCGAGTGCCACACTCGGCGCAACAGCGCTTGCCGCGCTTGCCGCTGACCTGGAGCTGGCAGGACGCAAAAACGAACCCGGCCGGGCGCCGCAACTGCTCGGCGGCATTGAAAAAGAGTTTGCATCGGTCCGGAGCGCGCTTGAAGCGCTCCTGAGGAGTCGAACGCAATGAGTGCGAGAAGAAATCGGGACCACCCGCTGGCGCTCGTCGTTGATGACGACCTGGCCATCCGCATCCTTGCCCGGGAAGCCCTGGAGGGCGCGGGATTCGATGTCGAAGAGGCTGATGACGGGCAGACCGGCGTCTTCTCGTTTGAGCGGGCTGAACCCGACATCATCCTTCTGGATGTCATCATGCAGGAGATGGACGGTTTTACCGCCTGCATGCGTATCAGGGCACTGCCGGGGGGAAGCGACATCCCGGTGGTCATGATGACGGGAGTCAACGATGTAGCCTCCATCGAGCGGGCCTACGAAGCGGGCGCAACGGATTTCGCCATCAAGCCCGTGAACTGGACCATCCTCATTCACCGGATACGGTATCTGATACGGGCATCGAAATCCTTTGACGCCCTGCGCAGAAACGAGCTGCGTCTTGCAAGCGCGGAGCACATCGCCGGGCTCGGCAACTGGGAGATGACTTCCGACGGAGGGGAGATGCTCTGCTCCGTGGAATTCGCCTCCATCCTCGGTTTGCCTCCGGACACGGAACGCCTCTCCTTGAGCGAGATGGTGAACCGCGTTCACGCCGACGACCGCTCCCTGCTGCAGGACGGTCTGGCCGGCGTCCTCATGTCAGGGATCCCGATGGATATCGTCCACCGGATCGTTATGGACGACGGGTCGCTCCGCCACCTCCACCACAAGGCAGTGACCGTGCATGACAGCGATCGTGATCCGCTTCTTATGGGCACCGTCCACGATGTCACCGCACAGCGGCTCGCCGACGAAAGGATACGGCATCTGGCCTATTTCGACCAGCTCACCTCACTGGCAAACAGGACCTCGCTGGTGGAGACGCTGCAGAACAAGCTCAAATATGCCGAACGGGCCGGCATACTGATGGCTCTTCTTTTCATCGACCTCGACGACTTCAAGCGCATCAATGACGTGTATGGCCATCAATTGGGCGACGACCTCCTCTGTGCAGTGGCCACAAGAATCAGAAGCGTCATCCGCGGTGAAGACGATCTGCAGTACCCGCGCCTGCAGCAGGCGAAGGACAAGCTTATTGCACGTTTCGGCGGAGATGAATTTCTCATCCTGCTCCAACATATCGGCAGTATACACGATGTCTCAAATATCGCGCACCGCATCCTCAAGGTATTATCAACTCCCTTTGAGAGTCATGAAAGGTCCATCTACGTTTCGGCAAGCATCGGCATAGCAATGTACCCGAACGACGGGTTGAGCGCCGATGACCTGATCAAAAACGCCGATCTTGCCATGTACGAGGCAAAGGGCAAAGGCAAGGACAGGGTCTGTTTTTTTGAGGAAAAGATGAACATTGCCGTGTCAAACCGCCTTGCGCTCGAAACGAAGTTCAGGGTATCGCTCACGAACAACGAGTTTGAAGTCTATTATCAGCCGAAATGGGACGTCGGCACGGGAAGGATCAAAGGCGTTGAAGCGCTCTCACGATGGATCATAGCGGGAAGGCAGCATGCTTCTCCTGCCGAGTTCATACCGATGGCTGAAGAAACAGGCCTCATTCTCAAGCTGGACGAATGGCTGATGGGCACTGCGTTTGCGCAGGGGATGCGCTGGCAGTCTTCAGGATTTGACAATATCGTCATTGCGGTCAATTGTTCCAACAAGCATTTTCACCAGCAGGATATGGTCCGCGGGATCAGTGACCTCATGACCAGAACCGGTTTTCCACCGGAACGCCTCGAACTCGAGATTACCGAAGGCACGCTGATGCAGCCGGATTCGGTAAAAACACTGCATAAACTCAAGGACATGGGCATTTCCATATCCATAGACGATTTCGGCACCGGCTATTCATCCTTCAGCTATCTCAGGAAGCTTCCCCTCGACAGGATTAAAATAGACAGGTCCTTCATCAGCGACCTGACGCTCTATCCCGATGCCGAGGCCATCGTCCAGGCCATAATCATCATGGCCCACAGTCTTCACCTGAAGGTCACTGCCGAGGGCGTTGAAACGCAGGAGCAGCTCGAATTCCTGAGACAGCATGGCTGCGACGAGATTCAGGGTTACCTCCTGGGCAGGCCCATGCCCGCGAAGGAAGTCGAAAAGGTGTTGATCCAGGGAAGCAGCCTGACCGCATCGCATAAAGTCTAAGCGGCGATCTCCGTATGGTCGAATGCAGCAGCTTCTGCTGATGCGCGAATCTTGTCCTGTTCTTCGATAGCGTTTTTTCGAATGTCCTTACTGTGTAACGTTCCGTATTAGCGAATATTCCATTCATCACTGCCCAGTTCACAGGAACTGACTTGTTCCATTCTCCCCTGTAATCTGTCGCAATTTCATTCATTCAGCGACGTATGCACGCTTAAATATAAGTGCATTTCTGTGCAAAAAACATGTTGTTTAAAACTAATGTTGCAATTCATTGAACAATGTAAAACTGAAGTCGCTGCTAAGTATCTTCATGATTGAATTTCCACACAATTTTAATCATTATATTAGTATAATGTATTACACAATAAATAGCAATTTTCCTACAAAGAATCTCATTCGAGATAATACATCATACGATATACTCATATGTAAAATCGAATGTTCGAATCTCTCTATTATAAATACAGCTTGTTTCTTGAGAGAAGTGGAATCGAGAAATCATAGACATGAAGACCGTACTACTTGTTGATGATGAAAAATTGTTTCTGGCGAGCCTTCACGACGGGTTGAAAAACTATTCTAAAGACTTCGCCGTCGTAACCGCGGAAAACGGCGCAAAGGCGGTCGCCTGTCTCGCGTCAAAACACGTAGACCTGGTAATCACGGATCTCAATATGCCGGTTCTGGACGGTTTTGAGCTGCTTGCTCATATGAGCAAGAGCTATCCTCACGTGCCCGTGGCCGTGATGACCGCCCACGGCACCCCGGAAATCGAAAAAAAGATCGAAGAGCTGGGCGTGTCCAATTACATAGAAAAGCCGGTCGACTTCAAGGCGCTCGCAACGCTGATCCTGAACGAGTTCAAATTCGGATCAGCAGGATATATCCACGGGATAACGCTCGCGACCTTCATGCAGCTCATCGAAATGGAAAAAAAGACGTGCACCCTGACGGTCAAATCAGAAAACCTGCTCGGCCATCTGTTCTTTCGAAAAGGAAATCTGCAGCATGCCGACGCAGGATCGGGAACAGGGATAGAAGCGGCCTACGAAATGATAGCCTGGCCGAATGCCGAGATCGACATATCGCCGCGCTGTGCTACGAAAACAAAATCCATCGACGCGCCGGTTACTGAAATCCTCCTGGAAGGATGCCGGCGCAGGGATGAAAAAAAACGATCGAATGTCGAGATAACGGACGAGGACATCTCCAAACTGTTTGATGAACCGGCGGACGTCCGCACCGGCGCTGCCGAACCATGCACGCAAAAAAAAGAGGAAATAGGAAAGGAGAATATTATGGCATTAGAACAGCATCTGCAGGGTCTGAAAGAGGTCAAAGGATTCAAAGCGGCAGGAATCATGAATTTCACGGGAGAGATGCTTGCTTCGGCGACCGATGACACAAACATCGATCTCTCGCTGGTCGGGGCCACCTTTAATGACATCTTCCGGGCCGCACACGAGGCCTCCAGGAAGATCGGCCTCGACGCCTGCAAGGAGACCGTGATCAACACGCCGAAGGGCGTCATCATCATGCGGTGCTCCGGCACGGACGCAAAGGTGCACTTCCACCTGATCGGTATCATGGCCCAGGATGGAAATCAGGCGCTCATGAAAATGCAGATCGAAAAAA
>DATHDH010000290.1:0-7088 GCA_035319145.1 Dissulfurispiraceae bacterium | reverse complement strand
TGGAGAGCCATCAGCTGATTATCGAGCAGTATCGGCAATCTGCCACCGCGACCGAACGCGTAGCGGCATTGCTGGCGCTGAACAGAAGTTCGTCGCTGGCAAGGAGGGATATTCTCGAAGAAGCCTACACATTGTGGCATCCGCATCTCAGCGGGTATGCGAACTATCTTCGCGTTGTCGCAGGCGGCACATGCAGCGACGTGTTCGAGATGATTGAACGCGAAAAGAGGCGGCTGACATTCGATATCACCCAGCCGACATGGACCAGGGCACTTTTTCTCAGCATGGCCATGAACAACAAAATGATTTGGAGCGATGCGGGCAGGGAGTGGTTTGTCAGAACTGTTACCGAGTTTGCGCCGATTAATATGACCACGGCGGGCAGACTGCTTAATACCTATCAGCATGCACGCAATTTGCGGCCTGCTCTGAAAGGGGCGGTCATGGATGCCCTTGCAGTGATAATGGAAAGGCTGTCGGAAGCCGACTTTCCTGCGCTGCATAATCAGGCCAAGGCGTATCTGAAGGGATAGAAAGCATTAGAGAGAGGTGTGAAGACACTCCGCACACCTCTCTATGCTGGAAGCCTCATTATTTTGCTTCTATGATGCGGACCTTCATCTCAATGCGTTCATTCGGGTTATCATTGCGGTCGCGCGGCTGGCTCACAATCTGATCCGCAACCTCCATTCCCCGGACAACCTCGCCGAATGCAGTGTACTGGCGGTCGAGAAACGGCGCGTCGGCAACACAGATGAAGAACTGAGAGCCCGCGCTGTCCGGATGGCCTGCGCGTGCCATCGAGAGGACGCCGCGCTTATGCGGTTTTTCGTTGAACTCGGCCTTGATGGTATATCCCGGGCCGCCCATGCCGTGCTTTGACTTGTCGGCATCCTTCGAATTGGGGTCGCCGCCCTGGATCATGAAGCCCGGAATGACGCGGTGGAATGTCGTTCCGTCATAGACGCCCTTCTGGGCAAGGTCGATGAAATTCTTCACATGTCCGGGGGCGACGTCGGGATAGAATTTCAGTTCAATCTCTCCGAATTTGGTCTCGATAATTGCACGAGTGTCAGGCATTTGTTTCGTCTCCTTTTGAGGAATTTGTGGTTGTGTTTTTTGCTCAGAGCATGCAACGACAGCAAAGAGCATAATTATAAGACAGCCGCAAAGTGTTTTTAGGGTATGCACGGTGTTCTCCCGAATGAAGTAGTCCGGTTATTATACCGCAGCAGGCGCGAATTCGGCACTACTCGGAGGATATATAAGAGAAGAGAGGAAAGGAAAGCAGGTGGTGCTTTTCTCATAGGTTGTATTTATCGGCATGCAGTACGCCATCCGGGCGTTGAATGCCACATGGCGCGGGAATAATCTGCTCTCACCGGTAGAACCATATGCTAATTCTGGCAGCAAAAAATGATATTCAAAGACCTGCTCCCCTCATACTTTTACTAGAACTGCAATGATGTAATTCATTCCCTATCTATAGTTATCCTGCAAAATTTATCACTTGAAAAATAATCAGTTTACTGTCAAAATTGAGCCATGGAGCAGAAAAAGTATTCAATTGATGAAATCGCGGCAATGACCGGATTAACTAGGCGTACAATAAGGTATTATGTTCAGGAGGGGCTTATTAATCCACCAGCTGGACGGGGAAGAGGCGGCTTTTATTATGACAGTCATTTGCAGGCAGTAACCCGTATCAGGCAGCTTCAAGAGCAAGGTGCGAGCCTTCAAACTATTCGCAACATGTTTAACTTCCCCAGTAGTGAATCATCAGTGCCGACCGCTATTGATGAGCGTGAACTTTGGTCAAGAGTACAGATAGTCAAGGGACTGGAGCTACATATTTCCAAAGAAGTCGGAGAGAAGGAGCACCGCAAGCTGAATGAACTGATAAGACTGGCTAAGCTTCTTATTAAGGAGGACTCTGCGCAATGAACTGGCCAAGGACAGAGGACGACAATATCGGACTGTTCTCAGGAAAACATCAGGCTATCCCGCTTCAGGGCGTGTGCGTTCACGGTCATATAACCGGCAGAAGTGCCAAAGTGACAGTGTCTCAATCGTATTGCAATGCAGAGCCCTCTCCAGTGGAGGCAATCTACAAGTTTCCGCTTCCTGATGAGAGTGCTGTATGTGGCTTCCGCATTAAAAAGGATGGAAAGACGCTCACAGGCGTCATGGAGGAAAGAAATGAAGCCTTTAAACAATATGATCAGGCGCTGGACTGCGGCGACCGCAGCTATCTTCTCGATCAGGAACGGCCGAACATTTTCACGCTGTCCGTAGGCAACCTTGAGCCTCAGGGACAAATAACAGTGGAAATCGATTTTGTTGCTCACCTGGATGCCAACGGGGCAGAGGTCCGCTTTATGCTGCCAACGACTATTGCTCCGAGATATGTGCCCGCAACCAGAACCGAACCGGACGGGATGCCCACCGTGGCAGTGGTTAACCCTCCGATCCTGGCTTCTGTCAATTATGGACTGAGCATCAAACTGTCGATAGATGGGGCTGCTGCAATCTCGGCGCTTGAATGCCCGTCGCATATGGTGCGCTATATTCATGAAGAAAATACCATTATTGCTGAATTTACGACTGAAACAGTGCAGATGGATAGAGACTTTGTCCTGAATATCAAATACAAGGACACTTTCACCACGCATGCATTTGCATGCAGGAATGAAGGCGGTCTCTTTATTCAAGTCGAACATATGCAGCCTAAACAGAAAGACACCCTCCAGAATGCCGAAGGCCGGGAAGTTGTGTTTGTTGTTGACTGCTCTGGCTCCATGGAGGGCACTTCAATTGAACAGGCAAAATGTGCACTGGAGATCCTGCTAAGAGGTCTCCCTCATGGTGTGTCATTCAATGTCTACCGTTTTGGAAGCAATTTTGATAAGTTCTTCCCTGCTTCGCTTCAGAATAACGAACTATCGGTGAAGCAAGCACTTGAACGGCTGAAAGTGATGCATGCTGATTTTGGTGGCACGGAAGTGATGGCTCCACTAATGGATATTTATGCCATTTCGGCACCTGAAAAAGGCAGGGATATTATATTGCTGACGGATGGGGACATCGGCAATGAGGGCGATATAATGGGAATTGCTGCGAAACATCGTGCCACTACCAGGCTTTCAATCATAGGAATTGGCCACGGCCCCAATGAGTTTTTGATAAGGCAAGCGGCAAAGAGTGGCGGCGGTACACATGAAATGATCGCGCCGGGCGAACGATTAGAACCTAACGTCCTGCGGCTTGTTGCAAAAATCCTTTCGGGCAAACCGATCAAGGTTACCCTCGGCATAACCGGACCAGCGGAGCTTGCACCTTCAGAGGCGATTGTGTTCGGCGGTGAAACGATTTCGCTTTTTGCGAGATTGCAACAGGTATCTGAAGCGTTCACCTCCATATCGCTCAACCTTAATGGAGAGGAAGTCACGGTTCCCGTCGTTGCTGTGACCGACCCCGCGGTCCCGATTTCGACGCTCTGGGCACGACAGATGATACTGAAGCTGGAGGACGTAGCTTCTGTGGGAGGCTCCCGTCAGGCAGATCGCAAACAGACGTCACAAAACAAGCATATACTTGAGCTTGCCATGAAGTATTCTCTGATGAGCAGTCAGACCAGTTTTGTGCTCATGGAAACAGTTTCTGATGAGCTAAAATCAGACAAAAATATCGAGCTCAGACGCATTCCCGTGGCGCTTACAAGTGAATGGGGCAATATTAGATCATATAGTCAGAGGTGTGCTATGGCTGTTCCTCGAATACCTTGTTCAATGGTATTTATGCCATCACTTCACCTTGATGAAAGTTATGAAGCAGAGCGTGTCAATTCTGAGGAAGATCTTGTGTATGAGATCCTGAAAACCCAACAACCCCAGGGTGGTTTTGAAGTAACGAAGGAACTTGTAAACTGGATGCTCAATGAGGACCGCTTCGATAGTCTGAATAAGAAAGTTCAGATGATAACGGCTAAAGCCGAAACAGACACTCTATGTCTCTTCTGGACGATGGTAGTGTTCAGAGTTCTGGAAACAAGAGGAGCCTCTTACGTTACTATTTGGGAGCCACTGGTAGAAAAATCACGCAAATGGTTAAATCGCGAAATTGAGATAACCGTCCCTGAGCTTGACGGGACACCTCTTGGTGAATTTGTGGCCGATGTTATCAGTAACGTTCCGCTATCTTAAATAAATGTATATGCCGTTTTAAGGCCCTCAATCGAAGTGTTATGTCATGGTGCTTCTCGAGTCGTACATCGAGTGGAACCAAATTACAGATCAAGCGATACTTATTCCAGCCCGAATGTGCGCTTTGGATTTGGGTATATCTAACCTGCTCGCAGGGTTCCATGGGCATGCCTGTGGGTATCTACTACCCGTTTGGTGGAGAAATCAGCATCAAACAAGATGATTCAACCGTTGTGCGTTACAGAACGAAGTGCGCATTAATCGGGCTAGTTCAGCGGCACGAATTTCAGTAGGAAGTTGCGTTCACTCCCCCAGCAGTTTTTCCAGAAACCAGATGGCGCCTTTCTTGTCGAGCGGATCGTTGCCCGATCCGCACATGGCATCCTGAACGCATGAGGGGCAGCCGTCTTCGCAGTCGCAGGCACGCAGTATATCGAGAGATGCGGCTATCCACTCGCGCGGCAGGTCGAGGACGCGCTTTGTCAGACCGATGCCGCCCGCGTAACCGTCGTAGATAAAAATTGCGGACGAATTCAGTTCCGGATAAAGCGGATAGCTGATGCCGCCGATATCTCCCTTGTCGCAGAGTGAAAAGAGGGGGATCGAGTTGATCGTGGCATGCTCGGCAGCATGCAATGTGCCGGTGAGGTCGTATCCATGCCGTGCAATCTCTTCCATAAAGTCGCGATGTACTGCCATCCAGATGCCTTCTGTCTCGAATATATACTCCGGCATTGCGACTGTCAGCCGTTCAAGGCGCGTTCCCTGATGGAGATGTTTCTTGTCATATCCGACAACTTGATACGCGATGCGGATTGTTCCGTAGTGAACTCTGACGCTCCTGCCCAACAGATTGTCGAAAGTCCCGACTATATCGACAATCTCCGCATGTTCGTTCGAAAGGGCCTGGGTATAGTAGTCGACGTTCACCTGTCTGCCAAATGCCGAGTTGTCTTCGATATCGAGCCTGCTGATGCGGTATTGACGCCCGCGGTGCAGATAGATGGCGCCCGGAAAGGCGTCGCGATAGATTCTCCGGCCGTCTAGTTCTCCGATGATGGTGCCTTCGTCATCCCTGATTTTCAGGGGCTTGCCGACGCTCCTGATGCCGACAGCGTTCTGTGGCGATCTGATGCCCGAAAACCAGATGTCGCCGCGTCTTCCGGCAACCAGTGCTCCTTCGGTTATCAATTCGTTGAAGACCGGTTCGCCGATACAACCGCTGTAGATGGGATCGTCTATCGTGAGGCTTCGTTCCTGCGCAGCGCAGACAAGATGCTGCTTCAGGATGCGTTCATTGGACGGGTCGCATGCGGCGGCTTCATGCGGCTTCGAAAAAAGCATCTCGGGATGAGAAACGAAATAGTGGTCGAGTGCATCTTTTAATGCAATCATCACGACCAGTGACTCGCGGTCTCCCCTGCCGACGCGGCCGGCCCGTTGCCACATGCTCGCGATGGAGCCCGGATAGCCGCAGAGAATACAAACGTCAAGCCCGCCGATGTCAACGCCGAGTTCCAGCGCACTTGTGGAGATAACCCCGACCAAATCGCCGCTGAAGAGCTTCCGCTCTATTTCCCTGCGTTCCGCGGGGAGGAATCCTGCCCGGTACGGGCTTATCTTTTCGGTCAGCAGCGGCGCCCGCTCGCATGCCCATGCATAAATCAGTTCCGTGATCTTTCTCGCTTTCGTGAATACGATGGTGCGGAGCCCCGTATTGATGCATTGGGTAAAGATTCGCGTTGCCGAAGAATACGGGCTGTCGAGCGGGCTCATGCAGATGAAATGCTTTCCTGACTGCGGCGCGCCGGTTGTGTCGATGACGCTGAATGATAGACCCGTGAGCGATTCTGTGAATTCGCGGGGATTTGCAATGGTTGCCGAACAAGCGATGAAAAGCGGCGTGGCGCCCCAATAGTCGCAAATGCGCCGCAGCCTGCGGATGACATGGCTGACATGCGAGCCGAAGACACCGCGGTAGGCATGCACCTCGTCTATCACAACATAGCGCAGGTTGCGGAAAAAGGGTTCCCATTTCTTGTGAAACGGATTGATGGCGAGATGCAGCATGTCCGGATTTGTGAAGATCACATTCGGCATCTCTTTGCGGATTCGTGCACGACGATAGGGTTTGGTGTCGCCGTCATAGACTTCGGCTCGCTGCAGCGGTTCCCGGCGCCCGACTTTTTCGACCGGACCGAGGATTGTATCGAACAGGGAGTTCAGGTTCCGCAGCTGATCCTGTTCGAGCCCTTTCAGGGGGAAGACATAGAGGGCGCGGGTTTCGGAATTATGAAGGATGTTCTCGATAACGGGGATGTTGTAGATAAGGCTTTTACCACTGGCGGTCGGGGTCATGACGACCGTATGCTCGCCGCAGCGGATGCGGTCAATCGCTTCGACCTGATGGCTGTAAAGCCGCTCGATGCCCTGCGCCTTCAGTGCTTCCGCGATGCGCGGATGAAGCACCATATCGGAATATGCGGCTTCACGCGACGGGATGAATTCATGCGCCATAATGGCCGGACCGGTCAGCCGGTCGGTTTTCAGCGATTCGATAAGATTGTGAAGGTTGAGGTAATCCAATGGGTTAAACTCTGATCCCGCGTATGACAAGAATTACTGATACCACTCCGCCCTGTTTTTCGGTACGTACCAATGGATGAAGTCGTGCCAGATGCCGAGCGGCGCCTTTTCGACTCCTTTGAAACGTTTGTGCAGAACAGGCAGGGCGTCCGGAACATATAGGAATGCGTACGGCTGCTCTTCGGCAAGGATTTCATGGAGACGATGATAAATCTTTTTTCGTTTCTCGATGTCGAAGGTGCTCCGGCCTTCCAGAACGAGCCGATCGACCTCGTCATTCTTGTATGAAATAAAATTAAA
>DATHDH010000289.1:0-21782 GCA_035319145.1 Dissulfurispiraceae bacterium | reverse complement strand
TGAAGAACCGCCCGGTAATCCCGAAGATCCTGCTGGAGCCGTACCACATCGGATGAAACAAGGAGGGCCTCGTATTCCGCGCGATGCGTCGTCAGGATTTCGTCTGCGCGGACAACATAGCGCATCGCCTCATCATAGTCTTCACGCTGGGCATAGAGAAAGAAGTTCTTTTCATACCTTCGCATTTCGAGCGTTGTCTCGAACAAATCCGCAATAACATCGGCAAACATGATCTTCTTTTCGATCACCGACAGCTCGGTCAGCGTAAAAAGAAACAATGCAAAGATGACCGCCACCCCCGCATAGTAGCCGAACGAAATTTTTTGCCTGATGCTCGGTTTATAGCCCATTCTTTCAAATCATACTCCCTTCTATTGCAATTTGCAACATTTGCTATTTGCGCTGCAACATCGGCCCTGCTTCCCGCCGCAGTCTCGGCACCCCGCGCATTTTACGGGTATAAATGCTTAAAAATCAGCCTGTTGTGCTCATTGGTCTCGAAGAGTCGCCTGGACAATTCCGTCAGTCAGGGGCAATCTTGTTGCATTTTGCATCAACCCTATTGTTACAGCTTGTGCAGGTCTTATTACTAACAAGTTGATATTTTTACGTTTTTTAGCTTCACGGCCACTGGCACGATTCCTGACTTAAAGAAAAGAACAAAGCCTATAAGGAGGGAACACATGGATTTCTCACAGAAGCTGGAAGATATTTTCTCAGCTATCGCATTCGCTGAAGAAGGTGAAATACAGACGGCGCGGGAACTGATGGATCGCCACGAAAAGGCCTTGCTGGTCTTTACCGGTCAGGATGTCAAGGCAGAGGCCCTGAAGTATGCCATCACCTTCTGCAAACGCATGAACACCGAACTCGAAATACTCTGCCCGAAGAAGGCCCTGCTGGCACTTGAAAGCTTCAAGAACCGCCTCGATGCCGAAGCAGTGCTCTACTCGGTTCGCGTCGTGGATGGCTGCTTGAAGCAGGCGGTCGTCGATCTGGTGGACAGCAACAGCGATATCCGCTATGTCGTCATAAAGTCGTATGACCGCTTGAAATTGGGCTGTGACTCTGAAAAAGGAACCCCGTGGCAGGACATTCATTGCCCGCTCGTAGTCGTCGGTTCATAGCATAAATCAATACGGAGGATACGGACATGGCTGATACCGCACAACGAAAAACGGCATTCGGCATCAAAATGACTGTAATGGGCATCCTGTCATTCGTGCTGTATATGATTTTGCTTTTGCATCAAGAAATGATCACCGGCGTATTTGCGAGGGGTGAGGAATATGCGCTTCTGCCGATTGTTACGGCATTCATATTCTCATTTGTCCACGGTTCTTTCACCGGCAATTTCTGGAGCTTTCTCGGCATGCATCCGAAGCAGAAAAGGGAGGGACAGTAATATGCACGACATCGCGGCAGCAGCACAAAACTTCATCTCGCTCGATCCGCTCAACATTGCCTATCTTTTCGTAGTCGGATTTGTCGGAGGTCTGGTCAGCGGCTTTATCGGTTCCGGAGGAGCGTTTGTTCTCACGCCGGCAATGATGAGCATCGGAGTGCCCGGGCTGGTTGCGGTCGCCAGCAACATGTGCCATAAATTTCCCAAAGCCCTCGTAGGTGCGATCAAGCGGGCGAAATACGGACAGGTCGATGTGAAGCTCGGCATTATTTTCGGCATTTTCGCCGAGTTCGGCGTTCTGCTCGGGGCCGGTGTGCAGGAGACTATCAAACAGCGGTTCGGCGATGCAGGGTCCAACCTTTACGTCAGTGTGGCGTTTGTCCTCGTGCTTGGTATTGTCGGAACATTCGTGCTGGTTGACGCGCTGAAGACATACCGTTCCGGGCTCGCGGACAGCAAAGAAACCGTAACAAAACTGGCCCGCTGGGTACAATCGGTTCAGATCCCGGGGACCATGGTCTACTTCAAGAGCATTCATGCGAAGATCTCCATCATTTTTATAGCTCCGCTCGCGTTTTTGACCGGCATGATGGCGGCTACGATCGCGGTCGGCGGATTCCTCGGCGTTCCTTCGATGATTTATGTATTCGGAGCACCGAGTCTTATGGCGTCAGCCACCGAACTTGTTGTAGCATTCGTCATGGGACTCGGCGGCAGCTTCAAGTTTGCGCTCCATGGCCTGGTTGATATCCGACTTGCGATGATTATCCTCGCCGGATCGCTATTCGGCATCCAGCTTGGAGCTATAGGGACAACCTATGTGAAACCGTTTACGATTAAGATGGTCATGGGCGTTATTATGGTCATTGTTCTTTTCAGCCGCTCACTTATGATTCCGGTATATCTTTCGCAGTTGCAGGTTATTGCTCCGCTCGACGGCGCCACCGCCCTTCTCTTGAAAAATGTGAGTTTCATAATTATGGGGATCGCCCTTGCAATCGGCTCCGGAATCGTTCTGGTCTCCATCTGGAGCGGACGCCGCGCAGATCGCAGACAGACTGCGGCGGAAACGCTCCGGGAAAGCGCGCTTGAAGCGTAACGGCAACTGATATGGGTAAGTACCGGAAGATCCTGGTCGCTGTCGACGATTCGGAGCCGAGCATTCATGCCCTTGAGGAATCCTTCAGGCTGGCGCGATGCGAACAGTGCTGGATCACGGCAGTCTCGGTCGTTCCAACCTATGAGGGTGATCTCGACATGACGGCGTTCGGAAATGTTGCGAAAGCCCTCAGGGAACCCTGCGAAAAGGCCCTGCGGGAAGCAACTGCCTGCGCCCAAAGGCATAAGGCGCTCGTTAAGACGGTCTGCGAACAGGGAGAGCCCTTTGAGCGCATAGCCGATCTCGCTGAAGCTGAAAATTGCGACGTAATTGTAATGGGGAGGTCGGGCAAGGGGAATTTTCAGCAGGCGGTTATCGGCAGTGTCACGGCACGCGTCATCGGATACAGCCAAAAGGATGTGCTCGTGGTACCGCCGGCTGCAACCCTCGGCTGGAATGCCATCCTTGTCGCGACTGACGGCTCGCGTTTCAGCAAGGTTGCTGAGGCAAAGGCTATCGATTTCGCTAAGGCATATGGTGCAAGGCTGCATATCATAATGGCAGTCGATCTCCCTGATGAACTATACGGAGAAGCATTTGATGTTGTTGAAAAAATGATTCAAGAGGCGAAGGTATATCTCGAGCGTGTCAGGGCAGCAGCAGAGCAGAAAGGCGTTGCGACGGAAGTCGCGGTTCGGGAGGGACATACTTCTGATACCATTATCGCCTATGCACAGGAAAGAAATATTGAAACGCTTGTTCTCGGCTCGCACGGCCGCACCGGGCTCAGAAGACTGCTCATGGGGAGTGTAGCAGAAAACGTTATCAGGACAAGCAGATGGCCGGTGCTTGTCGTGAAGATGTAAGTGCGCCGAGAGGCTGCAAGTTCAACGTAGTTTGATTCTCTTTCTTGTTGCATCTGTCAATTCCCGAAAGTGCATTGCCAGCTCAGCACCCTTGGAATCTCCCTCATGTTTGAAGAAAATGAACGCCTTGTCCCACTTTTGCACGAGGATCTTTTCCATCCAGCTGGCCAGGTCGGCATCCGCATAACCGGAACGGCGCAGTCGAATATATCCCCAAGAAGCAGTCCTGATAATCTCGTCGACAGGCTGTTCTTCCGTATCCTCCAGGCATAGACTGCAGCCTTTTTCATGAAGAAGCTCGAGAATATCGGACTCGAACCAGGTCGGATTGCGAAAGTCGAATGCGCAGAGTGTACTACCGGGGATGAACGCGAGAAAATCCTTTAATAAAGGATGATTCGCGCGAAAAGAGGGCGGGAACTGGAAAAGAACCGGTCCGAGCTTATTGCCGAGCGCCGGCAGAGTACTGAAGAAATATGCGGTCTCTTCGCCCACGTTCCTGAGCCGCTTCAGATGGGTAATGACCTGAGGCGCTTTGATCGCAAAGACAAAATCATCCGGCACCTGTTCCGACCACGTTGCGAGCACGGGTCTCGTCGGCATTCGGTAAAAGGTATTATTGATTTCTACTGCGTTCACGCGCTCGGCATAAAAGCGAAGCATATCTTTAGGAGAGATATGTTCCGGGTAGAAAGTCCCCTTCCATTCCTTGTAGCTGTACCCGCTTGTACCAACATAAATCTTCATTCTGTCCCCTCTGCTTCGCTATGAACGTTCGCGCATGACTTCCCTGGCGGGTTTGTCATTACGCAGCCTCAGGAAAACCGGGTGCCTCATAATACCCTCCTCTGTCCAACCGGAAAGGGCGACCTCGCAGACAAGCTCCGGTTTTAACCATGTGACGGAGGTATCTGTCGGCGGTTCTTGCTTGAAGGGGCATGTATTCCTGATGCGCGGCTGCATTGTTTCATATAGTTCCTTGAGTCCCTTTGTGCCGAAGCCTCCGCCGGAATGGCCAATATAAATGAGTTTGTCGCCTTCATATACGCCGAGAACAAGGGAACCGAAATATTTCCGCCCCTTCCTCGGTGCTGTAAATCCTGCAATAACGGCCTCCTGGGCGAGATATGTCTTAACCTTCAGCCAATGCCTGCTCCTCTTGCCTGTTTCGTATAGGCTCGGTGAATATTTCGCGACTATCCCTTCGAGCCCCTTCTCCCTGACGGCATTAAAAAATGGCACGCCATCTTTCACTATATGCTCACTGAACCTTATTCGCGGGTTCGACGGGAGAATCTTCTGCAGGAGCCCTTTCCTTTTCAGTAAAGGAAGGCTTGTGAGGTCGTGTCCCTGAAAGTACACGAGGTCAAACACATAATAGAGCAGATACCCTTCCCCGGATTGGCGGAAATTCTGGAGCATCTGGAAATTCGGGCGCCCCTCGTTATCCACCGCTACGATCTCACCGTCCAAAACCGCCTCAAAGCCGAACTTTCGCAATGAGTCGATGATGACGGGGAATTTCTTGTTGAGCGATATCAGGTTGCGGGAGTAAAGGGCAACCTCTCCATCCCGGATTTCAGCGACCGCCCGGTATCCGTCCCATTTCACTTCAAAGACCCAGTCTGGGTGATTAAACGGCCCTTGTATGACGGTCGCAAGCATCGGATGTATTCGATGCGGCATCGGGGTGCGGTCGGCACTCCTCAGGACTACGCTTTCCATTGCCTCGCGGAGCCGGATGTGCTGTGCAATTTTTTGCCGGGAGCCTTTCCCTTCTTCAGACCTCAGGGTTTCCTCAAGCGTCGCTCCCGAAATCACCGAGCGGCGCTCCTTAAGTATGTTCGTCGTGCCGGCATATCGGTCTTTCTTCTTCATCAGCAGCCATGACTTTTCATCACTGCCTAGCCTGACGAGTGCAAATTCACCCCGAAGCTTCTCACCCGCGAGCACAAGCTTCATATCCCCTTTTCTCAAGCCATCACGAAGGAGTTTTTCGCTTGCCTTCCGGTCGCCGGCGGAAGGATGTTGATAGAAACCTCTGTCCCAAATAATGACGCTTCCCGCCCCGTAATTACCCTCAGGGATAACCCCTTCGAAATCTCGATAATCAAGCGGATGGTCTTCAACCATAACGGCCAGCCTTTTTATCGAGGGATCCATCGAGGGCCCTTTGGGAACGGCCCAGCTCTTGAGCACCCCGCCGAGTTCAAGCCTCAGATCATAATGAAGCCTGCGCGCTGCATGCTTATGCACAACAAAGACGAGATGCTGCTCCTCGGAACCGCGTTGCGGCTGCGGTTCAGGGGTCTGCCCGAATTTGCGCCGGTTGGCGTATTCCTTCAGTGGCGTCATAAATAGGGCAGTTGCTGCCGTTTCGTGAGCATTCCGCGAAAAAGGTCGCCGCTTTTTTCGACCCTGCTTACCGCATCATCATATAGAATGATCAGTTTTCCCGGATTGCCGAGCCCTGCCGATTCTTCGAGTTCGTCCCATGCAAGAGGAAAGGAGACAACCGGTTTTTCCCCTGCTCGCAGGGAATATATGCAGACCATGGTCTTTTTTGCATCGTTCTGTGCCCAGTTGATAAAAACCCTACGTTTCCGATACTCCTTTGCTATTTTCGCGGTCACCAGATCGGGATAATGCTTTTGCAAAATTTCTGCCGTGGCCTTCGAAAAATGTTTTGTATCCTGAAACGTCGCCGCTTCCCGGTTGAGCGGCACATACACGTGAAGTCCTTTTTTCCCCGATGTCTTGACGTAGCTTGCAAGGCGCATCTCAATGAGCAGATCCCGCAGGATCAGCGCAACACGGGCGCAATCCAGGATATTCGCCTGATCGCCGGGGTCAAGGTCGAAGACCATGGAGTCGGGCGTACCATAAGAGGAAGCCCTTGCCAGCGGGACATGAAGCTCAAGAGATGCGAGGTTCGCCGCCCACATCAACGTCTCGAGATCATCGGCCAAACAGACTGTCATCCGGGTCCCGTCACTTTGGGGGATTTCAGCCGTCTTCACCCAGGACGGCCTCGAATGACAGCGCTTCTCGAAGAAGAAATCCTTTGCGACTCCTTCGGGATAACGCTTCAAGGTTAGGGCACGACCCTTTAAATGTGGCAGCATGAACTTTGCGATGCGACTGTAGTATTCCATGATATCGGCCTTCGCGAAGCCATAGGAAGGATAGAGGTCTTTTTCAAGATTCGACAGGGAGAGCCTTCGCCCGGCAATCTCAACGATTATTCGACTCACCGGTCCTTTTCACCTTTCGTATGCTCTCCTTGAGGGCGGCTACCAGATCGACCGGAGCTTCATCTTCCACCTCATCTACTTCAGGGGCCTCAACGAGTGCCCGCTTTTTTGCCTTCTTCCTCAGAAGGTCCGAAATCCTTTTGCGCCTGATATCAATATATTTATCCGGTTGAAAGCCGGTAATCATCTGCCTGACCTGCTTCATGATTTCGTCTTTCTCCTGGATATCGCTCTCTTCCTCTTGCGAAGCGATGTCGACGGCGGAAAGTATTTCCTCAGGGTAATGAAGGGTCAATACCGACAGCGTTCCCTCCGCGCCTCTGACCGCCACGAGATATTCACGCTCAGCCAGCACAAATTTTGCCAGCCCTGCCTTGTTTGTCCGGGTCAGCACCTCGACCAGCAGCCCGTAGGCCTTTTCTCCGCCCCGCTGAGGCACGAGATAATACGGGTGATCATAGTAAATCGAATCCACTTCGCTCAGGTCGACGAACTCGACGATCTCGATAGTGCGGCTTCTCTCAGGCGAGACGGATTCTAGTTCCGCATCGGTCATAAGTATGAAGTGATCCTGTCCGATTTCGTACCCTCGAACGATTTCATGAGGAGGAACGATTCGTTGTTCTGCAGGACAATACATTCTTCTTGCCAACGGGGAGTAGTCCTTGGCATGAAGCAGGTGAAAAGCGAGGCGGCCCGGTTCGACCGCCCTCACCAATTGCACCGGGATCGCCACGAGGCTGAACGTTATCGTTCCGCTCCAGATCGCGTGAGCGGAGGCTTCAGCATGCTTGGTCGGGGAAGCTTGCGGCGGCGCAGCAGGTTTGCCGGTTTTCATTTATGCAACCTTCAGGCTCGCTTCGAGGGCCTCAAGAAGCCTGTCCGGCGATGTCGGTTTTCTGCGCACGGGGCGCAGGATCGCTATCTTCTCGCCCCGAGCCTTCCTATCGATCAGGTCGCGCAGCCTTCGCTGGTGTTCGTTGGTAAATTTCTGCGGCTGAAAAGGAACGGTCAGTTGCTCTATCAAGCTGTTCCCTATGCGCAATTCTTTTTCAGACACGGGAACGTCCTTGATCTCAAGCGTTTGTACAGGAACGATTTCGTCGGCATATCTAAGCGATTGAAGCACGAGAATCTTTCCACTCACCCCCAGCGCCCCCAGCCAGGAGCGCCTTCTCATCGTCCAGGTGCAGATGCCTTCGACCCCCGCCTCCTTCACCGCGTCGACAAGCGCTCCGTATCCCTTTGAGTCGGCATCAGGCGCAAGATAGTACGCCCTATCGAAACACACAGGATCGATCTCTTCTTTTTTGACGAATTCATGCACCTCGATGAGGCGGCTGCTTTCCGGCAAAGCCTGCTCAAGCTCATCCGGATCAACGATGATATATTTTCCTTCTTCGACTTCGAAGCCTTTAACCTGCGCTTCGGCAGCCACAGGCTTCTTCTCAAACGCGCATACCATCTGCTGTCGAAGCTTCACACGATCGCGCCGATGGAGAAGATGAAACTGAATCCGTTCTTCGTTAATCGCTCCGTGCAGCTTTACCCGCAGATTCACACTGCCGAAATTGACATAGCCTATCCAGATCGCCTTTCCTGCCACAAAACCCCTCGCGCCGCCAAGATATGGTTGTCCGAACGCCTGCTCCCGTACCCTTTAGTCTCAGTTTACACCCTGAGCAAAGAAAGTCAACGTCGGCTAGGGCTTTGCAGGTCGATCCCATTCCTTGCGATCCTACACTCTATCGTTTTACGCATCTCCTCGCCAGAGTTGCCGATTTTTTCGCTGACGGCCTCGTTTTTTCAGCCCTCTTCAGGTAAAGTACACAACAATATGACCAACAACTCTCTGCTGCAGCCTTCAGATAGAACGTCTCTTGAGAAAGCGTCTTTCGTGCTGACTGCTTCAGCATTAACCGCAATTCTTTATTTTCATCTCCTGCCGGCTCTGCTGGGCGGGCTGCTCGTGCACGAACTCATTCATGTTGTGGCGCAGCGGTTGAAGATCGGCCAAATGAGCGGCCGGCGCGCGAAACTTATTGCAACGGCCATGCTGGCGACAGCCGCCATACTTCTCGTTGGTGTAAGCATCTGGGCGACTGCTGCGCATCTTCACGGGGGGGCCGACAGCCTACCGGCATTGTTGAAAAAGCTGGCGGAAATCATCGAAGACTCAAAAAGCTTGCTGCCTGCCTGGATGACGCAGGCGCTTCCTCAAGATGCCGAAGGCGGCAGGGAATGGATTGCGGATTGGTTGAGAAATCACGCCTCCGAAATACAGTCGGTCGGCAAAGAAGCCGGCAAGCTCTCCGTTCATCTCTTCATCGGCATGATAATCGGCGCTCTTATTGCGCTTCAGGAGACGAGGAAGGTTGCGGACCTGGCTCCCCTCGGCTCAGCGCTTGCCGAGCGTGCGGTGCGGCTTGCACGGGCCTTTCGCTTGATAGCCTTCGCGCAGATCCGGATTTCGCTTATCAACACGATCTTTACCTCCATCTATCTTCTGATCGTCTTGCCGATATTCGGCCTAACATTGCCGCTTGCCAAGACATTGGTGCTCGTGACGTTCCTCGCCGGCCTGCTGCCAGTGATCGGCAACCTTATTTCGAATACGATGATAGTGCTCGTAAGCCTTAGCGTCTCGCTTCCCGTTGCCGCTGCGTCACTCGTCTTTCTCGTCGTCATCCATAAGCTGGAATATTTCCTCAACGCACGAATCGTCGGGTCTCAGATAGCTGCCCATGCATGGGAGCTCCTCATCGCAATGCTCGTGCTCGAGAGCATTTTCGGCATGCGGGGGCTGATTGCGGCGCCGATCTATTACGCCTATCTCAAAACCGAACTTACAGATAGCGGATTGGTCTGAACCCTTTCAAACAGGTATACTTTGTTATCGACTATTGATTGCGAAGGAGTTGCCCTATGACGATCTGTCATTGCGGTTCCGGCCTTGATTTTCAGGCATGCTGCGAACCGATCCTCAAAAAAGAGAGGCGCGCCGAGACACCGGAAATGCTCATGCGTGCCAGATATAGCGCTTACGCCACGGCCGATGTCGACTTTCTGCACGATTCTCTGCTGCCGACCGCGCGTCATGACTTTGATCGGGAAGGCACGCGCTCGTGGGCTGCTGGATCGCAGTGGCAGAGTCTCGAAATACTCGGCGGCGAGACCGGAGAGAACGAAGGGACCGTTGAGTTTGTCGCGACTTTTTCGCAGCAGGAAACCGAACTGAAGCATCACGAAATATCCCGATTCCGGAAGCTGGACGGGGTCTGGTATCTTGTGGACGGAAAGACCGTCGGGGCGAAGCCTTTTGTTCGGGAAGAGCCGAAGGTCGGCCGCAATGACCCCTGCCCATGCAGCTCCGGCAAGAAATACAAGAAATGCTGCGGGGCCTAACCCACTTTTTTCTCATCGCAGGCGCGGGGTGCGCCCGCTTCAAGACGGGGTGCACGGGTTTTTACGGGCCGCACGAGCGGGCAGGGCAATAACACTAAGGGGAGGTGCAGTATGCTAAAGTCATCGATTCGCATATACGGGATCCTGTTTTCTTTTATACTTCTCTCCTTTCTCAGCGGCTGCGTCGCCAGATGGCAGTCCGCGCAGCCTGCTGTCGTCCCTGAAGAGGTGCAAGGTTCATACACGCTCCTTCTGCATGGTGGGCAGTATTACAACGACCTTGAAAACATTGCCCTCCTCGACCGCGAAGACGATGAGTATACCCTAGCATTTGACTCCGCCGCATTCCGCTATGTCGTGAAGCCCGGCATGCAGGGGCCTGAAGCTGTTGCCTATGCAAAACAGGCGCTCATGTATCACCCCATGACCTCGGGGCTGCAGATCAGCCGGCTTACCGCTCCCACCGGGCAGACTATCGGATATGTCCTTATCCCGCAGTACTGGATTACGGAATTCGGGTACCATCAGGTCATTGATGTCTGGTACACATGGCGCGACAAGACACTGCTGGTTCATGCCCGCTTGAAGCCCGATGTGCATGACCAGCTTGAAGGCAACCGGCGGGAGCGGCCCTTCCTCTTCCGCCGCTGATTTATCGTTATGCTTCCGGATTCTGAGGAGGTCACGTTTTCCGATGATTTCCTTTGTCCCTATTTTTCCGATGGACGCATCGCATCCGTTGAGTACCGCATTGCGGATGCCGACAGCATGCGGCATTTTCAGTATTTCCTCGCATCAGGATACCGGCGCCTTGGCCGCACCTTCTATCGCAACCGCTGCTGCACATGCGAAGACTGCGTCCCCATCCGCATACCGGTTGCCGGATTTGCTCCGTCGAGAAGCCAGCGGAGAGCGCTAAAGGTCAACAACGATATCAGCGTAATGGTTCATCCGCCTCATGAACTCAATGAGGAACGCCTTGATCTCTTCGACAGATATCTGGCAACGAAACATCCAGACCCGCTCCGGCCACAGCGCGATGACCTCGGATTCCAGCTGCGGATCATCCATTTCGGCTATGAGCACACCCTCGAAATGAACTACTATCTCGGCGAGAGGCTTGTCGGAACGGGCATTATAGACATTGCTTCCGATGCTGTCTCCGCAAACTATTTTTATTACGACACCGATTTTCTGAAACGGCGACTTGGTATTTTCAGCATTCTGCAGGAGATTGCCCTGGCGCGGGCATTGGGGAAGACCTATTACTACCTTGGATTCCTGATCCGCGACAATCCGAAAATGGCGTATAAAGAAGGGTTCGTACCTCACGAACTCCTGATAAACGGACAATGGATGAACGACTCGTGATAGGCCGCACTCATCACAAAATTATTTTCACGCGGGGTTCAGGGCCGGTGCATGGCAACGAGAAAATATAATGAGCAGGGCATGCGGCCCTGCTCATTTTGGAAGTCTATGGGGGCGGACTCAGTGGGTCTGTTATTTCTTGGTCGTTTTGCGCGGCTTTGCGACAGCCTTTTTCACCGCTGTCTTGCGGAATGCTACGGATGCCTTCGCGCCCGCAGGCTTTTTGGCTGCGGTCTTTTTCGGCGCTTTCCTGACTACCGATGGCTTGCCTTCAAGAACGGCAATGGATGCCTCGCTCTTGGCAATCCGGTCAATCACCTTCAGCAGTTCCTTGTCGCTCAGGCGAATCTTCCGGTCACGATGCAGTTGATACACCCGCGCGCCGACGCCGGCCAAATCTTTATGCACGGCACCCTTCAATTCGTAAATGGCGTATTGCCTTTTGCCCTCTTCCGTCAATTCTTCTGCCTTCTCCTTCACAACAGTAGCCTTTTCGCGGAACACCTCGATGCCCTGCCTGATGCCTGCTTCGATATCCTTCAGAATCTGCGACAGCGTGTCCATGCATTACCTCCCCGGATGACATAGTGTGTTCATATTCTAACACCGCGCACCCGACCGCTCAATGGCTTTTCGTCCCAATAGACACTTCTTCGATACAGCGGGTAGACTAATTATTGTCATGAAGGCGCCTGGAAGAAAGACTTCTCCATTCAGACTCTCGCTCAAAGACGATGAGGCGAGGCAGCCGTGGTTGCCGATGCTCATCGATGCATACGCAACCATCGATGAGGGAGTCGCAGCCGCCATCACTGCGCATTCAAAGAAGAGCACCAGCCGCCTTGCCTGCACCCAAGGATGCAGCAACTGCTGCCGCACACCTCGGGATATTCCGCTCTATCCGATAGAACTCGTCGGCATATACTGGTATGCGATAGAAAAGCTTGACGGCAAAAAGCGCAATGATCTCAAGACTGCCCTGCTCCGCCATCGCAAGGGAGATGCCTGTCCATTCCTGCTCAACAATGCATGTGCCATTCATCCGATGCGGCCTATAGCGTGCCGCCAGTTCAATGTCTTCGGGATGCCGTGCGAGGCCGGTGAAGACCCCTTCTATACGCGGCGTGGCGACGTGCTTACGCCGATTCAGGCGTTTACCGACCACGCCCTCGATTGCACGCTGCCTTTTTACAGGATTACCGAACCCAAGGCGCGGCGCCATGCCATTGAGACCAGGATGATCAACGCGCATATCAAAATCCTCCAGGATTGCGCATGGAATGAGCTCCCCTGGCGGATGGATGCATTTGCAGTATCGCGGCGATAAATTCCATACGGGGGCTTCCCATGCCGAAATTCTGTGCGAATCTCTCCATGCTGTTCACCGAAGTCGATTTCACGGACCGTTTCGCCAGTGCGGCGCGGGCAGGGTTCTCAGGAGTCGAGTACCTTTTCCCCTATGACTTGCCTGCCGAAGACCTTGCCGCTCTGCTGAAGGAGAACCGGCTGATACAGGTGCTTCATAATTTACCTGCAGGCGATTGGGAGGCCGGGGAACGCGGCGTCGCGTGCATTCCCGGCAGGGAGGCAGAGTTCAGGGAAGGCGTCGACCGTGCAATTCATTATGCTCGAATACTCGAATGCGACCTGCTGAACTGTCTTGTCGGAAAAGCTCCTGTCGGCATCGAGCATACCGTCGTTCGAACGACACTGATCGAGAATCTGCGTTTTGCCGTACAACAGCTTGCAGAAAACGGCATCCGCCTGCTGATTGAGCCGTTGAACACCTTTGACATTCCGGGATTTGCGCTCGTACATACCCGCGATGCGCTTGATTTGATGCGCGAGGTCGGGCATCCGAATCTCTTTCTGCAATACGACGTCTATCACATGCAGATGATGGAAGGAAACCTTACCGCCACCGTGCTGCGGAATATTGACAGAATTGCCCATATCCAGATTGCCGATGTGCCGGGGCGCCACGAGCCCGGAACCGGAGAGATCAACTTCCGAAACCTGTTCCGTTCCATAGACGCCGCGGGATACACAGGCTGGATCGGCTGCGAGTACAAGCCCGCTGCGACAGCTGAAGCCGGTCTCGGCTGGCTTGAGGAATATTCAACGCGTTAAGGAGGATATGAATGGCTCAACTCGGCTTTATCGGACTCGGCATTATGGGAAAACCGATGGCCCGCCATCTGCTCGCTTCCGGCCAAATGCTGGCTATCTACAACAGGTCGCAAGCAGCCGTGCAGGAACTCGCTGCCGCCGGGGCGGTCGCTTGCACTTCATCGCGCAAGGTTGCCGAGAAATCCGCGATCATTTTCACGATGGTGTCGGATACTCCTGATGTCGAAAGCGTTCTCTTCGGTAACAATGGTGTGGTAGAGGGGCTGAAGGCCGGATCAATCGTTGTTGATATGAGCACCATCTCGCCGCTTGCAACAAAGGACTTCGCGAAACGCATCTCGGAAAAGGGCTGCTTCATGCTCGACGCACCGGTTTCGGGAGGCCAGGTCGGAGCGGAAAATGCGACGCTCTCCATTATGGTCGGCGGTGATCCTGAGGTGTTCGAAAAGGTGAAACCGTATTTTGAAATCATGGGCAAGATGATTACGCTGATCGGCCCAAACGGCGCGGGTCAGATATGCAAGGCGGCAAACCAGATCGTTGTGGCGGGAACCATACAGGCCGTGAGCGAAGCGCTTCTCTTCGCGGAACACGCAGGGGCCGATCCAGCAAAGGTTCGCGAGGCATTGCTCGGCGGATTCGCGCAGAGCCGCATTCTGGATTTGCATGGCCGGCGCATGCTTGAAAGGAATTTTAAGCCCGGCTTTCGCATCAGACTTCAGCAAAAGGATCTGAACATTGTGCTCGACACGGCACTCGCTCTCGGCCTTACGCTTCCGGGAACAGCAAGCGCACGCCTGCTCTATGCTTCATTGAGCAATGCGGGAGGTGCCGATCTCGATCACTCGGCGCTGCTGCTCGCTTTGGAGCAGCTGGTCGAAAAACCCCAGCACGAAAACGATTCATAGTTCACTTATTTATAGCCCTCTTCACACATAGCGGGTGCGGGATGTCCTGAGCAAATGAGGTGCCTGAGTTCTCTTGGCCCGCGCGAGCGGGCAAGGCAAAGTGATCATTGCAACACGACGTCTATTGCACGGCTATTCTGTCCAATGCTGCACGGAGGCTAATCAGCTCGTTTGAGAGCGGATATCCCGCGCCGGCAGGAAACCGGAATGAAAAAGCGGGGCGGCATATTTTTGCCGCCCCGCTTTCACGATGCGCCGCAATAACTGAATCTGTTGCTGCCGTTATTCCGGGACGGTTACATACAGGAATGAGCCGTTCCGATAAATGGACAGCAGCGCCTTGCCCTTCGCCTTCGCAAGCGCCGCCTCATATTCCTTCACGCTCTTGACATCGCTCCGATTCACCTGGGCAATGACATCTCCCTTTGCCAGCACGGAATCCGCAGGAGAACCGTCCTCAACATCAGTAACGACCACGCCCTGTACACGTTTCGGCAAATCCAGCGCATTGCGCACCTCGGGGGTTATATTCTGCACGGTCACCCCTTTGATGCCGCTGGAGCTTTTGACTGCTGATCGCGCCTGCAGGTCAGCCGGCAGTTCGGCAATGCGCACGGTCGCATTCATTGCCTTGCCCTCGCGGATGAATGTCACCGGGACATCCTTGCCGGGCGCAGTCGCTGCAACCGTATTGCGCAGGCTTGACGGATCCCCCACTTCCTTACCGTCGAATTCAACGATCACATCTCCGCGCTTCAGCCCGGCCTTTTCTGCCGGACTACCGTCCATTACATCGCCGACCAGGGCGCCTTTTTCGTCTTTCAGTTTGAACTGCTGCGCAAGCTCCTGCGTTACCGGCTGAATCGATACGCCGAGCCAGCCGCGGACGACCTTGCCTTTCTTGATGAGGCTCTCCATAATCGACTTCGCCATGCTGCTCGGAATGGCGAACCCGACACCCTGATACCCGCCGGTCGTGCTGAAAATGGCGGTATTGATGCCGACAAGTTCTCCGCGAACATTGACAAGTGCGCCGCCTGAATTGCCGGGATTGATGGCTGCATCGGTCTGGATGAAATCCTCATAGTCGGAAATGCCGACATTGGATCTCCCGATTGCGCTGACGATTCCCTGTGTCACCGTCTGGCTCAGTCCGAACGGGTTGCCGATGGCGAGAACGGTCTCGCCGACCTGCAGCTTGTCGGAGTCTCCGAGTTTCAGGAGCGGGAGGTTATGTGCATCAATCTTCACCACCGCGAGATCGCTCTTGGGGTCGGTGCCGACAACCTTGCCTTTGAACTCGCGCTTGTCGGAAAGACGCACCTGTATATCATCAGCATCTTTAACAACGTGATTGTTCGTCAGGATATAACCGTCCTTGTCGACGATGACGCCCGACCCGAGATTGGCCTGTTTGCGGTCGCGCGGCTTTTGACCCTGTCCGAACTCGTCACCGAAAAACCTGCGGAAGAACGGGTCATCAAAGAACGGGTGCTTTAATGCCTGCCCTTTTATCGTTTTTGAGGTCGAGATATTTACGACCGCCGGCTTGACCGCAGCGGTCAGTTCCGCCATGGCACGGCTCGATTTGTTGAGAATATCGATAGTCTCCTGCGAAACCTTCGGCTCCTGCGTATTGCCGTGGGTCTGGATATTCAGACTGGACGAGATCGTCAAGCCGACAATCAGTCCGATCAGAATAAATGTCGCGGCAAAAAATGTCTTGTGGCGTTTCTGCATGTTACCTCCTTGTGAAACAGCCTTGTTCTTCGGATTGCAAACTGAAATGACAGCGACCGGAAAAACCCTTCGCTTGATCAGACCGAATACCTCGCGTCCCGGTTTAATCGGAAGGTTCAGCCGATGGTTGTTCCGCACGGCAGGGGAGACTCGGCTCCCCCGCCGCAAGGGCATTATGTCTTATTTAGCCTTTACTGCAATCTTTTTGGATGCCTTGATTGCCTTGGCTGATTTCGGCAGGGTAACCGTCAGGACGCCCTTCTTAAAGTCAGCGAGGACTTTATCAGCATCGACTTCTACCGGGAGGGGAATCGTCCTGCTGAACGAGCCATACGAACGCTCCATACGGTAAAAATCCTTGCCCTTGTCTTCTTTTTCGACCTTCTTTTCTCCCCTGATGCTCAACGCATCTTTGGTCAGAGACACATCGATGTCTTTCTCTTCCATCCCCGGGAGCTCTGCGGCAACTTTAATCTCAGCGTCGGTTTCAACAACGTCGATTTTCGGGCTGAAGCCTGCAATACGCCCCCCGAAAGGTTCGATGTCGAACCCGCGGAAGAAGTTGTCGAACAGCCTGTTCATTTCATCACGAAATAGATCGACGGGATGATCTTCTTTTGCCGGTTCTTTTCCCGACGGAACAAGACTCTTGAACGCCATGGTATCCTCCCTTCGCTATGCCCCTGCCTGAACCGCTATCTTCCTTGTTTTCACGGCGGTCAACTTAGGCAGCAGGATTGTGAATACGCCGTTCTTCACCGACGCCTCTATTTTGTCCCGATCCACCTCTTCCGTAACGGTGAACACCCGATGATAGTCGCCAACGCCCTATTCCGCCACTGCAAGGCGATGGCCATCAATTAGCACTCTAGAATGCTGAGTGCTAATTATTTTTTACCCTTTTTCGACGCACTTGTCAAGTCTGCAACTAACCTACTGTTTTTAAATTGGAATAATCACAATATGCGAATACAATCTAAAATTAAGGGATTCGCTGGGGCGGGAGTCCGTTTCAAAGAGCGGGCGCGGCAATGACTATTGCCATGCAACGTCTCTTGCATAACTATGCATTCCATCACTACAGGGGGGCTAGTCGGCTCGCTTGAGAGCGAATAGCCCGCACCGGCGATGAAATAACGCGGACTATGAAGCGTCTTGCTGCTGCTTCTTCAGCTGTTGTAGTATCTGTTCAACGCCTTCAATATAATTCTTATAGCTGCCCGGTGCCTCGGCGATAAACCGTTCATACGCCACAATCGCCTCAGCCACCTTCCCTGAACGGTAAAGGGCCAGGCCAAGGTTATAATTCGCCTCGGCGAGGTTCGGATCTAGCGCCAGGGCCTTTTCAAGCGGACCGACTGCTTCAGCAAACTCTTTCTTGTTCAGAAGGGCAAGCCCCATATTGGCGTGCGCCGGGGCGAAGTCCGGGGCCAATGTCAGTGCTTTTTCGAATTCCTTCGTAGCCGTATCGAGATCCCCGTTCTGAAAATGAGCAAGCCCAAGGTTATTGTGCACATCTGCCGACTCGCCTTCTTTCAGAAAAGCTTCGTAGGCCTCGATCGCCTCTTTATAGCGTCCCGCCTTTAAATGTTCGTTTCCCTCCGCAAAATAATCCGGGGCCTCTTCCTGTTTGCTCATGCCGAATAACTCCTTTCACACGCAATAATCAAAGCGGATTCACAATGAACCGATACAGCGCTGCGCCGCCTGAAGCTCAAGGAGACTGTCCTGAAAGACCGTGGCCTCGGGCGTCGCATCAAGCTCCTGCCGGCACATCTCACTCTGGACAGTGATATATGTCCTCGTCTGCTCAGGAGAAAACCCGGCCTGATGCAGAAGACCGAGCAGCAGGTCAGCCGGCCACGCTGCTTCCAGCATTGTTTTTCCGGCCAGCATACGATGATACGCGTCCTCTCCTTTCAGGGCATTGAGAATGGTCTGCAGGTAGATACGCTGCCGGACCATGCCTTCTCGATAGCGATAAAACGGCTCGCGGATATCTTCATTCACGATACGCCCCGCATCCCACAGGATGGCACCCGTACGGGTTCCGTCCTGAAAACCCCAGCAGCCGCGGAACGCTCCGGCCTGCTGCTGTGCAAGCACATCCGGCTGAACGGATTCGGGAAAGACTGCACAGAGTGGCACTATCTGGCACTGCATCGGCTTGAAACCGCTTTCATGCAGGCGGCATGTGCGATCTGCAGCGAGCATTGAGCAGCGCTTGCGCCGCCAGTTGCCGGCGATAAAATCGCCGATGACATATTTTTCGCCAATCCGCTCGCCGACGGTATCGAGGAAATCTCGATGTTCGGCATTGGCCGGAGTATATGCGCGGAATCCGGCTGTAACGGCAAAAAACCTGAAGAGTTTTGCGAACTCATCTATCGTAAGCATCGTCGCGCCGGTACAGCAGATCTCGGCGCACGTCTGCACGCATGAGAACACGACACTCCCGCCGCGGGTCAGGCCAAGCATGTCGATCTGCTATCCCCGATACAAAGCCATGACATCGTCACGGCGCACCACTGTCTCAACCGCCGCACCAGAACCTATCTCCCGCAGCTTCTCCATAATTGCTTCGTATCCGCCCTCCTGGCGATCGACCAGTGCAATAACCTTCACTATCTTCAGCCCGGCCTCATGGGCACGCGTGATGGCTTCAATTGTCGACTTGCCGGTTGTAATGACGTCGTCCACGACAATGATGCCGTCACCCGCTGCCACATTTCCTTCAATCCATTGCATGGTGCCGTGGGTCTTGGCGCTTTTTCTAACGACAAATGCCTCGACCGGGGCCTGCGCAACATACGACGCATAAGCGACTGCGTCTGCAATGGGGTCTGCCCCGAGGGTGAGGCCGCCGATTCCGGCGGGATGAAGATCCTTGATCATCGAAAAAATGATATTGCCGATGAGATACATACCTTCCGGGTGGAGCGTTACCGCCTTGCAGTTGAAGTAATAATTGCTCATCCTGCCCGAGACGAGTTTGAAAACCGGTTCTGCGCTGTATTTGAATGATTTGGTATAAATGAGTTCGACAAGCCGATGCTTCATTCCCTCAATGTCCATAATGCCTCCCGAAATGTGTAAGCGTTATTATAGCGCGACAGGGTGAAAGCGCGAAAGAATGGCGCGGCAGGGCGGAGTTGACGCACTCCAAATTGAAGAATTACTGTATATATTATGAAACTGATCTTGTTCGACATCGATGGTACGCTGCTCAGCGCGGGCGGAGCGGGAACCCGCTCCCTGGAACTCGCGTTTCGGGATCAATTCGACATTGAGAATGCCTTTCAGGACATCAGCATGGCGGGCAAAACTGACCCCCAGATCATCCGGGAAGGCTTGGTACACCATGGGCTTCCGGGCGAAAACGGCATAGTTCCCCGGCTTATTGCAGCATATCTGACCCATCTTGCCGAAGAGATGCGGAAAAGCAAGAAGAAACACCTGAAGCCCGGCGTACTGGCCGCTCTCCGGGCCCTCAGCGCAATGCCCGACTTTTCTGTCGGCCTCCTGACCGGCAACCTGGAGGCCGGGGCACGCATAAAACTCGAAACGTTCGCGATTTACCGGCACTTCATCTGCGGCGCCTTCGGCAGCGACCATGAAGATCGCAACCAGCTGCTGCCCATAGCGATGCAGAGGTTTATGGATATGCATGGCCGTCCGATTGAGGCGCGGCAATGCATAATTGTCGGAGATACGCCCCGTGATGTCGCGTGCTCCAAACCGTACGGCGCACGTTGCATAGCAGTTGCTACCGGGCCGTATGATCGAGGCATTCTCGATGAAACGGATGCGGATGAAGTCTTTGACGATTTGGCGGATACGGCGCGCTTTCTGGCCGCCGTTGAGGCGCTTTAGAAATGACGGCAATTTCTTACAGTTACTGGAGCGGCTCTCCGGTTCTCGATGACAGGGCTCCGCACACAGGTACGCGGGAACCTCTTGCCCTGATTGGATGGGGAGGGATTCGCCTCTTCGATGCCGACCTTAATATCACAGCGCTCTGCGAGGAGTATTGCGGTGCATTTGTACGTTACTCATGCGGCCAGTGCATGCCGTGCGGTTTCGGCTCGAAGGCGCTTCTCGAAGCATTCCGAAAGGTCTCAGCAGGAAAAGCCGACGCCGGTGATCTTGCCGATATCCGCGCCCTCGCGCACACTATCGCGACGGCTTCCATGTGCCAGATCGGACAGACAACACCGCACGCACTCATTCATGTAATCGACACCTTTCCCGAACGCCTTCTGGCAAGCAGCCGACTCGCTAATCCATTGCAGCATTATGAATCGCTGCTTACTGCTCCTTGCATGCAGGCTTGCCCGATCCATCTCGACGTACCGAAATATGTCGAAGAGATCAAGCTCGGAAGATTCGACAAATCTCTCGATGTAATCTGTCAGCGCCTCCCTCTGCCGGGGGTTGTCGGCAGGGTCTGCACGCGGCCCTGCGAGAGCAACTGCCGCAGGACGCTGATTGATGAACCGATACAGATTAAACACCTCAAGCGCTTTGTCGCCGATCATGCGCTGGAGCATGGTTCAAATGAGCGAACCCGCGCAGTCGTAGCGAAAGAAGCCCGAATAGCCGTTGTCGGCGCCGGCCCTGCAGGCCTTACATGCGCTCACTTCCTCGCGCTGCAGGGATATCCGGTAACCATTTTTGAAACGCTCCCGGAACCCGGCGGCATGACCGCCGTCGGCATTCCTGATTACCGGCTGCCGCGCAGCATACTTCGCGATGAAGTTGCAGCCATCGAAAAACTGGACGTCACCATCCGTTACAACAAAACGCTCGGCATCGATTTCGCCATCGAAGACCTGGAGCAGCAGGGATTCAAGGCGGTCTTTCTTGCGATGGGGTGCCATTGCCACAAGAAACTCGGCATCGAGGGCGAAGATAAGAACTACGAAGGATTTATCCCCGGCGTCTTTTTCCTGCGCTTTGCGAATCTTGGCGAGCCGACGCCGACCGGAAAGAAGCTTGTTGTGATCGGCGGCGGAAATGTCGCAATCGACTCTGCGCGAATGGGTTTTCGGCTCGGGTTTGAAGAGGTGCATGTCGTCTACCGCCGCACGAGGGCGGAGATGCCCGCTGATCACGTTGAAATCAGCGATGCGATTGCTGAGGGCGTGCAGTTCCATTTCCTGACGGCCCCTGATCGCATCGTTGGCGAAGAGGGGAAGGTGAAGGGGCTTGAGTGCTCCCGCATGGAACTCGGAGAGCCGGATGCCTCCGGCAGGAGACGGCCTGTGCCGGTGCCCAACTCCGGTTTCTTCATCGATGCCGATGTCCTGGTGCCAACCATCGGGCAGGAGTCTGATTACGGATGTCTGACGAGCCTACCGGGGGTTGAGATAACTAAAAAGGGGACTGTTGTTGTCGACAGGACATTCATGACCCACAAGCCAGCAATTTTTGCAGGCGGCGATTGTGTCATCGGCCCTGACACGGTAATTCGGGCATGCTCGCACGGGCGGCTGACAGGGCTGCATATCCACCGATTTCTGGAGTCAGGCAGGACCGAGGTCTTCGAAGAGCAGAATGCGGAGGAGTTGCTCGCTCAGATGAAGGTGTTCGACGCCAAAGAGA
>DATHDH010000288.1:0-10004 GCA_035319145.1 Dissulfurispiraceae bacterium | reverse complement strand
GACAGCACGTTAATCCGCGCCCTGACGTCTTCGCCACGCTTTGTATCGTGCGTAGAAGTGGTAATGAGAGAATGAGGCCATGTTTTTCCTCTCTCAATGTTCTGTCCGTGAAAGGCTTCCAGCGTCGTGCCGAACCTCTCGGCGCTGCTCCCGACTTCATTGAGGGAAATAAGACGGTTGTATATATAGAAGGCGGTATCTTCAAGCCCTTTTGCCATCACAGGGCCGGTAAATTGCTGGAACTTCATGACGAAGTCCAGCCGATGTTTCCTGTCCTCATCGCCCAAGTCATCCGGGAATCGCAGCAAGAGTACATCTTTGAGAAAATCAAAAATCGATGTGCTCATAGCCGGATTCTTCAGTTTCGCCTTGGCCACGGCATACTCTATGTGCTGTCGATCTTTCTCATTGACGTCAGGCGAGTTTATATACGATCTGTATACGGGGAAGAAGGCGATAATTTCCATGATCGCCCTTGTCAGACTGTACAGTGTGAAATCTCTCGTATGTCTATTCTTTTCGGAGACATTGTCCAGATAGTGGCCGAGCGTGCTGATCTCACCGGACATGGCCACCTGCATCACAAGCTTCTTCTTTTCGTATACCAGGTCCTGAAAATTTATGTTTGATCGCGCGAATCGCGAATACAATTTGTCGAAACTTTTCGCATTCCTTGAATCGACAAAAATGCCGTTCACGGAATTGAGGAAGACATAGCCTGTTGTGCCGAAAATAGGCCATCCCTCGGGGATTTTTTCTCCCTTCGTGATGATCTTTTCACCGACAATATAAAAAGGCTTAAATTGCGGAGTTGAGGATAAGATCTCTTCATATTCGCGTTCTCGCGGTGTTTTATCGCCGGACTGGCCGCCCGAAGGGATGCTTGCAGCTCCGTCATGAACTGCAACATCCCTCTGGACGAAACAACTCCGTTGTAGTCTCTTGAAATACTCCTCTGGATTGTAGAGCCCATCGGGATGATCAACTCTCAGACCCGATATTTTCCCTTGCGCGACAAAATCCAGTATCAGCTTATGGGTTTCCCTGAAGACGTTTTCATCTTCCATATGAATTGCCGCGATATGATTAATATCAAAAAACCTTCGATAATTTATCTCTTCCGACGCAACGCGCCAAAAAGAAAGCCTCCACACCTGTTCGTCAAGAAGCCTGTCAAGGAGGTCGAAGCTCCCGGGATCACCCTTGCTTCCGTTGAAGGCATGAACGTTTTCGCCGATGAAGTCATCGATTGACGGACTTTCAGCGCAAAGCCGGGCGAGGCGCTTTTTGATGATTTCTTTTTCACGATAACGTTCGGCTATTCTCTCCTTGTCGGTCTCCATGGGCAAAGGCAAATGTTTCAGGGCGGTAACAATGCTCAGAAACTCCACGATGTGAGGGGCATCGGGTGGAGCGTCCTTCTGGAGGATGTCCAAGCGGTGCTGAAGCACTGAGATATATGTATTAGGCTGCAGTGGAAGCTTAAGATCATCATAGTGGAGGGAAAAGGCGCCATCGCCGAAGGCGAGCCTCAATTCCTGCCTTTCAAGAACCTTGCCATACTGGTCTGCCAAAACCGGCAGAAGCACTCGGTTTCGAAGCCTTTCCTCGGCGGGATTCCAGTCGATGTCAAAGAATCCTGCTGCCGACGCGCATGGTCCGTTCTCCATGACGTCCATCCACCAAGGGTTATCGCTGTCGGCACACATATGATTAGGTACGATATCGAGGATTTGCCCCATCCCGAAACGAATGAGTTCTCGCATGAATTCATCATATTCATGCTCGCTTCCCAGTTCCGGGTTCAACAAAGTCGGATCCACAATGTCGTATCCGTGCAGGCTCCCCTTTCGGGCCTTCAGATATGGCGAGGCATATACATCTGTGATGCCGAGATCGTGCAGGTAGCGAACAATCTTCTTCGCGTCCGGAAACCTGAATAGGCGGTTGAACTGAAGCCTGTAGGTAGCTATGGGTATCCTGGGGAAGGGCACAACTGGCTTGTCCCCGCTAGTTTCCATATTAGCCCTTCTCGAGTACGGAAGAGGTGTTAAACATAAGCTGATCACCCATCTTCCCGAACGCTTCGATCCACTCTCCAGCCGCCCCGTCGCCGGTATTCGCTTTCAGGAGGAAATCCCCATAAAACTTATTAGCAATCATGTAGTAACTGTTCTGGATCTGCCAGAGGTTCACCTCAAAGGGCAGCGCCTTCAGAAGCCCGAGTAATGCATTAATTGATGTCAAGAGCGACGTGTCGGCGGGCTTTTTGGCCAGATCTCCCATCATCGCCTCGATCTTCCGTCGTAGCATAAACTCAAGTTCTGTCGTGTCTATGGCAAGCCCCCATTTTCTCATCTCGTTCAAGCTTTCTCTGATCACGGACTCTTCGACAACCGGCTGCTTCAGGCCTTTCCCAAGGTGCGTGTTGAGCGATAACTCCGCGGCCGATTTTAAGGCTTTCGGCACCGGGGTTCCCGTGTCAGAGAGAAATCTCATCAAAGCGTGATTTTTTTCGTAGGTGAGCCGGAGAAGGTCTTCCAATTCCTTTTCCGTTTCAGCTGTAACAATACCAAGAATCCTGCGCTGCTCATCCTTGAAGAGGTTCAGAAGGGAGAAATTGCCCGCACCGAAATGCTGGTCGAGCAATCTGATGATGTCAACCAAAGCTCCTTGTTCAAAGGAGTTGGTTATTTCATCCTTCATGTTCCGATATGTTTCCTCGTCACGATATGGCATCATCCCGCCGCTGAAGACATGGCCGCCCAGGTGCAGGGCGCAGAAATTGAAAGTTCCGGTTTCCCCTGTAATGTCGGAGGAGGCGGCTACTCTTCCAACTGCGATTTTTGTCTCCGCAACCTGATGTCGCTGGTAGTCTTCCCGTTTCACCGAGAAACAGTAGATCTTTTCCGACTCGCTGTAATCTTTGATCAGAGAACTGATTGCGTAGTGGATCGCGAGTTTACCCAAATCTACGGCAGAAGGTTTAATCAATGTTCGAAATATGTGCGCGCCGTCCTTGTTGTCAGATATGTTCGATAACGCACGCGACAGACGTTCCGTGAAGCCTGTTTCGAGGTCAATGCCGTAGAGATCCTGCGCAAGTTGGATCGCCCTACCGCAATACTGCAAGACCTGAAGCGTCTCGATGCCTGACAGCTCATCAAAAAACCAACCGCAGCTCGTATACATCAGCATCGCATGGCGCTGCATCTCCATGGATTTCATGACCTCAATTCTTTCGGCAGTCGACAAACGCTTCTTTGCCCAGCTTCCAAGAAAGGCATCCGAGTTTTCAACCCTGCGATCGAGAATAACCCCTACATAATCATCCCGCGCCCCCCAGGGCTCCCTTAAAAGTTTCCCCATACCTGCCTCAAACAACGGTGATAATGCATCCCTCAGATGATCGAAGGCTTCGCGCAACGGCGCCCTCCACTGCTGGCTCCATTCAGGTCGCGAGCCCGAATTGCAACCGCAATTGCTTCTCCAGCGTTCTATGCCATGACTGCAACTCCACGATGTGTTTTCAAATATCTGCACCTCAGTTTGGGGAGGGTTCTTTTCGAGATACTCACCAAAGTTTGTAAGTATTGCGAGGCCATTCGATTCCAGATGATGCAGAGCATAGGCAAGGGCCATATCACCAAATCTGTGGTGATGGCCGTACGTTTCGCCGTCGGTCGCAATGGCGACGATCTGGGGCCACTGTCTCTCATCGGAGAGGCCGGAGAGAATACGACCGACGAAATCCTCGCCTCGGTTCAACAGCCCTTCAAAAGCAATGGCCCGGGATATTGGCGCATCGTAAAAAAACAGGTTTATGCTGCGACCCGAAGGAAGAACGCAGAGATATGATTGAGATGAATCGATACGCTCTCCGCTCACATCCTTCCAGCGGCCGGTGCCGATCTTTCTGACCCGCGCCGCCTGTCGCGGTGACAGGATCGTGAACCGGATACCGCACTTTGACAGCACTTCAAGCGTCTCCATGTCTACGGCGGTCTCAGGCAACCACATGCCTTCAGGGAATCTACCGAAGCGGTGCTCGAAGTCCCTTATTCCCCATAGTGTCTGAGAATATTTATCGCGCAAAGTGGCGAGAGGCATAATTAGGTGATTGTAAGGTTGAGCAATGGCGTTTCCGTGGCCGGAGCGCCACTCGACGCTCTGGCGGTCTGCATCGAGTATGGATTGATACAATTCCGAGTCATGGATCTTCATCCATGCAAGGAGCGTGGGAGAAAAATTGAAACTTATCCTTGAATAATTGCTCACTATGTCAGTAATGCGCCCTTCTCCGGATAAGAGCCGTGAGGCCGCGTTCGGTGCGTAACATTCGGCTGATACCTTTTCGTTCCAGTCATGGTAAGGATATGCCGAATCCTGCACCTCGATCTCCTCAAGCCATGGATTTTCCCGGGGCGGCTGATAGAAATGTCCGTGGATGCAGACAAACTTTTCCATTTAAGGCTCCTTGGTCAATCTCCTGTACAAAGACAAGGAGTAGGCATTTAGGGAGAGTGAGATCCTCGAAGGGTATGAAACAACAAACTCAGGGGAGAGCGAGCCTGCGCCGAACCACTCTTTCGTTGATGAGTCAAGCACCCTGCGCCATCTTCCCATGGGCGGAGACAGTTCAATGCTCACGACGCGCGCGTTGAAATTCATGACGCAGAAAACTTCATCAGTATCGAACCATCTCCTCATTACGAGTGTCCCTTCGCGGCTTTTACAATCGATTTCCAGATGTTCTTTACTGAGATGAACCAGGGCCGGAATGGTCTTTCTCAGTCTGATCAGCTCTTTGTAAAACATAAAAAGAGCGTTATGCCACTCTTTATCATGGAGACTCAAAGTAAGCGCGGACGCCTCGAAGGTTTCTTTATCTGCGGGATCAGGCAACGGCTCGTCGATACGGAAGTCCGAAAACCTGGATCTTCTGCCCTCACGCACCGCTTCAAGAAGTGCGGCATCGGCATGACTCACAAAGTAGAGAAACGGCGCGGGCTCTCCGTATTCCTCGCCCATAAAAAGAAGGGGGATATATGGAGACAGCAGGAAACTCGCCGCCGCAAGCTTAAGTTTCTCCAGGGATAAAACTCCGCTCAACCTGTCACCTTTGGCCCTGTTGCCCACCTGGTCATGACTCTGTGCGAAGACGACAAATTGCTCGGCCGGTCTTTCCAGCGAACTGTTGCCGTGTCTGCGCTTTCTGTAATATGAATATCTGCCGGAGTAAACAAATCCCTCGCGCAGGGCTGTCGCAAAGTCGCTCAGGCTTCCAAAGTCCTCGTAATGGCCTTGCTTTTCTCCGGTCAGGACCGCATGAAGGGCATGATGAAAATCATCGTTCCATTGCGCATCCAGCGCATATCCGCCCTTCTCGGCAGGATTAATAATTTTCACGTCGTTAAGGTCGCTTTCCGCGATCAGAAAGACCTGTCGGCCACTTCTGTCAGACAGAGCATGCACGGCATCGGACAATTCTTGCAGGAAGTGGTGTGCGCCTGAGTCGAGGATTCCATGCACTGCGTCCAACCTCAGGGCATCAACATGATACTCCATGATCCAATAAAGTGCATTGATTATGAAGAAGCGTTTTACTTCATCGCTGAAGGGACCGTCAAAATTCACTGCGTCGCCCCACGGCGTTTTGTATCTGTCCGTAAAATACGGGCCGAATCTGTGCAGCCAGTTGCCTTCTGGCCCGAAATGATTGTAGACGACGTCAAGGACAACGGCAATCCCTCTTTTATGCGCGCTATTAATCAAGGCCTTCAACCCTTCAGGCCCCCCGTAAGTGTTCTGAGGGGCAAAAGGAAAGGTCCCGTCATACCCCCAATTTCGACTTCCGGGAAATTGCGCAACCGGCATCAACTCCAGGGCCGTTATCCCAAGATCCGCCAGATAATCAAGGTTGCGGGTAACCGAAGCAAAGTCCCCCTCATGCGTAAACGTCCCGACATGAAGCTCATAAATTATGTAATTTCTCAATGAGATGCCTTCCCACGCATCGTCTTCCCACTGAAACGTATCGGGATCAACTATGCGAGAAGGGCCATGAACCCCCTGGGGCTGAAATCGGGAAGCCGGGTCGGGATAGCGCGACTGCCCGTCCACGGCATAGAAATAGTCCTCACCTGCGCGGACATCCGACGCAGTCGCCGAAAAATACCCTCGTTCATCTTTGTTCATCGGGATTGCTCGATCATAACCCCGGGATTGCAGCGCTACGGACAGTTCGGTCGCGGCTGGCGCCCAGACTTTAAAGCAGACTTTACTGGAATCAAGGACAGTAGCGCCCAAATCCAGCCGCCAGGGGAGTTCGTCGGGGAGCATGATCTTAAAGCTCCAGAATATTAGCGCCCCTGTTTTCCATTGAGTACCAGAGGGACAGATAATCCCGTATCTGACGAGTTATGAGAAAATTGGCCCTCACATATTCGCGGCCGTTGTCGCCCATTTTTTTTGCCGTCTCCGGGTCATTGAGAATTTGGCGGATTCTGAACGCAGCGCCTTCGACGGAATGCACCAGAAACCCCGTAACGCCGTGAATTATCTGCAGGGGAATACCGCCGACAGCACCACCAATGACGGGTTTCCCCTTCCACATCGTCTCAGATACGGTGAGACCAAAGCCTTCTCTCAGCGACTTCTGAAGGACGACTGTGGCGACGCGTTGAAGAGCATTGATTTCTTTGTCGCTGAAGGGCGGAAGCATCAGAACATGTATATCGGCATCTTCGCCGACTGCCTCCTGAACTTCACTTAAGACCATCGCGCCTTCCGGGTCATCCGTTGCAGGACTGCCCGCAAGTACTAAAATACAGTCATTGTATTTTCTGGCCATCCTGAATGCCTGTATTACGCCGATTGGGTCCTTGAACCTGTCGAACCGTGACACCTGGAGGATAATCGGACGGTCCTGCGGTATCTTCAAATTATCCATAGTAGAATTGATTTCGCTTTGAGACAGATCTCTGTTCTTGTCACTGAGCGGATCGATCGAGGGTGATATAATAAATTCGTCGATGGGGAGCGTCCGTGTGAATTTCGGGACTGAGAAAATAGCCGCATCGTATTTTGTGCAAAAGCCGTTGAGGTGGTCCCAGACGCTCCGGACCGGACTCGACATGTCTATGTGGCACCGCCACAGCCATGTACCCATACTCTTGTATTCTATCAATGGAAGCGGCTGAGGATCGTGAATAAGAACGGCGTCGGCATCCAGACGGAGATTCTGCGCATTCATCCTGTTGACTTCCAGGTGATACTGCCACATATCTTCATCTATTGTTTCCATCCTGCCCTGGAGCGCATTGTGGATTTTCTTCGTGATATCGAAGAACCGTTCATCTCCACTAATCACCTCCCATCGCGCATCGATGTCGAGATCTCTCAGTATCGGAATCATCCTATTCAGTATCTCTGCAACTCCGCCCCCAGCCCTCGTCGAATTGATGTGGAGGAATGATCTGCCCTTCAGTCTGTCGCGGAGCTTCCGAAGAAGCAGAATATCTCCCTGCGGAGCAATATCGGCGTATTGTTCAATCATTGCGGAGGCACCTCAATATCCCTTCTTACCTCATACTCGATAATCCTTGACAGGGTTGTGCGAACCTGTTCGACCGTGTACATGAGAGGATCGATGGCCCTAATCCTGCCGGCCAGTTCCGTTTTGGCCAAGGCTTTTTCAATCCATGTGGAAAAATCGTCCGCAGGCCCTCCTCCTCGTCTCCGGGCTTCATAAAAGTGATAGTAAATTGAACCTGCGTCGACGTACTTTATGGCGGAATAAAGCTCGGCCAGATTGGACGCCCTGATTCCCACCGGATAGATCAGGGTGACAGTCTCGTTAAAATAAAACTCATTGCCCGGCATCGGTTCACGCGGCTCCGGGTGTTTCTCCATGTGACTGCTTATCACCCTGAATAGCTCATTTCTGAGGCCTTCAATATCTGTAAAGTCATAGGGATCTATGTTCGAGAGTTCTTCGGCAAGCGCACGATCGCCCAGAGCCTCCCCTGTCCACTCAGCGAAGTCGTTCGTGTATTCGAGCATGCGACCCTTGAGAAAATACTGGTACGTATGGTGGAAAATGGATGAACCACTTGCCCTTTGTATTTCGTCCCGGAGTTGATGAAGGTTTCCCACGCTCCTCCCGGTTGACTTGAGGATGTTTGCACATGCCTTGAAATCAAACGGTTCGTGCATCTCGCCCATCTTTTTCCCCACCAATCCTTTCTTGCGATGGTTGTAATAACCGTTGCCCGGGTGTTCCCGGAGGAATGAGATCGATTGAATCACAATTCATGTATTGATATTAATTTGAGTATACAAGCAAAATAGCCAGTCGACAACCGAATGCTCTCACGTGAAGGTTTCCTCATTGCCTTATCCGATGGGCATGCCCGTGGATACATGGTCGAACTTGGCTGGGTTGAGAGAGCAGTGTCGGTCTAAGCGCTCGAATATAATCCAATAACTCGCTTCCGTGGGTAGACTTGCACGGTACGTTTAGTCCGTTTATACTTTGGCAGAGGGATGAAGTAGTGCCTGGATGGGAACGTCCCTGTAAATCTATGTCGCCATGCGCGAACTTTATGCGAAGAGGGGTTATCGATCATGATGCTTGAAGAAGAGCATGGGAAGAAGAGTTCTTCGCTTAAGTCGCGGATTGCAATGATCAGGCGTTATCGATGGCACCTTTGTGCTGCAGCCTTCATTCTCATCACCGGCCTCACTCTTTATATGAGGTCCGGCGTGGGAACTCAACAAACCAAACCGGCGCCTGCTCGCTCAATTCCTGTAGCAACGGCCGTCGTCAAAAAAGGCGATATCAGGGTTTATATTTCCGGCCTCGGGACCGTAACTCCTCTCAACACCGTAACCGTCAAGAGTCGCGTTGACGGGCAACTGATGAAGGTGCTCTTTCAAGAGGGTCAGATAATAGGAAAACAAAGCACACTCGCAGAAATAGATCCGCGACCCTTTGAGGCTCAATTGACCCAGACGATCGGGCAAATGACAAAGGATCAAGCCCTGCTGGACAACGCGAGGCTTGATCTCAAACGATATCAGATATTGGTTGAACAGGATTCCATATCAAAGCAGCAGCTCGACACTCAGGCTGCCCTTGTGCGTCAGTATGAAGGCGCGGTGAAGGTTGATCAAGGGCTCATTGAAAATGCCAAATTGCAATTGCTATATACGCGCATAACAGCTCCAATCGGGGGCAGAATTGGTCTGCGTCAGGTTGACCCCGGCAATATTATTCATGCGACAGACGCAAATGGCATTGCAGTTATTACGCAATTGCAACCGATAGCGGTTATCTTCCCCATTCCGGAGGATAACCTTTCTCCATTACTAGAAAAAATGAAGACGGGAACAAAACTTCCCGTTGATGCATTTAACAGAGACCAGAGTCAGAAGCTGACAAGCGGCTTCTTGTCGACAGTGGATAACCTGATTGATCCAAGCACCGGCACGGTCAAGCTAAAGGCAATATTCGAAAATAGGAATAATGAGCTGTTTCCCAATCAGTTTGTCAATGCAAAACTGCTTCTGCACACCAAACATGATGCGACAATTGTTCCTACTGCGGCGGTGCAAAGAAGTCCGCAGGGGGTGTTCGTTTTTGTCGTGAAAGACGACAAGACAGTCTCTGTCAGGTCTGTTCACCTAGGCCCCGACGAGGCAGATACGGTGTCAATTGAAGATGGTCTTTCTCCTGGTGAGGTAGTTGTTATCGAAGGGGCCGAAAGGTTGCGGGAAGGGAGCATGATTGAACTTCCCTCCAAAGAGCGAACTGCGGCCCCACCGGGAGGAGCCGGCAGCAGCAGACGATGAACCCCTCCCGCACGTTTATTCTGCGACCGGTCGCCACCGCTCTCTTGATGGTAGCTATTTTTCTGGCCGGATTTATTGCGTATCGCGAACTGCCCGTATCTGCCCTGCCTCAGGTCGATTATCCCACGATACAAGTCACGACGTTTTAC
>DATHDH010000287.1:0-5083 GCA_035319145.1 Dissulfurispiraceae bacterium | reverse complement strand
GCATGCCCTGTCCCCGATTCCCCGACAAATTGCAGACCGTTGCACCATTTCACATTGGCTGTTACGCTCATGAATGTCTCCTCCGAGCAGCGATGAGATGATGTGAGTTAATCGTCTCTATCAGGGGTGGGTCAACTGAAGGCGATGAATGGCCGAGGCGTGGCCGTTAGCAGGATCAAATTCGACGATGACCCCACAGAGCAGCGCCTTCCCGCCCGCAATATCGAATTTACGCGGCATTTGAAGGAGAAATCGCTCGATAATCTGCTGCCGCTCAACGCCGATGACCGACTGGATCGGCCCGGTCATGCCGACATCTGTTATATATGCAGTTCCACCCTCAAGCAGCTTCTCATCGGCAGTCTGGACATGGGTGTGAGTACCGATGACAGCGGTAACGGTTCCGGCAACATAATAACCGAACGCAATTTTTTCGGACGTGGCCTCGGCATGAAAATCGATGAGAATGTTGGGAGTAATTTCCCGGAGTCTCTTGATTTCTTCTTTCGCGGTGCGGAAGGGGCAGTCGAGGTTTTGCATAAAGACGCGGCCTGATACATTCAGGACGGCCAGTTTTCCTTGAGGCAGCTCAAGGACGGCAGAGCTTGCCCCGGGCGCCCCGGGCGGATAATTAAGCGGTCTGAGAAGCCTGGGCTCACGATCAATGAACTCGATGACCTCTTTTTTGTCCCACACGTGATTGCCTGTAGTTATAACCTGTACACCGGACGTGAGAAGCTCGAACGTCGTAGGTTCTGTGATGCCGAATCCGCCTGCGATATTTTCACCGTTAGCGATGACCGCATCGATTTTGTAGCGGCTGACAATATTCGGAAGCAGGGCGCGTACCGCGACCCTGCCGATCCTGCCGACGATGTCGCCGATGAAGAGGGCCTTCATGTCTTACTTTGCGTAATCAACAAAACGCGACTCGCGAATGACGGTCACCTTTATCTGGCCCGGATAAGTCAACTCGGCCTCTATTTTCTTGCTGAGATCGCGGGCTATCATGGCGCTCATATCGTCGTTTATCTGCTCCGGCTTGACCAAAATCCGGACCTCTCGGCCAGCCTGGATTGCAAAACACTTCTCAACGCCATTAAACGCCATGGCAAGCTCTTCAAGTTTTTCGAGGCGTTTCAGGTAATTTTCGATACTTTCCTTCCGCACCCCGGGGCGGGCAGCCGAGAGTGCGTCGGCCGCAGCTACGAGAGCAGACTCGACACAGTTCGGATCAACTTCGCCATGGTGGGATACGATGGCATTAATCACATATTCGTTTTCGCTGAATTTTTTTGCGAGAGTACCGCCTATCTCCTGATGAGATCCCTCGACTTCATGATCGACCGCCTTGCCGATGTCATGCAAGAGCCCGGACCGGCGCGCCAGGCGTTCATCAACGCCAAGCTCGGCAGCCATCATTCCAGCCAGATACGCCACTTCCTTGGAGTGCTGAAGGATGTTCTGGCCGTAAGATGTCCGATACCGCAATCTTCCGATGATGCGGATGAGGTCGGGATGGACGCCGGACAAACCGAGGTCGAACACCGCCTTTTCTCCTTCTTCTCGTATCGTCGTCTCGACCTCTTTGCGCACCTTCTCAACGACTTCCTCGATCCTGGCCGGGTGAATCCGACCGTCATGCACGAGCTTGGCAAGGGAAAGGCGGGCAATTTCACGCCTCACCGGATCGAAGCCAGAGAGGGTAACTACTTCGGGAGTATCATCCACCAGGAGATCAACGCCGGTTGCGGCTTCAAAGGCCCTGATGTTTCGACCTTCCCTACCGATAATGCGGCCTTTCATTTCGTCGCTCGGGAGTGTTATCGCAGATATCGTGGCATCGGCGACAAAATCGCTTGAATATCTCTGGATAGCAAAACTGATGATTTCCTTGGCTTTCTTTTCAGCCGACTCGCGCGCATCGTCTTCGATTCGTTTAGATAGTTTTGCTACATCAAATCTTGACTCTTCCTCCACCCTGCGAAAAAGCTCCTGCTTTGCCTCCTCTGTGCGCATACTGGAGAGGCGTTCAAGAACCTGCATCTGCTCCCTGCTCAGTTCGGCAAGATGGTTTTCCTTGTCGAGAAGGCCGCGCTCACGGACAGAAAAATCTTTCTCTCTTCGGGTAAAATCCTGCTCCCGTCTCTCGCTTTGTTCGATCTTCTTCTCAAGCTGCTCTTCTTTCTGGCGTAATCTGTTTTCGAGGCGGTTAATCTCCCGCGAGCGCTCCTTGAGATCCTTTTCCGCATCGATTTTCAGCTGATACGCGAGGTCCTTGGCAGAGACGGAAGCCTCTTTTCTGATGGTATCAGCCTCTTTGCGGGCCTCCTCAATCATGGTCTCACGAAATTTCTGCACATCATCGCGCTGGGTCTTCAGGGTGCTGCGATAAATGAGAAAGGATATCACGCCGCTGGCGAGTCCGACAGCAATAGCGATTACAACATACAAAATATAGTCATCCATGAGTTCCTCCCGTCAACATGCTCCGATATGATATGGACATGCGACATCGTGCTGACATTACGGTCGGCTGTGGGAAGGAATGAATGAGGAATGCCCTTGAATTTATGCGAATTTTGAAAGGAGCTGTCGGCATGAGCCCGTACGGGCTCTCCCGATTGCCGGTATTGTATGATCATCACACTGCCGATTGGCGGTAACAGCGCCTGTGCGCATGTGAGTGAGCTCCTTTATTCTTTCAGTCATTCCCTGCATCTTTCCACACTCTCCGTTACAAAAACTACCACCGGCGAAAACCCTGGTGGAAATCACCGCTGGTAGTTTCTGTAAATCACCCCCACCCTGCCGTGTGGTAAAAAGTAGATCCCTGCTCAACACAGGTGGGCGCCTTGAAGGCGGCTTAGGCTTTCTCACTAGGAGACATGCACACCGCGTGCCTTATGCCCGGCTCCCTAAAGATCTACTTTGCCGGATCAACACTTTTTACCAAATCACGCACAGGGTAGGTGCTCCGATTCGATACCTTATCTCATTTATAGCAAAAAACAGCTTGTTTCAGCAATACAAAATTGAGCCCCGACCGCCTATAGTAAAACAACGGACGGCAGGACGCCCAGCAGACAGACGGCGATAACAGCTATAAAGAGCACCGCCATTACTGACGGGAAAGCCATGACGCGAACCTGAGCGCCTCCCGGCTTCATATACATATTCATAACGACTTTCAGATAATAGAAAGCAGATATCACGCTGAAGAGTCCCGCAAGCACGACGAGCCATATATAGCCGGCGTTGATGGCCGCCATAAAAACATTAAACTTTCCGATAAATCCTGCTGTTGGCGGAACGCCGGTCAAAGCAAACATAAAGACAAGCATGACTGCCGCAAGGGCAGGGTGCTGCTTCGCGAGCCCATCGTAATCGTTGAGATCATTGCGGCAATCCATTAGAACGACAACGCCGAAGGCTCCTATATTCATGAAGGAATAGATAAGCATGTACGTCATCATTGCGTGAAGCCCTTCTCCGGTGCCTGCCACAATACCCAGTAAGGCGTATCCGGCATGTGCAATTGAAGAATACGCAAGCATGCGTTTGATGTTGCGCTGAACAAGCGCCAGAATGTTTCCGATCGCCATGGAGAGGACCGAAATAATCGCGAAAATAATAGTCCAGTCAGTCTGCAGCGCCCCAAATGCCTCATAAAAAATGCGTCCGATAACCGCAAACCCAGCGGCCTTAGGTCCGACCGACATGAACAACGTAACTGGTGTCGGAGCTCCTTCATAAACGTCGGGAACCCACATGTGGAAGGGAACCGCCCCGATTTTAAAGGCGAATCCGGTTATAACAAACACGAGGCTAAGCAGGATACCCGGAGTAGCGCCATGTTCGACGATATAAGAGCCGATTTGGCGGACATCGGTAGATGCGGTGGAGCCGTATAACAGGGCAAAACCGTAAAGGAGTATGGCCGAGGAAAAGGCACCGAGCATGAAGTATTTGATTGCAGCTTCATTTGACCACCAGTCCAGGCGCTTCATCGCAGTAAGAATAAACGTGCTGAGTGCCATAAGTTCCAAGCCGATGTACAAGACGGTCAGATCCCGCGCCGAAGCGAGTATCATCATGCCGCAGGTTGCAAACATAAGAACAGCATAATATTCGCCATAATCAACCTGTTGCCTCTGCAGATACTCAAAAGAGGCAAGCGTGGAGAGGACGAGGTTCACGAGAAAGATATACTTGAACCACGTGCTGTACGTGTCTGAGACAAACGTCCCGCCGAAGGTGCTTCCGTAGGAGGACGGCAACAGAAAAAAGAGAAGCAGGGCGGTGGCAATGCCGATGCCTCCTATGGGCGGTTTGCGGCGGGCTACCAACTCCACCAACAGAACGAGCGAGGCTACGGAAGAGAGGATGATTTCGGGAAGAACCGGGTTAAGGTCTGGTATGGGAAAGTTCATCGAATCACCTCATTCGCGAGCGAAGCCGCCTGCTGGGCACCGGCACTCTGGACACGCTCAAGCAGATGCTGGACAGAGACGTCCATGAAACTCAGGAACGTGTTCGGGAAGAGGCCGATCCAGAAGACAAGCACCAGAAGCGGAACCAGCGTAAGCATTTCTCGCACATTCATGTCGGAACCATGCCCGACTAAATTCGGGTTTGTATCGACAAAAAACACCTGCTGATAAAGCCAAAGCATATACGCGGCCCCAATGATAACGCCCGTCGCAGAGAGAATACCAGCTATAGGGGAAGCTTTAAAGCCGCCGAGAAGGATGAGGAATTCCCCGACAAATCCGTTCGTGCCGGGCAAGCCGACTGACGAAAGAGTAAATACCATAAAAAACGCCGAAAAAATCGGAAAGAGAGTAGCTGCCCCGCCGTAATCCGCAATCTTGCGAGTATGAGTGCGTTCGTAAATGATGCCGACGCAGAGGAACAGCGCTCCGGTTACGACTCCGTGGTTGACCATCTGAAGAATGCCGCCCTGTAGCCCCTGCGTATTCAGGGCGAAGAGGCCGAGCGTCACGAACCCCATATGACTGACAGAACTGTAGGCAATAAGCCGTTTGAGGTCGGACTGAGCAAGGCAAATGACGGCTCCGTA
>DATHDH010000286.1:0-7522 GCA_035319145.1 Dissulfurispiraceae bacterium | reverse complement strand
AGTTCCTACTCGACCGCGGCGGCGCAATGATGGGCTTCTTTGATATGTTTTCGGGCGGCGCCTTGTCAAGGCTTACGATTTTTGCGCTCGGTATCATGCCGTACATCAGTGCTTCCATTATCTTCCAGCTTCTTACTGTGGTCATCCCGCAGCTCGGAAAGCTTGCAAAGGAAGGCGATGCCGGTCGCAAGAAAATCGTCAGGTACACGAGATATGCAACGGTGGTTATCGCGGCTATTCAATCCTTCGGCATCGCTGTGGGGCTCGAAGGAATGAACGGAGGTCAGTTTATCCAGCATCCGGGCTGGGGATTCCGTATTATGACTATGATTACCCTGACGTCCGGCACCGCATTCCTTATGTGGCTCGGAGAGCAGATAACGGAGCGCGGAATCGGCAACGGAATTTCGCTCATCATCTTTGCGGGTATTGTTGCTCGCTTCCCGAATGCGGTTGAAAGCACCTTCAGCCTGGTCCGCGCAGGCGAACTGAATATCTTTCTACTCGTCGTGCTCGTCCTCGTCATGGTGGCCGTTGTTGCCGGCATTATTTTTATCGAGCGTGGACAGAGAAAGATTCCTGTTCAGTACGCAAAGCGTGTTATCGGGAATCGCATGTTCGGCGGGCAGACGACTCACCTGCCTCTGAAGATCAACACTGCCGGTGTTATTCCGCCGATCTTTGCTTCGTCTATCCTTATGTTTCCAGCTACGGTGGCAGGGTTCATTTCCATCCCTTGGGTCCAGGATTTCGCGAAACTTCTGTCTCCCGGCCATGCACTTTACAGCATGGTCTATGTCGGACTGATTGTCTTCTTCGCATTCTTCTATACCGCAGTTATTTATAATCCAATGGATATTTCCGACAATCTTCAGAAAAACGGAGGCTTTATTTACGGTATCCGTCCCGGCCAGAAGACTGCCGAGTATATTTATAAGGTTCTCACGCGGCTGACCTTTATCGGGGCATGCTATCTTTCCATAGTGTGCGTTTTGCCGGAGATCATGATCAGCAAATTTAATGTTCCGTTTTATTTCGGCGGGACGTCGCTTCTTATTGCAGTGGGGGTGGCCCTCGATACCGTTTCGCAAATTGAGTCGCATCTCATTACGCGATCCTATGAGGGTTTCTTGAAAAAGGGTCGCGTGCGCAGCAGGCGTTAGCGGAGACAATAGGGCTGTTTGTGATAGTACTCAAGTCCGAAGCCGAGATTCGTAAGATTGCCGCGTCCGGCAAGATTGTTGCCGACATCCTCGAACAGCTGAAGACCTTTGTAGCGCCCGGCATGACTACGGCCGATGTCGAAGTATTCGTCGACGGGGAAATTCTGAAGAGGAAGGCGATTGCGGCATTCAAAGGGTACCGCGGGTATCCTTCAAGCATCTGTATCTCGTTGAATGCGGAAGTTGTTCACGGGATACCGTCTCGTTCGGTGCGGATTCGCAGCGGCGACCTTGTAAGCATCGATCTCGGCGTTTTGCTTCAGGGTTATTACGGAGACGCGGCGCTCACTATTCCGATCGGGGTCGTAACCGATGAAGCAGCAGAACTGACAGCGGTCACAGAACAGGCCCTCTATGCCGGCGTCGAGCAGGCCGTAGTCGGCAATCGCGTATCGGACATCTCTGCGGCGGTGCAGCACTATGTGGAGTCGCACGGTTTCAGTGTCGTTCGGGCTTTTGTCGGACATGGTATCGGCCGGCAGCTTCATGAGGAACCCCAGATCCCCAATTACGGCAAGGCAGGGCAGGGGGTTCGCTTAAAAGAGGGGATGACCCTGGCGATTGAGCCTATGGTGAATGCGGGAGGGCCGGACGTCATGATTCTCCATGATGGATGGACGGCGGTAACTTCCGATGGACGGCTTTCCGCCCATTTTGAGCATACGATTGCGGTTACGAAGAGCGGGCCGCTTATATTGACGAAAGTATAACTTGACCGGTATACTAAACAACTCTACATGGCTAAAGAAGATAATATAGAAGTTCAAGGGACTATTGTTGAGCCGTTGCCGAATGCGATGTTCAAGGTGCAACTCGACAACGGTCAGCAGATTCTTGCGTATGTTTCCGGCAAGATGCGGATGCACTTTATCAAAATTCTGCCTGGCGACAAGGTTACGATCGAACTGTCACCATATGATCTGACCAAAGGCCGGATTACCTACAGATTTAAGTAGTACGGAGCGATATCCTCGGACGTGCGGCTGCGAATGGGGACTTTTCATGTTGTGTTAAGGAGGAAGAGAGTATGAAGGTTCGGCCTTCCGTAAAGGCGATATGCGCAAAATGCAAGATAGTGAAGCGCAAGGGCGTGATCCGCGTGTTATGCGAGAACCCTCGTCATAAGCAGCGTCAAGGCTAGTTATTATTCGAGCATTGTTTAAGATTATTTATAGAGTGTCAAGGAGTTATTATGGCAAGAATTGCTGGCGTTGACCTTCCCAAGAGCGAGCGAGTCGAGATCGGACTGACGAGAATTTTCGGCATCGGCCGTCCGGTTGCGAACAAGATTATTGCAGAAGCAAAAATCGATCCAAATACCCGCGTCAAGGACCTCACTGATGAAGAGACTCTCAAGATAAGGAATCTGATCGACCGGGATTTCAAGGTTGAGGGCGATCTGCGTCGCGATATCGCCCTGAATATCAAGCGTCTTCAGGAAATCGGCTGTTATCGGGGCCAGCGTCACCAGGCGCACCTCCCAGTGCACGGGCAGCGCACCAAGACGAATGCCCGCACCCGCAAAGGCCCGAGAAAGCTCGTTGTCAAGAAAAAGTAACAAGGAGAAGATAGATGGCGCAGAAAAAAAGAACCGGAAAAAAGGTCAAGAAGCATATACCCGTCGGTGCAGCGCACATCCAGACGACGTTCAATAATACGATCGTTACGATTACCGACGCGAACGGTGCGGTGATCGCCTGGTCCAGCGCAGGCAGCCTCGGGTTTAAGGGTTCCCGCAAGGGCACGCCGTTTGCGGCCCAGATGGCGTCGGAGGCGGCGGCGAAAAAGGCAATGGAAATGGGACTCAAGCAGGTCGATGTCTTTGTCAAGGGGCCGGGCGCAGGCAGAGAGACGGCTATCAGGGCATTGCAGGCTACGGGGCTTGAGATTTCGATGATTAAGGATGTTACTCCGGTTCCGCATAATGGATGCAGGCCCCCGAAAAGGAGGAGAGTCTAATATGGCGAGGTATACCGGCCCGCTCTGCAGGCTCTGCAGACGCGAAGGCGAAAAACTCTTTCTGAAGGGGACCAGATGCACGACTGAAAAGTGTGGCGTGGAGCGCAGAAAGTATGCGCCGGGCCAGCATGGTCAGAACCGCGGGAAGATCTCCGATTACGGCATTCAACTTCGCGAAAAACAGAAGGTGAGACGCGTTTACGGCATCATGGAACGGCAGTTCCGACTCTATTTTGAGGAGGCTGCAACTTCCAAGGGCATTACCGGCGAAGTGTTGCTTCAGATGCTTGAGCGTCGCCTCGATAACGCCGTATTCCGCATGGGGTTTGGGGCCAACCGTCGTCAGGCTCGTCAGTTGGTCAAGCACGGTCACTTTCTGGTGAATGGCCGGCGCGTAGATATTCCGTCCTACCTGCTTCGTTCCGGCGATGTCGTTCAAGTAGTGGAGGGGAGTCGCGAAGTCTCGACTATTGTCGACAACCTGGCAATTGCAGAACACCGGGGCATTCCGGCATGGATTGAGTTTGATGCTCAGGCATTCCGGGGCAAGTTTGTTCGCATCCCGACGCGTGAAGAGATACAGCTGCCGGTTCAGGAGCAGTTGATCGTTGAACTTTATTCAAAGTAAAGGCGCGGTAGAAAATTTGCGGTGTTCACGAAGGCAGAGGAGGCCTGAGAATGGATCTTGTTAAGAAGGGCTTTCAGATCCCGAAAAAGATTAACTTTGATGCGGATACACTGACCGATTCGTATGGAAAGCTGGTTGTCGAACCGCTCGAACGCGGATTCGGTACGACGATAGGCAATTCGCTGCGCCGTATCCTGCTCTCTTCGATAGAAGGGGCTGCGATTACCGGTTTGCGGATTCCGGGTGTTCTGCATGAGTTTTCCGCAATCAAAGGGGTGAAGGAAGACGTTGTCGATATTATTTTGAATGTGAAAAAGCTTCGCCTTCGCTCTCACAACGACGGCAAGGCAACGGTCAGCGTGAAGGTTAAGGGCCCGCATAAGATTACCGGTGCGGATCTCCAGACCGACGGAACGGTCGATATCCTCAGCAAAGAGCAATACATAGCTACCGTGGATAACGGAATGTCGATCGAGATGGAAATCTTTATCAAGCGCGGCAAAGGCTATGCGCCGGCAGAGCAGAATAAAGAGGAGAGCGACTCGATAGATGTCATCGCGATGGACTCGGTCTTCGGCCCCGTCAGGAAGGTCAACTTCTGGGTTGAGAAAGCGCGTGTCGGCCGGGCTACTGACTATGACCGCCTGGTTATGGAAGTGTGGACCGACGGAAGCGTTACCCCTGAAAAAGCGATTAGCGACGCGGCAGCAATCCTTGTCGAGCATCTTGAGCTTTTCATTTTTGTCGAAGATGCGGAGAGTTCGGAAGAGCCGCAGGGCAGCGCAGCCGCTGCAGTTTCTCCCGCGGCGCTCAATGACCACCTGCAGAAAAGCATCGATGAGCTTGAACTGTCGGTTCGTGCCTATAATTGCCTCAAGAACGCAAATATCAAAACCATCGGAGACCTTGTCCAGAAAACCGAAAACGAAATGCTGCGAACGAAGAATTTCGGCCGCCGCTCTCTGAACGAAATCAAGGATATTCTGCATACAATGGGCTTATCTCTTGGTATGAAGATAGAAGAGACAGACGGTGCTTCCGTCGGCAGAAAGTAGGAGGTATCCTCAACCATGAATCATAACGTTGCCGGCCGGAAATTCGGCCGGACTGCAAATCAGAGAAAAGCGCTGTTTCGCGGGCTGATAAGCTCGCTGTTCGAGTATGAGCGTATCGAAACCACGGTTGCCCGCGCCAAGGCGATCAAGGCAACGGCAGAAAAGCTCGTTACATTCGGCAAGCGGGGAGACCTGCATGCCAAGCGTATGGTTTTGTCGTATATCCCTAACCGCACCGTCGTGGCGAAACTTTTCTCTGAAATCGCGCCACGCTTTGCCGAGCGCAACGGAGGCTATCTGCGTATAGTGCAGACGCGGGAGCGCGTAAACGATCGTGCGCCGATGGCGATAATAGAGTTTGTTGATTTTGAGACGATTAAGGCCACGGCTGCGCCGGCTGAAGCGAAGGCAACTGAAAAGGCCGAGAAGAAGCAGGCAAAGAAGGCGGCTGCCCCTAAGAAAGAGACAGGCGAAAAGAAGCGCAGCGCAAAGCCGGCGAAGAAGGACGCTCAGAGTGAATGACCTGCTTGCTGTTGGTGCGCTGATTGCCGTCTGGATATTTTTACAGAAGGTTGTTTTCCCGAAAATCGGGGTGCCTTCCTGAATCCCCGGATCCGGGGGTCAGGATGACCGCAAGAACTGCAAATAGAAAATAATCGAGAGCGTCGCCCTGTCGGGGCGATGCTCTCTTTTTTGGAGAACCGCATGACCAGAATCTCTCTTATCATTTTCTTTTTGGTGATGCCTGTTGTAGTCTGGGCACAACCTCTCGCCGTTCCTGCCTCTGCACAACATGACTTCGGACAAGTCAATGAGGGGGTACTTTTGCAGCACTCCTTTCAGGTCAAGAATACCGGAACTGCACCGCTTGCACTGCTGAAACTGACCTCGTCGTGAGGCAGCTCGGCCAGACTGGTTGGGGCCAACCAGCTGAATCCGGGAGAACAGGCACGGATTATTCTCACCGTCGAGACCGGAGGGAAAAAAGGCGTATTGTTCAAGTCAGTTGATGTCCAGACGAACGATCCGAAGCATGGTCATCTCCATTACGAGATCCGTGCAGATGTTCTTGAGGCATCGCCTTCCGGAAGGTAAAGGGCAGTGCTGAACAACAGGGATGATGCGACGGATATTGTACATGAATTAAAGCGCATCGCCGATGCGTTGGCTCCAGCTGCTGCTCACGATGTTTTCGAAAACCACCGCGCCTTTCGCGTGCTGATTCGCAAGGGAAGTCCTTCCATTCACGGTATCAGGCAACCGGATCCGGTCTGTTTTGAAGAACTGTGTGGGATTGCACCCTTTATCGAGAAGCTCTGCACCAATACGGAGCAATTTCTTCAGAACCTTCCCTGTAATAATGTCCTTCTCTACGGCTCCCGCGGAACAGGCAAGTCGTCATCGGTCAAGGCACTGCTCAACAAATACGGCGGGCAGGGGCTGCGGATCGTTGAAATGCCGCACGAGACATTGCTCTTTTTGTCTGATATTAGCGATATCATCCGCTTGCGGCCCGAAAGATTTATTCTGTTTTGCGACGACCTTGCTTATGACGATCGCGATGGCACGTACCGCCAGCTCAAGGCCATGCTCGAAGGCGGTCTAGAATCGAAGCCTGACAATATACTGATCTATGCGACTTCGAACCGTCGCCATCTCATGCCGGAAAAGATCGGAGACAATCTTCCCCGGCTCGAAAATGGCGAGCTTCATCCTTCCGATACCCTCGAAGAGAAGATGTCTTTGAGCGATCGTTTTGGGTTGAGACTCGGCCTTTCCACATTCGACTCCGATATCTATCTCGAGATTGTGCGCAACTATGTTGCATTAAACAATCTTTCAATCGACGAATCCTTGCTGGAGCTGGAAGCATTGCGCTGGCCACTGGCCCATGGCAGCTACTCCGGGCGTACTGCGCGTCAGTTTGTGGACGATCTCAGAGGACGCATGCAGTTGCAGGGTCTCTGATTTCGTCGGCAAACACTATTACCTATTAGACATGGTAAACTCAATAGCCAGATCGATAAATACAGCCGAGGTGTTTTGTGAGTAAGGTCCAGGTATTTGTTTGTGTGCAGCGCGACATCGTGAACTCTTTAAGCTGGTCGCTGAAGGAGTTCGATAAGGCCCTCGCGGTCAAATACCTTGATTCGACCAATGACCTTGAGAAGCAGTTTGCGAGCGGCAATACCTGTTCATTGCTTATTCTCGACTCAATGATGGCGGATAAGCCGACGGTAGAACTCGCCGAACATGTCAAGACTGAGCATCCTGCAGTCAAGATTCTTCTGATCGTATCGTCTGGCATGACCAAAGAGGAACTCGTCAGGCTCATTCAGGCAAAGGTCGTCAGCGGCGTGTTGATGCGCCCCTTTACGGCCGATCAAGTTGCCGATAATGTATATAAGCTTTGCGGCTTTCAGAAGCCTTCCGAGACGCCGTGGTATATGCAGACAAACATCAAGCAGCCTTAACGATTTCATGAAGCTCGTTACATCAGAGGAAATGCGGCGGATCGATCAAGAAGCCGTTGAGCATTACTTGATTCCGGTGGCGATTCTTATGGAGCGAGCGGGGATGGCGGTCGCCGCAAAGGTCAAGGAACGCTATCCGGCTGGCAAGGTTCTCGTTCTGTGCGGGGGCGGCAATAACGGCGG
>DATHDH010000285.1:0-3915 GCA_035319145.1 Dissulfurispiraceae bacterium | reverse complement strand
GCATCTCCTTCGGAAGCAATCCGCTGCCGTCGACGACGAGGCCATTTGCGATAAAAACATCAAACACGCTCCGCTCCCTGATGATGGCAAGGTATCATGATATCAGCTATATCAGCGCCGCTTCAGCTTTGCGTATTTTGCCGAGCCTTTTTTTTCCCGAACGGCAACCTTTTGGGAAGGGGTAGAGAGGAAATAGTCATTGATGCCGCCTGCTACTGCGGATGCAATCTTCAGCCGGTAGGACTCTTTCGTCAGCAGCCTCTCTTCTTCGGCGTTGCTGATGAAGGCGACCTCGACGAGCGCCGACGGCATTTTGGCGCCGACGAGGACATAAAAGAGAGCCTGTTTTACGCCGAGGTTGGCTGTGTCGGGATACGACTGCGATATGCCCGAAACCATGGCATTCTGGATGAACCCGGAAAGCTTGATCGACTCGTCCCGCTTGCTCTCACGTTCAAGCGATGCAAGCATGGCCGAGACGTCATTCTGCACCTGCCGCATTTTCTTCAGTGAAATCGCATTCTCGCGAGCCGCGACACGAAGCGATTCTTCATCGTTCGTCCAGTTCAGCAGGTAGGTTTCCATGCCACGCGCCTTGCGGTTGGTACTGGCATTGGCATGGATGGAAACAAAAAGATCAGCGTTCATCCGGTTCGCAATCTCCGCGCGCTTGTCCAGCGGGATGAAGACATCCCTGTCTCTGGTCAGGACGACATCATAGCCGGGATATTTTTTCATGAGGACGGCCTTCGCCTGCAGGGCAATATCCAGCACCACATCTTTCTCATACAGACCGTTCTTGCCGACAGCCCCGGGATCATGCCCGCCATGGCCCGCATCGATCACGACCTTCCGGCGGACGTCGGCGCCATCGCGTGGCTGTTCGGGTTTCGAGCCGGGAATCCGCGACGGAACTACGTCCGACCGATGCTCCTTCGGCACCTCGGGCTTTGTTGCAGGCTTCCGGCTGAACTCCCCTTTCGGCCCGATATCAACGACCAGGCGCGAGGGCTCGTCCATCGGTACAGTCCGCACATCATATTTGTCTGTGGTGAGTTCCAGGACGACACGCACGGTTTCGGCACTGAACCGGCCGAGCCGAACGGTCTTGACGATCTTGTCACCGACCGAAACGGTCTTCGGACAGGAAGAGGCGAGTCGGGCGCCTTTCAGGTCAATAAAGTAACGGTCGGGATTGGCGAGTTTGCCTTTCGCATAAGAGGCGGAGGCCGAGAGGTCGAATATGAGACGAACCGTTTTTTCTCCCGCCAGTTGCCTCACTCCCCTCACCTCGACAGGAGAAGATGCCTCTGCCGAGACAATCGAAAGGGCAACCAGAAACAGCACGCCAAACATAACGGCGGAAAAAAACCGCTCAAGCCCGGAGATCCCGAACGCCAGCGCTCTGAAGCCTGTCAGTTCAGCCGTCATATCGATTGAACAGCCTTCACCCCGGGGATCTCTTTCTTGACAGTCGCTTCAACCCAGTTCTTGAGCGTAAGCTGCGACATGGGACAGGTACCGCACGCCCCGGTCAGTTTGACATAGACGATATCGTCTTTAATGTCGATAAGTTCCACGTTACCGCCTTCCGTCTTCAGGCCGACACGGACCTTATCGAGCACCACTTCCACCGCTTCCTTCGTTATCATCAATTCCTCCATAGGCACAATAGCTATTATTGAGATAATAGCCTACATAGTACAAATGATCAAGGGGTTACAGGACGGCAATCCGCCGAGAGTTCCGCGCCCGTGCACGATTTCGACAACTTCTGTATAATTTTCTGATGAAACCTGTCGGATTCCTCTGCAACGATATCTTCTTCCGCCATGCCCCTCCTCCCTGGCATCCCGACCAGCCGGATCGGCTTGTGGCCATAATCGATGAACTGAAGCGCTCAGAGTTATGGGAGCAGCTGGTACACGTCACGGGTCGTCCGGCCGCATTCGAAGACATTGCCCGCGTCCACACGCCGGATCACATCGCCAAAGTCCGTTCATTCGGAACGGGTGCCATTGAAGACGAGACATTCATGTCGGAGCTGTCGCTCGATGCAGCGCTGCATGCCGCAGGTGCCGTCATGGAGGCGACGGACCGCATCCGGCAGGGCGAGTTTCGCCGAGCATTCTGCGCTGTTCGCCCGCCGGGTCATCATGCCGAGGCGGATAAGGCCGTAGGCTTCTGCATATTCAACAATGTCGCTGTCGGCGCACGCTATGCGCAGTGCGTCGGCTTTCGCAAGATATTCATCATCGATTTCGATGTGCATCACGGAAACGGAACGCAGCACATATTCGAAAACGACAACTCCGTCTTCTTCTTCAGTACCCATCAGGCGCATCTCTTTCCTGCCACGGGAATGGAATCGGAGCGGGGACACGGCGAGGGGGCAGGATTCACCTATAACGTCGTAATGCAGGCGGGATCGGGAAATCGCGACTATCTTGAAGTATACGAGGCTTTGTTGCCGCCGCTTATGAAGCGATTCTTTCCGGACCTCGTCATCGTTTCGGCGGGCTACGATATTCATGCGGCAGATCCGCTCGCTGCCGTGCGCGTATCGAACGAGGGCGTCCGTGCGATTATCAGCAGTATCCTGTCGAGCACCCATGCGCCGATCATCTTCGTGCTCGAAGGCGGCTATCACCTTCCGTCGCTCGCGGAGTCCGTGAGGATCACGATCAGGGAACTTCTGAAGTAAGCCGTATCCCGTATTCGGTAAAGACTTGCCGGTATGCCTCGCGGCAAAGGTACTCAATGCGCTGCAGTTCCGAAAAAGCGGCGCGATAGTTCGTTCGTCCTGCGCAAAAAACCCCGTGGCCATAAACAATAACGCCTCGATCTTCGCGAATAACGCGCGGCACCGTGTGCATAAGCGTGCCGGTGCCGCTTCCTATCTCACCGGATACGATCGGAACGCCGGCAATCGCCCTCTTTTCGGGGCATGCGGTATAACACTGCTCCGGACCGCAATCCGTTCGCGTACAGTCCATCGACATGATGACCGCAAAACGGGGATGTCCGTGCAGTATCGCATTCAATCCTGTTTCCCGCCAGATATTCTTGTGGGCCGGGAGTTCCGATGACGCCGTGATCCCCGACGAAGATGTTCCGTCAAGCGGAACGATATCGATATCCCCTTCCAGTTCATCGAGCGAACCTCCCGTTCGGCTTATTGCAATGACATCATTCATGACATACGAAATATTCCCGAACGATGAATCGACCAGATGCGCACGCACAACCGCCCGCCCAGCCTCCTTCATCAGTACTAGTGCCTCATCAATATGCCCGGGGGCGGCATTCGAAAGGTTGCCATCGCCTGCGCTCCGGATCGGTTGACCGGCGAGCTCCCAGATGCGGAGAAATTCCCGCAATTCGTCACCGGTCATCACCCCCCGGCGAATCCTCTGCAAGGCATCGCTGAAGTATTTCACGAAAGCCGTAAAACAGGTGGAACTCAGCATCACAAACGCCTGTTCCGGCGTCATCGCACCGATGGTCACAATACCGACTCCGCTGACAATCGCCGTCCTGCGGCTGGATAGCGCATCGATAAGGGCACGGGCGGAGTATTCCTTCACGACCGGGATATCATGCAGGAATGTGCGCGTCTCGGTGTCGCGCGGATAAATACGCGCAACTTCGCCGGCATCATCATGAAGCGTCAGCTCCTCAAAAATCGAACGGTACGGTTCAACAGGGCGAGCAAAGAGAACGGTCGAGGCATGAACGGCGTCAAGGACTTCGCGCATCATACCTTCCTCGACCGCGCCGCTGCGGCTTGCATGGACATCGGCATCGCGCGCAAGCATGAGCACGTCGTCAGCTGCAGCCAAGTTTTGCGCGACTATCTTGCTCAGGTATTTTCTGATAAACCGATCCATCACATCCTCTCTGATCGGCCGTTCT
>DATHDH010000284.1:0-10798 GCA_035319145.1 Dissulfurispiraceae bacterium | reverse complement strand
AATGCCGCGCAGGGCCGCTCCGCTGGCGGTATACAGCACCGCGCCGTGAGCGGCGGTTCCCAGGACGATAACGGTCGCAATCTTCTTTTCCATCAAAAGCTGTTCCAGATTGGTTCCGAGAAACTTATCGGGACCGGACGTGACAATCGGCTCTCCCGGCAGCGGACTGACCGACGGCAGGATATCGGCAGCAGCAGCACCCGGCGACAGGCTGTGAATGACCTGAACCTTGGCTGCACGCATTGCATTCAGGACTTTCGTAACGGCCGGGATTGTCGTGAGACATCGCGGCCTGCGTTCGGCATTGCAGGTAAGCTTGTTGAAATCGAGCATGAGCAGCGCTGTTTTCGATGGCTCAATTGTTACGACTGATGCAAGCGGCGGCGGCGGCGGAGTCTTGATCGAAGCCCATTCATCAATGATTGTCCTGTCGGCGGCGTAGGGAGGAGTCGCCGCAACAAGCAGAGCAATTATGGCGCATGCTGTGATTGCATAAAGTCGATGTAATTTCATTGAACCCTCCTGATGCCGTTTCTTCCAAATTATACAACGCCGAAATACCTTCCCGATTTTATCAGAAATCCCTCAGCAAGGAGCTGATGAAGTATTTGCATTGTCTCTTGACCGGGGAGGTTGAGCGCCTTGGCGATCGTGCCGGGAGTGGCATTCGTGTGTGCCAATATGAATTTGAGAACCTGTCCCCGCTTCTGACGGGTGGATCCTTCAAAGCGGGACTGGCGGGCATAGTGCCTGCTTTTCCTGTTGGGGTTCGGCACGCGCCGCTTGAGGTCCGCACCGTAGTCCATGAGAGCATAGTACCACCGGCGAGGATTTTTTCGGTCGAGAGTTGCAGCGATAATCGGCAGCAACTCATCATCGTGAACCCCCTCTCGATCCTCGAAAAAGCGGTGAAGAAACACGCGACGAATATTCGTTTCGATAAAGACCGTCGGCATATTGAACGCGAAGGCGGCTATTGACGATGCTGTTGCATGCCCGATTCCCGGCAGCATGCGAAGCCGTTCCACCGAAGCAGGTGCCTTGCCGTCATAACTTTCGACTACCGTTTCCGCTATGTGTTTCAGAGCAATGGCCCTGCGATTGTAGCCGAGGCCCTGCCACAGCGTCAGAACCTCTTGCAGGGGGGCGGCAGAGAGGGTGCGGAAATCGGGGAACGCTTTCATGAAGGCGAGATACTTATCGCGCACGCGCTCAACTTGCGTCTGTTGCAGCATTATTTCGGAGACGATGATGCAATACGGATCGGCTGTTTCGCGCCACGGCATGGCGCGGCCATGGGTGCGATAGAAATCTCCGATTGTCCGTCTGAATGCGCGAATGGTTCGCGCATCGGGAACCCAAGAGGAGTGCTGTCTTCTCATTCGGGATTGGCGTCCTTGAGGTCGACAAGCGTTGCTCCCCAGCCTCCCGAGGTTTCGTCTCCGAGCCGGAATCCGGCGACGGCAGGATGCCGGCGAAGAATGGCGTGAACCGACTCGCGCAATGCACCGGTTCCTTTGCCGTGAACAACTCTTACGGAGAAGATGCCGCGTTCGCAACAGGCATCAAGATATGCCGGCAGCAGTTCCCTGATTTCCTTCGGCTGAAAGGTGTGCAGGTCCAGCGTGCCGTCAATCGGCATCTCAACGGTATCGGGAACAAAATCGGCGTTGTCGTTCATGCATCATTGTATCACGGGAAAGGTTGACAGAGGCCGAATGCGATGTCCATACTATGAAACAAAAATGACAAAGGGGTGACCATAATGAAGAAGACATTGTTGAGATTGCTCATAGGTGTAGTACTCGTTGTTATGCTCGCTTCGCAGATGGGGTGTGTCGCCGCTGCGGTCGGTGCTGCGGCCGGCGCCGGAACCGTCGTCTATATAAAAGGCAATCTTGAAGAGACGATCGGACAGCCAACGCCTACGGTTCATCGCGCAGTCATCGCATCGCTCAGGGATTTGAAGGTTCCGATCCTTGAAGATCAGAACGACCAGATGAATGCGAAAGTGAAGTCGCAATTTGCGGACAACACACACATCTGGATTAATGTCGATTCTATTTCTGCAACGGCTTCAAAACTGTCGATCCGTGTGGGAACATTCGGAGAGGAGTATCGTTCGCGCCAGATACTCGACAGGATTCACAGATATCTGCCTTCTTCGACCTCGTCTACTTCCCGTTCGACAATGTAGCTTGTTGTGCATAACCGGTCCGGGATATCCAGGACCGGTTATGAAATTCTTAGACTTACTCAAACAGCCCGCGATGCCAGTTTTCGAGCAGAAACTCTTCAGCGCGGCCGGCCGCGCGCAGCACGTCTTCTTTTGAAAGTGGGGCGCCGGTCCGGTCTTCGATGACATTGCTGATTCCGCGGAACTCTGTGACCGGGATATCGTGTGCTGCGCCGACATGGGCAATAGCGGCTCCTTCCATGTTTTCACAGACGGCGCTCCAATGGTGTTCGATCTTCATTCCTGCAGCACGCGTGCCGGTACACGTGGAGACGGTGACAAACCCGCCGGCCCGCACTTCCTGCCTGAGTCCGCGCGGCACATGCAGGGGAAATGAATTATACAGCGGCTCGGCTTCCTTCCTGAGAAGCGGAAACCCGAGCAGACGCATATCCCGGAATTCCGCGGCAGTCTGCAGCCCTTCATCTCCATAGTGTTCGCTGTCGGCAACGACGATGTCGCCGATGCCGAACCCCGACGAAGGATATGCACCTCCGACGCCGAAGTTGATGATGCGATCAGGCCGATAAAGCATGATCAACAGCGTTGCCGCACGTGCGGCGTTTGCCTTCCCTATGCCTGATACGCAGAGGATGATACTGCCGGACCGAGCGCCTTCGGCTATGCGACCGCTCAGGAACGAAACGCCGGCAACTTCGCCGGCGCGTTTGTGGGCAAGGCAACGGGCGACGGATTTCCCTTCGAGTGCTGTAGAGACGATGAATGCGGTCCGGCTCACGCTGTTTTCGGCTGCGGCTCTTTTTCTTCGAGGATATAGGTGACGCTTACCTCCATATCCTTGCGAAGGGAGTTGTAGACCGAACAATACTTTTCATGGGAGAGCTTTACAGCGCGGTCGATCTTGTTCGGGTCGAGATTTTTCCCGGCGATCTGCAAGGCCAGATCGATTTTTTTGTAGTATTGCGGCGGATCGGGGTTGCGTTCCCCGGTAATTGCAATTTTAAAGCCGGCCAGCTCGACGCGCATTTTCTGGAGAAACATGACGACGTCGATTCCCATGCATCCCGCAAGCGACAACAGGAGGGCATCAGTCGGTTTGCATCCCCACTGGACATTCGCATCGAATTCGATTTCATATCCCTGTTGCGTACGGCCGATGAAAATGAGCTCCTTGTCCCACTCAAGCGTTGCTTTGTTGACCGGATTTATTTTCTGTTTGTATCCCTGAAGGGATGAGGACAATTGTTCCTGATCTTCCGCCATTGAAGCCTCCAAACCCGCATGAATTTTGGATTTAGTAAATCCAAATCGCCTCGTATTTGTCAAGAATTGTAGTACAATAAGCTGAAAAAGCAGCGCAGTGTGCAGGGGGCGAATCACATGCAGGACATGATTACCGATTTCCTTGTAATCGGCAGCGGTGTTGCCGGATTGCGTGCGGCGATTGAACTCTCGCACTACGGGAAAGTAATAATTGCGACCAAGGATATTCCGACTGAGAGCAGCACCGAATATGCCCAGGGTGGGGTTGCCGTTGCCCTGAGTGATGAAGATCGCGTCGGCATTCACTTTGAAGACACCATCAATGCCGGCGACGGCCTGTGCAGGGAAGATGCGGTCCGGGTGCTGGTAGAAGAGGGACCGCAGCGCATTCTTGAGCTCATTGAATGGGGGGCGGCATTCGACAAAGACGGCTCTAAGCTCGTCTTTTCAATGGAAGCCGCCCATTCCCGCAAGCGAATACTGCATGCGCATGGCGATTCGACCGGCAAGGAGCTTGAACGGGTTCTCATTACCAAGGTCATGTCGCTCAAGCAGGTCGAGCGCCTGCCGTTCAGTATGGCACTCGACCTAATAATCGAGGACGGGGTATGCCGCGGCGCGTATATCCTTCGGGAGGGTAATGTCTATTCACTCTATGCAAAAGCGGTTGTGCTTTCCACCGGCGGCGCAGGACAGGTCTTTTCGCGCACGACGAATCCGCCCGTTGCGACGGGGGACGGCATTGCAATAGCGTTCCGCGCGGGGGCCGTGCTTGAGGACATGGAATTCATCCAGTTCCATCCGACGGCGCTTTTTGCGCCGGGTGCGCCGCAGTTTCTCCTGAGCGAGGCGATGCGCGGAGAGGGCGCGATTCTGCGGGATTCAGGCCAGATCCCCTTCATGAAAGAATATCACCGCATGGCGGAGCTTGCGCCGCGCGATGTCGTGTCGCGTGCCATCATATCGCGAATGGTTCATACGAAGAGCTCCCACGTGTTCCTCGATCTTACCCATCTGAAAGGCGATTTCATCAAACGGCGCTTCCCGCGTATTTATTCGACCTGCCTTCGGTATGACATTGATATCACGAAGGACCCCATTCCGGTTTCTCCGGCTGCTCACTATATTATGGGCGGTGTAAAAACGGATCTCGACGGGGCTACTTCCATACGCAATCTCTATGCAGCAGGAGAGGTTGCCTGCACCGGCGTGCACGGAGCAAACCGACTGGCGAGCAACAGCCTGCTTGAAGGGCTGGTCTATGGGTATCGCGCAGGGGTACGCGCCGCGAGGCATGCTGAAGAGGCATTTACTCTTAAGCGGCTCGGCGTGCCGTTGCGGACCTGTGCGGAGCCTGATTATCAATGCCTTGACGAGATCAGGACGACGATTCGGCGTTCCATGTGGGAGAACGTCGGCATTATCAGATGTGCGAAATCTCTCCAGTCTGCGGCAGGGGATCAGAAGGCATGGGCGGATATCCGCGAACAGCATTTCATGTCGAGACGCGGGCTGGAACTCAAGAATATTCTGACGACGGCATTCCTCATTACATCGGCGGCTCAGGCGAGGACCGGCAGCGTCGGGGCTCACTACCGCTCCGATTTCACGGAACGGGGAGACTTCGGGTCCAGGCATATTGCATTACGGAAAGACGTCAGCAGTATAGCCATCAGCATATCTTGATGATCATCGGCCATTACCCAGGCGCGCTACATAAGCGACGAAGTTTATGAAATAAAGTGGGTTAGATTCTCAAGTCGTCACTGTTCTTCAAATATCTCGTCGAAGACCGATTCGCACGACTCGAATGCAGCAAGCACCTTCGGGTCAAAATGGTGCGGCATTGTCCTTCCATCGCCCCTCAGAATGATATTGACGGCCTGCTCATGCGTAAACGGCGGTTTATACGGCCGTTTGGAGCGGAGCGCATCGTACTGATCGCACAGCATAACGATACGGCCTTCCTGCGGAATGGCTTCTCCCTTCAGGCTGCGCGGGTAACCGGTTCCGTCCCACCGTTCGTGATGGTTCAACGCAATGGATGCTGCAATCTGAATGTAGGGGTAGGATGACCCTGACAATACATTGCTTCCAATCTGGGCGTGCGTCTTCATGACCTCGAACTCCGCCGGAGTGAGCGGCCCGGGCTTCAAAAGGATGTTGTCGGAAATGCCGACCTTGCCGATGTCGTGGAGCGGACTCGCGAATGTAATTGCATCAACGAAACTGGCAGACAGGTTCATAACCTCTGCGATGGTCTTCGCAAAAAGGCCCATGCGCGAGTTATGCAGGCCGGTATCGGTATCGCGATATTCCGCAACGACTGTCAGCCGGTGAATAAGCTCGCGGCTCATATTCTTGACCTTGCTGAGGGCCTCGGAAAGCGCCTTTGTCCGTTCCTGCACGGTCTGCTCGAGGATCTTCTTGTACTCTTTTTCGTGCTGAATGAGTTTCTTATACCGCACTGCTTTTTCGATGGAATGAATCAGCTGTTCTGAGCGGTACGGCTTTATGATGAAGTCGAACGCGCCTTGCTTAATAGCCGACACGGCGGTATCGAGTTCGGCGTATGCGGTCATGAGCAGAACCGGGAGCTCCGGGTCGTACTGGTGGATATGTTCGAGCAGTTCAATGCCGGTCATGACCGGCATTTTGATGTCGGTAAGCACTGCATCCATTGAGCCGTCCTGCTCGATGCGGGAAAATGCCTCGCGGGCGTTACCGAAGGAGAGGACGTCGTACTGGTATTCCGTCAGAAGGGCAGTGACATATTCGAGGACATACGGGTCGTCATCGACCACCAGTACGGTGCCGAGTTTCCTGTCAGAGGTCATAACATCAACCCCGCATTCCCCGTTGCGCGCATATCGCTCATTATACCACAGCGGCGCCGGGCCGAAAAAACGTGAATTTGCAAAAAAGAACTGCTTTGGGTATCATTAAAGACTATGAAAAATAAGCAAAAAATTACCGGCCTCGGGGCCGTAAGGGCGCAAATCGATACCCTGGATACGCAGATCGTAAAGCTGCTGAATAAGCGCGCGAAGTGCGCAATGAAAATTGCCAAGATAAAGCGGACCGCAAATCTCGGTTTCCATTCGCCGGAGCGCGAAAGGGCCGTGCTTGAGCGACTCACAGGCATCAATCCCGGCTTTTTTCCGAATGACGCCCTGCGGGTTATATTCAGGGAGATCATGTCTGCGTCGCTCGCCCTCGAAGAGCCGCTTAAGGTCGCGTATCTCGGCCCCGAAGGAACATTTACCAATCTGGCCGCTGTTCGCCATTTTGGGTCGTTCGCGCAGTATATCCCGGTCGACAGCATAAAGGCCGTATTTGAGGCCGTCGAGCATAATGAAACTGTCTACGGCCTTGTCCCGATAGAAAACTCCAACGAAGGAGTCGTAAGTTATACGCTCGACACCTTCATGGATTACGATCTCAAGATTTCGGCCGAGGTCATGCTCGAAGTTTCGCACAATATGCTTTCGCGCAGCGGCGACAAAGACAAGGTAAGGCGCATTTACTCTCATCCGCAGGCGTCCGCCCAGTGCCGCGGCTGGCTCGAAACCCACATGCCGGGGATTCCCGTACTCGAAGCTACGAGCACCGCAAAGGCAGCTGGTATAGCCGCGATGGACGAAGATGCCGCCGCCATTGCGAGCGAACTTGCGGCCCGCCTGTATGACCTGAAGTTCATCAGGCGCCGGATTCAGGACAAACGGAACAACTTTACCCGCTTTCTTGTTATTGCGAAGGAGTCCCCAAAGAAGACCGGCTCGGACAAGACTTCGATTATGTTCTCGATCAATGACAAGCCAGGGGCCCTTTATGAGGTGCTCTATCCGTTCAAACAGGCCGGGGTCAATCTCACCAAAATCGAGTCGCGGCCGTCGAAGCGGCGCGCATGGGAATACATCTTCTTTGTCGACATGCAGGGGCATACAGACGAGGAGAAAATAAGCAAGGCCATCGGCAAGGTCAAGGCGAACTGTCTCTATCTGACGGTGCTCGGCTCCTATCCTGTGGATGCGAGGCTATACAAGAGATGATCCAGCCGCTTCCCTACGTTGCGCGGATTTCACCGTATGTTCCGGGCAAGCCGGTCAAGGAGCTTGAGCGTGAACTCGGCATTTCGTCATGCGTGAAGCTCGCCTCCAATGAGAATCCGCACGGTCCTTCTCCGAAGGCGATTGCTGCCCTGCAGCAGCTTCTCGCCGGCAGCGGCGAACTCGGCCGTTACCCCGAAGGCAGCGGCTATTATCTGAAGACCGCCCTTGCGGTGAAGCTTTCTCTGGGCGGCATCCCGGTCGGGTTTGACAACCTGATCCTCGGCAACGGGTCGAATGAACTTCTCGATCTCGCGGCCCGGACCTATATGGGACCGGGCGATGAAGCGGTGATGTCTCAGATGTCCTTTGTCGTTTACAGTTCGGCTGTTCAATCGGTCGGCGGCATTGCGCATCAGGTCCCTATGACGGATTACCGGCACGATCTCGAACGCATGGCCGATGCGATTACGCCGAAAACTCGGATTGTCTTTATCGCCAATCCGAACAACCCGACCGGCACGACAAACAGCGCGGGTGAATTTGATCGTTTTATGCAGCGCGTTCCGGAGAACATTCTGGTTATCGTCGATGAAGCATATATCGAATACGTTACCCGCACGGACTACCCGAATACGCTCAGGTATTTCGGAGAAGGCCGGGATGTGCTTCTGTTGCGGACGTTCTCTAAAATATATGGCCTCGCGTCTCTGCGCATCGGCTACGGCATTGCCTCCGAGGGCATCGTGACCGCCATCAACCGGCTGCGGGAGCCGTTCAACACGAATACTCCGGCGCAAATCGCGGCTGAACACGCACTGGCCGACGAGGACCATGTCAGGAGAAGCATAGAGAATAACGAGGCGGGCAAGAAATACCTTATGAAAGAACTTGCCGCTGCAGGGATGCTTGCCGTTCCGAGCGAGGCGAACTTTATTTTTGTCCCGCTCGCTACAGAGTCAATGCCGCTGTTTGAAGCGCTCCTGAGGAAAGGGGTCATTATCCGGCCCGCAGGACCGAAGGCGGTCCGGATTACGATCGGCCTTCCGCACGAAAACGAACGATTCATCGCTGCATTAAAAGAAGTCATGTCCGCATAGCGAGAGGAGAAAGCATGGATATCATCGTATTACAACCCGAGACCCCGGAAGAAAATATACGGCATATTCTGAAGAAGCTCGAAAGCAAAGGGCTGAAGGCGAATGTTTCACAGGGCACAGAACGTACAATTATCGGCGTCATAGGCGATACCTCGAAGGTGACCGAGGAGGAGGAAGACGGCATTCGCGCCATGACCGGCGTGGAAAACGTCGTCCGCATCCTGAAGCCGTACAAATTGGCGAGCCGGGAGTTTCAGAAATTTAATACTGAAATAGATGTGTGCGGAACGATCATCGGCGGCAAGAAGATTCAGGTGATGGCCGGGCCATGCGCTGTCGAAAACAGCTCGATTCTCGTATCGATTGCGGAGAAGAGCAAGGACGCAGGCGCTACCTTCCTGCGGGGCGGTGCGTATAAACCGCGGACGTCTCCTTACTCGTTTCAGGGGCTTGGAGAAGAGGGGCTTCAGTTTCTCGCCAAGGCGCGTGAAAAAACGGGACTGCCGGTTGTTACCGAACTCATGGACCCGCGCGATATCGACGTCGTAATGCAGCATGCCGACATCATCCAGATAGGCACCCGGAACATGCAGAATTTCCGTCTGCTGCTCGAGGTCGGCATGGTGAACAAGCCGGTGCTTCTGAAGCGCGGGCTTGCGGCAACGATCAAGGAGTGGCTGATGTCTGCCGAATATATCATGTCGCGCGGCAATCATAACGTCATGCTGTGCGAACGCGGAATCCGCACATTCGAAACCGCAACAAGGAATACGCTGGATCTGAGCGCGGTGCCGCTGCTGAAGCAGCTGACGCATCTTCCGGTCGTCGTTGATCCGAGCCACGGCGTGGGCAAGTGGGATCTCGTTGCCCCGATGTCGAAGGCTGCAGTTGCAGCGGGCGCAGATGCATTGATGATCGAGGTCCACACGAATCCTGAAGAAGCGCTTTCCGATGGCGAGCAGTCCTTGAGGCCCGACCTTTTCGCAAAGCTTATGCAAGAGCTCAAGCCGGTTGCCCAGGCAGTCGGTCGTGAGATTTAACGCGGGAGACCGTAGTGTCCGGCAGTAATCCCGCTTTTGCGAAGACGGCAATAATCGGCGTAGGCCTTCTTGGAGGCTCCCTCGCGATGGCATTGCGACAGCATCGACTGACAGACCGGATTGTCGGCTGCGGACGGAGCGAGGAGAATCTGTGCATTGCCCAATCGCGGGGCATTATCGACGCATGGACGCAAAATCCCGCCGAAGCGGTGCAGGATGCTGATATTGTCGTGCTTGCAACCCCCATTGAGGCCTTTGTTCCCCTGGCCGCTTCCTTTCGTTCTCATCTGAAGTCAGGATCGCTCGTGACGGATGTCGGCAGTGTAAAGGGGGCTCTGGTCGGAAAGATAGAGGCGCTGATGCCGGACGGCGTTGCTTTCGTCGGCGGCCATCCGATAGCGGGCGGCGAAGAGGCCGGATGCGCGGCGGCGCGGGCCGACCTTTTTGCCGGCAAGCGCTGCATTATTACGCCTATGCCGACTAGTGACCGCACTGCATGTGCTACGGTTATCGCCCTCTGGCGCGCCGTGGGCATGCGGACGGAGGAAATGGACCCATTCGCTCACGACACCCTCTATGGGCTTGTCAGCCATTTCCCGCATCTCGTAGCGTATGCCCTCGTGAATACCGCGGTCGGTTCCGACGAAAGAGCTATCGATTATGCCGGGAGCGGATTCCGCGATGCGACGCGCATCGCACTTAGCCCGCCCGATCTCTGGCGGGGCATTGCCCTCGCGAATCGCGATGCGGTCATATCCGCCGCTCGTGTGTTTCGAAAAGAACTGGATTCCATTATTTTTGCCGTTGAAAAAAATGATGCCTCAGCGCTTGAGGTGTTGCTCCACAAGGCGCAGAAGGCCCGTAACGACATATCAGGAAAGACGGTCGACGAGGAATGAACGTGACAATGAGCACCTGCACGATAGAAAAAGCCCGTCAGTTCCGCGGCGATGTGACGGTCCCGCCTGACAAATCGATTTCGCACCGGTCGATTATGCTCGGGGCGCTGGCATTCGGGAAAAGCGTCGTAAGGAATATTCTTCGGGCAGAGGACCCTGTAGCGACGATGAATGCCTTTCTGGCGCTCGGTATCGGAATAGCAGATAACGGCCGCGAGGTGGTTATCGAGGGCAAGGGCATTCACGGGCT
>DATHDH010000283.1:0-3318 GCA_035319145.1 Dissulfurispiraceae bacterium | reverse complement strand
AAGCCCCGAGATCGGCGCCCCGCTTTCAGTCAGCGCGAACTCGGCGAGTCTGATTGTTTCCGAGACGGGATCGCTGCCGCGGGACTCCTTGAGCCTGACCTTGAACTCCCCGTCGGAACTAATGACCGCCGCCCTGATGTTGGTCCCGCCAATGTCGAAAGCAAGTGCATCCACAGAATTGTCCTTTCAATGAGGGATTGCAGGCGAAAAAGGCACTCGCAGCCATATATTATAACAGATGATTCAATGCCTTTGACGTTTCGGCGCGACAGTGGTCTCAATATCAATTATGGTATACTAATCTGATTTTCATACCGTGTATAAAGAGGTATCTATGCCATTATCCAGAAACAGCTGCTTCCCGTTCGCACAGATTCTTCTTGTTCTTATTGTCCTCGCGGCATTTGCGACGTCCGCAGCGGCGCAGGAGCTGCCTCTTGTCACGGCAATCGAGGTGCAAGGCCTGAAACGTATCGAGGAAGGGGCCATCCGGTCCAAACTTTCCCAGAAGATCGGCGTGGTTCTTGCGCAGGACAAGATTGCCGATGACATCAAGGCAATTTATAAGATGGGATACTTCGACGACGTTCAGACCGAACTCGTGCCTTTTGAAGGCGGCATCAAAGTGGTATACATCGTCAAGGAGAAACCCACGGTTATCAAGGTCGATTTCCAGGGCAACAAGGCATTGGAGGATAAAGAGCTAAGGGAGAAGATAGCCCTCACGCCCGGAGCCATATCAGACATAACGCTCATCAACGACAACGCGACCAAGCTGCGAAATTATTATGAAGAAGAAGGCTATTTCCTCGCAAAGGTGGTTCCGGTTGTAAAGAAAGTGACCGATCAGGATGTCGCTGTTACTTATCAGATTGACGAAGGCGACAAGGTCGTCATCAAGGAGATCAAGTTTGTCGGAAACAAGGCGCTGTCGTCAGGCAAGCTGAAAGATGCGATGAAGACGACGGAGCGCAAGTTCTATTCGTTTATTATGGGCGGCGGTTATTACAAGAAGGATGAAATGCGCCGTGATGTCGATCGCATCCGCGATCGCTATTACGATTTCGGCTATATCAAGGTGCAGGTCGGAGAGCCGAAGGTCGAGCTTACCGGCGACAAGAAGGGGATGATTATAACCATCCAGATTGTCGAAGGAGAGCAATTCAAGGTTTCCGGCGTCGATATCACCGGCAATAAGACCTATGATGAAAAGGAATTGCGATCACTGGTTAAACTCGGCCCGCCGCAGGTCTTCAGCCGCGAGATCATGAAGAAGGATATCGAGGCATTGACCGCGAAATATACGAATACCGGATATGCCATCGCGGCGGTAATCCCCGATCTCGTACCGGATGACGGCGCCCTTCAAGTGAAGGTCATCTACCGGATTGATGAAGGGGCGAAGTACAAAATAGGGAAAATCGACATTGCCGGCAATACAAAAACAAAGGACAAGGTCATCCGTCGTGAACTCCGCCTGGACGAAGGCGAAACCTTTAACGCCGACGCCTTGAAGAGGAGCTATCAGCGGCTGAACAACCTGAATTATTTCGAGACGGTCGAAATCAATCCGAAGCCGCAGCCCGAGGCGCAGACGGTGGATCTCGATATCAAGGTCAAGGAAAAAGACACCGGCATGCTTACTATCGGAGGCGGCTACAGTTCAGCCGACGGCATCATCGGTCTGGTCGACATCACCCAAAGCAATCTCTTCGGCGGCGGTCAGTATCTGAAGTGGAAGGGTGAGCTGGGCGTCAAGATGCAGAACATGGAACTCACGTATCGTGACCCGTGGTTCCTCGATACGGAGTTGAAATTCGGCGCAACTATTTACCGGAACTATCGCCAATATGGAGACTTTGACCGCAAGGCCACGGGGTTTGAAGTGACGCTCGGCAAGGAGTTTTGGGAATATTGGGGATGGTCCGTATCGTATAACCTCGAAGACGCAAACATCTATAACGTCCGTGACGACGCCTCGCAGCCCGTAAAAGATCAAGCCGGCCATTGGCTGACGAGCGCTATCAGCCCGAGCGTCTGGCGTGATACAAGGGATAACCATCTTGATCCGCTTTCCGGATCGCGCAACACCCTTTCTCTCTCTTTCGCGGGGCTTGGCGGCAACACCGGCTATCTGAAGGTTATGGCCGATTCGAGCTGGTATTTCCCGATCTGGGATGTCACCACGATTCATGTGCGCGGGAGACTTGGTTCTCTGACGGGGCTGTTTGACAAAAAGGTTCCGCTCTATCAGCGTTTTTACATCGGCGGACTCGATACCGTGCGAGGCATCAGTTACGGCAAGGCGGGCCCTCTCGATATTAACGGGGAGGCGATTGGCGGTGAGAAAATGGCAATTGTGAATCTTGAATACATTTTCCCGATTGTTCAGGAATATAAATTCAAGGGGCTCGTTTTCGCGGATGCCGGACATGCATGGGACAAGGGGGGGACGATATTTTCGGATCTTCGTTATACGGCGGGTGCGGGCATCCGGTGGTTTTCTCCGTTCGGCCCGATCCGCATAGAGTATGGATTCAACTTCCGCAAGAAGCCCGGCGAGAGCATGGGCAAGGTTGAATTCGGTTTCGGTTCAGCGTTTTAGTTGAATCAATTTGAGCATAGTGGAGGCTTGAAGATGAAGAAGATGTTTGTGCTCGTGGCTGCTCTGATGATATCGGTCATGGTCTGCGGAGGCGCGATGGCGGCGGACCTGAAAATCGGCATTGTCGACCTGTATAAAGCATTGAATGAATCGGAGTCCGGAAAGAAGGCTAAGACTGAACTCGAGTCTTTTGCCAAATCGAAACAGTCCGGGCTTGAAGATAAGGCGAGAACTATCGAGCGGCTCAGGGGCGAGCTCGAAAAGCAGGGTTCCGTCTTGTCGAAGGACGCTCGCAAATCGAAGGAAGAAGAGCTTGAGCGGGTAACCCGCGATGCCCAGCGGCTTGCCGCTGACGCACAGACAGAATTCCGCAAGAAGGAAAATGAGCTGACCGGTGGCGTGCTTAAGGATATACGCGTTGTGATCAACGACATAGCCAAAGAAGAAAAATACACGCTGATCCTAGAGCGTGCCGACGGGCTGGTGTTGTTTGCCGATAACGCGATTGACCTGACCGATAAGGTCATCAAGAAATTCAACGCATCAGGCAAAAAATAAGGATCAGCTGCCGAGCGCAATGGGCATGAAGCTTCTCGATCTGGCGCGACACGTTCAAGGCGAGGTCATCGGAAACGGTGACCTCGTTGTGACTGGTGTGGCCGGGCTTTCCGAGGCGCGCGCGGGCGATCTGACATTTCTGGGGTCGGTTAAAC
>DATHDH010000282.1:0-5609 GCA_035319145.1 Dissulfurispiraceae bacterium | reverse complement strand
GATGCTTTGAACGAGATAGGCATTGCCGGCATGACCGTGACGGAAGTGAAGGGGTTCGGCCGACAGAAGGGACATGTGGAGCTTTATCGTGGTGCTGAATATGAAATAGCATTCGTCCCGAAGGTCAAAATAGAGATCGTTGTTCCCGATGCCATGGCGGCCAAGGTCGTGACCGTCATAACCGAAAAGGCGAAGACCGGGAAGATCGGCGACGGCAAGGTTTTTGTGTACGATGTTGCTCAGGCCGTCAGAATCAGAACGTCGGAGACCGGCGACACCGCGCTGTAGCGATTTGACGATTTGCATTCAGCCGGGAGAGGGACATGTCCCTCTCCCTTTTTTTATTGGTGTAATCTTTTCGAATGTTCTATAGTTCATGAAAATCTACCCCAAGGAGAGTTTCATGGTTATCGCAAAGGCAGGCAAACAGATTACGTTCTCGCTTCCGAACAAAATGGGACTCGCTGCAGAAATGGCAAGCGCATTTGCTGCGTCGAAAGTGAATGTTACGGCGATTGTAGGCTATGAGATGGGGGATCAGGCTGAATTTATGGTAATGGTGGACGATGGAGCAAAGGCCAAGCGTCTTCTCAGGAAGATGGGCGCAGGGATCAAAGATGAAAACGTCATCGTTCTCGAAATGCCGAATAAAGTCGGGGAGTTGCAGAAATCAACGCAGACTATTGCCGATGCCGGAATCAATATTCATTATTTTTACGGAACGACCGGTAGCGGCAAGACGGCGAAATGTGTTGTGAGCACATCTGACAATAAGAAAGCCATTAAGATATTGAATAAGTAGCAAATCGGCAGATTAAGGCAGGGGCAAACGCGCCCCTGCCTGATCGCATTCTACTCAGGAGAATATCTCCTTTCCGGTCGCTTGAAGTCGGCATGTTTTTTGATGAAACAACCTCTTGACAAACGCCGCGATGAAAAACTAACATATGCCATCTAAACAGGATAAAAAAGGTCCTAATTAATGGTCATCACCCGTGAAACCGATTATGCAATGCGATGCACGCTCTTCCTTTCCCGGCATCAGGAAGATGTGAAGATGCTCGAAGCGGTAGCGACCGAAATGGCCATTCCCAAAAGTTTTCTCGCAAAAATCGTTCAGAAGCTTGCCAAGGCCGGAGTTGTGGAATCATTCCGGGGGGCGAAAGGGGGGATTCGTCTGACCCGTGCTCCCGAGGAGATCAGTCTTCTCGACGTCATCGAAGCCGTGCAGGGCCCAGTGGCCATGAACAGATGCGCGGTCGACAAGACGACATGCAGCCTCAGCTGCTCATGCGTGGTTCATCCTGTATGGACTCAATTGAGAAAGGAGATGGAACAGCGTCTGAAAGCAATCAACTTTCGCAGTTTGATGGGGAATCCGTCGTTCAGGGACGGGTTGCGATGGAAACGGAAACATGGCTCCCTGGGAGCCTGTACAGTAAATCCTCTTAGGAGGCGAAAATGACGGATTATCAGTACGATAATCAAACAGTCCAAGGGTTCGTCATCTCTTCAATCTTCTGGGGGGTTGTAGGCATCCTGATAGGGCTTTGGATATCAGTGCAGATGTGGAGCCCGTCATGGAATATTCCACCCTACTTCACCTTCGGAAGACTGAGAGTCGTTCACACAAACGGGCTGGCGTTCGGTCTCGGCATCGGATCGATTTTTGGCCTTAGTTATTATATCGTCATGCGACTTACCAAGCGTCCGCTCCTCTTTCCGAAACTGGCGCGCTTTCATCTGTATCTGTTCAACGCTGCAATCGCGCTCGCTGCGCTGAGTCTTTTCCTGGGCATGAACCAATCGAATGAATACGCCGAGCTTGAGTGGCCGCTCGATATCGGCGTGGTTATCCTTTGGGTTATTTTCGCCATTAATGTGCTCGGAACAATATTCGCGCGTAAAGAAGAACAGATGTACATCTCCCTTTGGTACATCATCGCAACGGTTATTGCTGTCGCTGTTCTCTATATCGTGAATAACCTTTCGATTCCTGCCGGACTCACGAAGTCTTACCATCTGTTCGCCGGGGTCAACAGCGCCAATGTCGAATGGTGGTACGGCCACAACGCAGTCGGCTTCATTTTCACGACCCCGATATTAGCGATGTTTTATTATTTCCTCCCGAAAGCGACCGGAATCCCGATATACAGCCACCGTCTGTCGATTATCGCGTTCTGGTCGCTTGTTTTTGCCTATCTCTGGACCGGGGCTCACCATCTCGTCTACACCCCGCTTCCCGACTGGATTCAGACGCTGGGCATCGCCTTCACCATGTTTCTTATTGCTCCTTCATGGGGCTCAGTCGTCAACGGCTATTACACGGTCGGCACCGACTGGTCGAAAATGCAGACGAACTATCTCACCAAGTTCTTCATTCTCGGCATCACCTTTTACGGATTGCAGACAATACAGGGACCGACCCAGGGACTGCGAGTTGTAAGCCAGCTTATTCACTATACCGACTGGGTTCCGGGACATGTGCACATGGGAACCATGGGATGGGTGACGATGACGGTTGCCGCATCGATTTATTATGTGCTGCCGAAGATCTACAACACCGAGATCTACAGCATAAAAGTAGCAAACACGCATTTCTGGCTGGTCCTGATCGGGCAGCTCATGTTCTCGATTACGATGTGGATTACCGGAATTCAGCAAGGCGCCCTCTGGAAGGCAGTCAATCCTGACGGCACCCTGCAGTATACCTTCATGGAAACGCTTGTCAAGAATTACCCGTACTGGCAGATGAGAACCGTCGCAGGCCTTATTTTTACGGTCGGCATGCTCTTTTTCATCTATAACGTATACATGACGATTCGCAAGGGCAAGGCCCTGGCGGCGGCAAAGGCATAGGGAGGGCTACCATGGCTGAAAGTTTTCATCACAAACTTCATACCAGTCCGCTGCTTTTTGCCATTCTTGCCACTGTGGCGATCCTTGTCGGCACCATAGCCACCATGTTTTATCCGATGCTGACCCCTGAAATGCATCCGAAACTCGAGAATCTGAAACCGTATACGGCTCTGCAGCTTGCGGGAAGGGATGTCTACCAGCGGGAGGGATGCAACAATTGCCATACGCAGACGGTCAGGCCTCTGAAGACCGAAGTCATGCGCTACGGCGAGTATTCGAAGGCCGGTGAATTTGCGTACGATCACCCGTTTTTATGGGGCTCAAAACGGACAGGTCCGGACCTCGCCCGCATCGGCGGCAAGTACCCGGATGCGTGGCACTCCAAACACTTTGACAATCCACAGGCGTTTTTCGCCGAATCGAACATGCCTGCATACGGATGGATCAAGGCAAACAAACTCGATCCCGCCGATGTCGAAGCACACATGAAGTCTCTCGATTTCCCCTATACGGCTGAAGAAATCGCGGCTCTCAAGGGAAAGACCGAGATGGATGCGCTTGTCGCGTACATGCAGGTGATCGGCACGGCTGTCACAAAGAAGCCGGCTGTTGAACCCAAGAGCGCCGCTGCGCCTGAATCCGTAAAGGTGCTGTTCGCCGTGGGTAAAGCAGATATCCCGGCCGATGCGCAGAAAGGGCTCGAAGGTCTCGCCGACTATCTGAAGAAGGCGGCGGAGGCAACTGTCATCATTTCCGGTTTTACGGATAAAACCGGCAGTGCAGCTGCCAACGAAGAGCTTGCAAAGAACAGGGCCAAGGCCGTTCGCGAAGTCTTCCGCGCAGCCGGTATCAGCGATGATCGCATTGTCATGAAGAAGCCCGAAGTCATTACCGGCAGCGGCAGCGACGCAGATGCACGCCGGGTCGAGGCCAGAATTGCAGCCAAGGGAGAAGGTGCCGTTGCCGCTGCGGTCCCGGGCATGAATCTGTCCGATCCCAAGATGATAGCCGAAGGCAAGAAGTTGTATGACATGAACTGCGGCGCCTGTCATGGCGCGACCGGCAAGGGCGATATAGGCCCGAGTGTCGTGGACGACATATTCCTTAATGTAAAGGGCGATGTGCCGGACGACGTCTATTTTGCCGTTATCGACAAAGGGACTTCGGAAGGAGCCGTGTTTGCCGGAAGAAAGGCAAAGGGCGGCATGCCGGGCTACAACGGCCAGCTGGACAAGAACAAGATCTGGTCGATTGTGGCATATATTCGTTCCATGAAGGCAAAGTAAGGAGGGAACTATGGCTCAGGAACTTGACGATTTAAGGGAGTTTCAGGTCGAAGAGAGCGTGGATAAGGCCAGAAAGATCCCTCTCGGCTGGCTCATTCTGTTGTGGGGATTGATTATCTGGGGAGTATACTATGTTGCAGCATATACGCCTTCTTTCAGCGGCTGGACGCAGGCAAAGGCGTATGAGGAGTCGCTTAAAAAATAGCGGCAGTGGGCCTGACTCACTCACTTCTCCGGACGGGGTGAGTGAGTCAGAGCCGTGAGAGGTATGATTTATGAGCATAGGGGCTCAAGGCATCGCATATGTGCTATTCGGTCTCGCCCTCGTCGTCCTGTTCGGCCTTATCATAGTTTTCTATTACTCCAAAAAAAGGAAGAAGCAGGTCGAAGAGGCAAAGTATAAAATGCTGGATGACGATGACTAGAGGCGTACAGTCCTGGAGGCGGGCAGCAGAAGTCCTTCAGGCTGTCGTCCTGCTCGGCCTGCCGTTTCTGCGCATTCAGGGCGAGAGTGCGTTCAGATTCGATATCCCGTCTCTGCGTCTGCATTTCTTCGGCACCAGCCTATGGATGGATGAGTTCTTTCTGGTTTTTGCCGCGGTCCTTTTTCTGACCTTTCTGACCGTTCTCGTCACTCTTCTTTTCGGCAGGGTTTGGTGCGGATGGTTCTGTCCGCAGACGGTGCTCGTCGATTTTACGCGCTTTGTCGATCGACTTCGCGGCAAGGTCGCGGCATACAAGCTCCTCGCATATGGCACGACGTTCTTCATAAGCGCGCTTGTGGCCGCCGATCTCATCTGGTATTTCGTTTCTCCCTATGAATTTATTGACAGGTTCTTCGCCGGAACTCTCGGGGCTATTCTGTGGGGGTTCTGGATTGTGCTGACAGCCATCTTGTTCCTGAACTATGCATTTCTGAGACATACGTTCTGCGCCACGGTCTGCCCGTATGCGAAGCTGCAGAGCGTGTTGTGCGACGGCAGGACGCTTACTATCGCCTTCGACACCTGCCGAGCTCATGAGTGCATCGAATGCAACTCCTGCGTCCGTGCCTGCCCGGTCGGCATAGACATCAGGAAAGGAGCGAGCGCCGCATGTATCAATTGCGCCGAGTGTATCGACGCCTGCGTCACAGTGCTCGGACGCAAGCAGAAAGAAGGGCTCATCGGTTATTTCTTCGGGCGCCCGGGTGAAACGGGGAAACTGTTGCGCCAAAATGTAATGCTGATTGCATCCGTGACGCTTGCCTCGCTCATTTTCTTTCTCTATCTTACGCTGTCACGTGCCGCCCTTGATGTGACGGTGCTCCCGAATCCCGCCTTCGCCCCACGCACAAATACGGAAGGGACAGTGATCAACAGCTACCTGCTTGCGCTGCAGAATAAGAGCGGGAAGACCGTCAGGCTCAGGATTCGCGCCGATGGCGCCAGGGACGCAATAAAGGTCACGCCGGATTCCGTCATC
>DATHDH010000281.1:0-7306 GCA_035319145.1 Dissulfurispiraceae bacterium | reverse complement strand
AAATTTCGAGGAGCCCTTCTTGCAGGAGCTGAGCAGGCACACAATCAAAAGGCTGCAGAAATGGAACAACAGATTGCCCCGTGCTGTGCCCTTCTTTCCGAACGTGCCAGGTTAATACCAGTCTTTACCGGGCAGCTCCAGGAGGTTATTGATCAGACTGAATCTGCAGCACTTTCGATGGGCGAAAGTTTCATGGGTATTTCGGATCGCGCCAATGCCCTGGCAGGGAAGGCGCATGAGGCGATGAGGATGTTTACGGCTGGTCAAGACGGGGAATCCATGACGCATATGAGCCGAAACACCATGGTTGATGTAATCGGACTGATGCAATCAATAATTCCGACACTTCGGGAGTCGCTCGTTCAAATGGAAACCATCATTGAGCAGGCGCACAATATCAATCAGATTGTTGCCGAAGTTGAGGGCATTGCAGATCAAACAAACATGCTGGCCCTGAACGCTGCAATCGAGGCCGCCCGCGCCGGCGAGCACGGACGCGGGTTTGCAATTGTGGCGGACGAGGTGAGAAAACTCTCCGATCGTTCCAATGCTGCAGCAAGTCAAATCCGAAAGCACACGGTTCAGGTTGAGCGCGACGTTACGAAAATTCACGCAAACTTTCACGTCGTCTGCGACAGCGGGGCCGAGAAGACCGAAAACGCTGAAAACGCGGTCAACCAGGCATTGCAGAGGATTGATGAAACCGTGCATGCTGCCGAGCAGCGGATGAGTGAACTGAGCGCCGATACCGAGTCAATAGCACGTGAGATCGGGAATATTGTCGTCTCGATGCAGTTTCAGGACATCACGCGGCAGCGCATTGAGCACGTTATCGATCCTCTCAAGGCCATGCAGGCCGAGCTGGAAAATGTCGCTGAAAAGGCCCACGACATGAGCGATGCCATAAAAGCGCAGGATTGTTCACGGGGAGCCAACTGGCTTGAGCAAATGTACACCATGGAGTCCGAACGCAAGACACTCCAAGCGGCGCTTCAGGGAAAAAGGAACTAACTTTACAGGGCAGCGCAAGAAAGGAAGGATTGCAGAATGGGGAAGACTCTTTTGATTGTTGATGATTCAGCATCGATGCGTCAGCTCGTGTCCTTTGCTCTGAAAGGAGCAGGATATGACGTCATTGCGGCCGCCAACGGAAAGGATGCAATAGGGAAGCTCGGCGGCGCAAAGATCGATATGGTGGTAACCGATCTCAACATGCCGGAAATGGACGGCATAACCTTCATCAAGGAACTGAAGAAGAATGCTGCATATAAATTCACGCCGGTCGTCATGCTGACCACCGAATCCCAGGAGAACAGAAAAGCGGAAGGGAAACTTGCAGGCGCAAGCGGCTGGATCGTGAAGCCTTTCACTCCGGATCAGCTTATCGACACCGTCAAGCGATTCGTCAAATAAAAAAGCATCGGGGGGAGAGTATGGAAGGAACTTTGGAGATGCATGGCGAGACTGGAATGGTCATGTTGCGCGGGAATCTGACGGTTCAGCACGCAGCTGTTCTGAAAAATCTGCTTATGCGGGGGCTCGAAAGCTCCAGCAGGGTGGTGTTGAGCTTTGAGCATGTGGAGGAAGTCGATCTCTCCTGCATGCAGCTTATCTGTGCCGCTCACCGAACGGCCGTTAGGATGCAAAAAAGCGTATATCTCAGCGGGAACGTCCCGGAGATATTTCGTCAGGCGATTCAGGACAGTGGATTTAAGCGTCATGTCGGGTGTTCATTCGATGCCGGAAACAGCTGCGCATGGATGGGCATGCATTCGGCGCTTTGAAGGAAAGGAATCTTGTGACTACGCCCGGAATCAATACATCAATTTTCCTCGAAGAGGCCGCTGAGTTGCTGAACGAGCTGGAACAAGCGCTGATGGAGCTCGAAGGAAACCCGGGCGATACGGATCTCGTCGGCCGAATCTTCAGGGCAATGCACACGATCAAAGGCTCTGGAGCCATGTTCGGATTCGATAAGGTCGCTGAGTTCACCCATGAAATAGAGACGGCATTTGATCTGGTCAGAAACGGCAAGGTATCGGTTTCAAAGGAACTGATTGATATCACGCTTGCTGCCCGCGACCAAATCAGGTTGATGCTTGATGAGAACGGCAGTGAGCAGAGCGATGGAGACAATGGCCGCAGGGAGGTGCTCTCGTCCTTGCGCACACTTATGAACTCTGTTCCGGCATCCAAAGGGGCAGATGCACCGCCGGTTCAGGCCAATTCTGAAGAGAAGAGGGTTGTTCCCGAGTTGCACGAAGAAGAGTCATTTCGGATCAGATTCAGGCCTCCGCACGATATCTTCATGCGCGGCATCGATCCTCTGAGCCTTATCAGGGAAGTCACCGCACTCGGGACGTCGACGGTCGTCGCGCGCACCGAACGAATCGGCTGGCTTGACGAGATGGATCCAGAACACTGTCATCTCTCGTGGGATATCATACTGACCACGCAAAAAGGTATAAATGCCGTGAAGGACATATTTATCTTCATCGAAGAAGACTCCGCCCTGAGTATCGAGACAATTGATCCGCCATCTGAGGATGGTGGCTTCAGGAAGCTTGGAGAGATTCTTATCGAGCGAGGAGATCTGTCCAATGAGCAGCTGCAGGAGATCCTTCAGAGCAATAAGAAGATCGGGGAAAAGCTTGTCGATTCGGGCCTTGTTTCCGGGGATAGCGTAGCATCGGCATTGGCCGAGCAAGAGCATATCAGATCGCTTCAGGAAAAGAAATCGGCAAAAGAGTCGGCCGCGACGATCCGCGTTGCGTCCGAGAAACTCGACCTGCTCGTCAATCTCATCGGTGAGCTCGTTACCGTTCAGGCGCATCTGTCGCAGACCGTGAGCGAGCGCCATGATCCGGCGCTTGTCTGCATAGCTGAGGAGGTCGAGAGACTCACGGCCGAACTACGCGACAATACCATGAACATCCGCATGATGCCTATTGGAACTACGTTCAGTAAATTCAAGCGTCTCGTAAGGGATTTGTCCGCAGAGCTCGGCAAGGAAATTGATCTCCTGACCGAGGGGGCCGAGACCGAGCTCGACAAGACGGTTATCGAGAAGCTGGGCGATCCGCTGGTGCATATCATACGCAACAGCATAGATCACGGCATCGAACGCCCTGATGCCCGCACGGCGTCGGGAAAGAACAGAAGAGGCTGTATAACGCTCTCGGCAGGTCATGCCGGCGCGCATGTCGTGATCCGGATTGCCGATGACGGCGCCGGTCTCAATAAGAAGGCGATACGAGCAAAAGGGTCGGAGCGCGGCCTCATTGCTTCTGATGCGGAGTTGAGCGACGAGGAGATTTACGCCCTGATCCTGCAGCCCGGCTTTTCCACGGCAAAAACCCTGACGAATATCTCAGGACGCGGCGTCGGCATGGATGTAGTGAAGCAGGCAGTCGATGCATTGCGCGGCACGATCAATATCGCGAGCCGTGCAGGCACCGGAACGGTGATGACGCTCACGCTCCCTCTGACCCTTGCGATCATCGACGGACTTCTTGTGAGTATTGCCGGCGATTACTTCATCTTCCCCTTGTCCGCGGTTGAGGAGTGTGTTGAACTGACCGATGACGACAGGGCGGAATCGCACGGACGGCACCTCGTTAATATCAGGGGCAGTCTGACCCCGTACATCGACCTGCGGGAACAATTCGGGGTTTGTGAAGAGCGTCCGCCGATACAGCAAGTGGTCGTTTCCCGCATTGAACGGATGCGGATGGGCTTTGTCGTTGACAGCGTCATCGGACAGCATCAGACCGTCATAAAATCGCTCGGGGCAATCCATAAGAACATCATGGGGCTATCTGGGGCAACGATATTGGGCGACGGAACTGTTGCCCTGATTCTTGATCTGCAGCGGATCATCGAAGCAGAAGAGGCCAGCGAATCGGCGATGATTGAACATCGAGGCGTCGGGATGGCGCTGTGTTGATCCATAAAGAACTACCGGCCAGGAGGCGGAAATGATAGGGAACCTGAAGATTGGGCAAAGACTCGGGATAGCGTTTGGCGTACTTCTGCTGTTCATGATTGCGATTATCGGCGTCGGGCTGAAGAGCTTGTCCGACATTCAGGACAATCTTGATCGCATTGTGCAGGTGAACAATGTGAGGGCCGCGCATGCGGCAGTAGCTGTAGACAGTGTCAGGGAGATTTCCATAGCCCTGCGGAATGCCCTCATTATGAAAGACAAGGGAGATCGGCAGGAAATGGGGAAGCGGATCCCAGCCTTGCGCGAGAAGTACGATGAAGCTTTGAAAAAGATTGAAGAAATGACCGCAAAAGACGATGCCAAGGGGCATGAACTGATAAAGAACGTGCGGTCCGCAATCGATGCTGCTCGCCAGCCGAACAGCAAGGTTATCGAGCTGGCCCTCGCAGGGAAAGACAGTGAAGCGAATGATGTGATGCTGAAGGAAGCCAGGGTGCCGGTACGCAAACTCATTGAATCTGTCGATGCCGTCAGTGAATACCAGAAGGTCCGCAACAAAATGCGCTATGAAGCCGCCATGCAGAGTTACGGCAGTGCGAGGACGCTGGTTGTGATCCTCGGGTGCATCGCCGTGGTCCTTTCAATCGGTACCGGATTCTTCATTACAAGAAGCATAGTCAACCCGATGTCGCATGCCGTTGCAATTTCAAATTCCCTTGCAGCCGGCGACTTGAACATCGATGTAAAGGTGTCAAGTCGGGACGAATGTGGACGGTTGCTGACGTCGATGAAAAGCATGGTGGAAAAGCTGCGCGGGGTTGTGGGCGATGTCCGTGGCGCTGCCGACAACGTTGCCGCCGGAGCCGACCAGCTCAGTTCAAGTGCAACTGAGATGTCACAGGGGGCAACAGAGCAGGCATCAGCAATTGAAGAAGTTTCCTCATCGATGGAGGAGATGGTGAGCAACATCCGGCAGAACGCGGACAATGCGCAGCAGACCGACCGGATAGCGATGAAGTCGGCGGAGGATGCGAAGGAGGGGGGCAAGGCGGTATCCGACACGGTATTGGCGATGAAGGAGATAGCGGACAAGATATCGATAATCGAAGAGATAGCGCGGCAGACGAATCTTCTGGCGTTGAACGCGGCGATAGAGGCTGCGCGGGCAGGGGAGCACGGCAAGGGGTTTGCGGTGGTAGCCTCGGAGGTCAGGAAGCTTGCCGAGCGGAGCCAGACGGCGGCGGCGGAGATAAGCCAGCTGAGCGCATCGAGCGTGGAGGTTGCTGAGAAGGCCGGCGCGATGCTGCAGAAGCTGGTACCCGACATCCAGCGGACTGCCGAACTGGTGCAGGAGATCAGTGCGGCGAGCAACGAGCAGAATGCGGGGGCCGAGCAGATCAACAAGGCGATACAGCAGCTTGACCAAGTAATCCAGCAAAATGCGAGCGCATCTGAGGAGATGGCCTCAACGTCCGAGGAGCTGACGTCGCAGGCCGAGCAGCTGCAGGGCAGCATAGGGTTTTTCAGGACCGGCGAGGCGGCAGCGGCGGCAGCAGTGAACAAGCCTCTGAAACGGCAGAAATCAGCGGTGGCGAGGGTCCTCAACGGGGCAAAGGCGATGGTGCCTGCGAAGCATGCGGCAGCGGCGGCCCAGGGAGGAATAACCCTGGATATGGGAATGGGAAGCGATAAGCTCGATGCAGAGTTCGAACGCTTCTGATTCGGGGAAAACGGAGGGCATATGACAGCTACCGAAACGGCAACTGCAACACAGTATCTCACCTTCAAGCTCGGTGAAGAGGCCTTTGCGCTCGATGTGAATGTTGTGCGTGAAATCCTAGACTTTACCACGATAACGAAAGTTCCAAAAACACCGGACTTCATGAGAGGTGTCATCAACCTGCGTGGCAGCGTCGTGCCGGTTATTGATATGCGCTTGAAGTTCGGCATGGGGGCGACCGAAAAGACCGTCAATACCTGTATTGTCGTGGTAGAGGTTGTGTTCGACCATGAGAGAACGGTCCTGGGCGCCCTCGTCGATGCGGTGCAGGAGGTCTTTGAACTCGAATCTTCTCAGATTGAGCCAGCGCCGAAGATCGGCACCCGCCTAAAAACCGATTTCATAAAGGGCATGGGCAAGCGGGACGGGGCATTCATCATCATTCTCGACATTGACCGCGTCTTTTCGTCCGAAGAACTCATGGTCATTCAGGAAAGAGGAGATGAATCCAACTAATAAGATATCGTTGCGGATATCCTACTACTCGGGAGATTTTAAGATATGAGATGGAAAGACATTGTAATAGGAAAAAAGCTCATGATCAGCACAATGACGCTGCTCATGCTGATGGCAGGAGTAGGGATATGGGCCAGTCTGGGGATTGAAGACATTGTTGACGACGGAATGAAGGTTGCAGGTGGGAACCAGCTGCGCGGAGAACTTCTCCAGCGAGAAGTCGATCACCTTAACTGGGCCCAGACACTCAGCAAGTTCGTCTATGATGACCATGCCGACCAGCTGACCGTACAGCTCGATCACACCCAGTGCGGCTTCGGCAAGTGGTATTACGGCGAGGACAGACGCAAGGCAGAGGCAATGCTGCCGCAGATTAAGGATGCATTGGCCGGCATAGAGGATCCTCACAAAAAACTTCATGAATCGGCAGCCTCCATAAAGAAGGTTCACAACGAAGGCGGCTTGAAGGAAGCCAGAACAATCTATGAAAAGGAATCGCTGCTTCATCTTGAAAAGGTTCAGTCTTTGCTGACGAAGATGCGGGGGATCGCGAAGGAGAATATCCTATCCGAGGAGCAGATGCTTGCCTCCGCAAAAAAAACGCGCATTATTCTTATTGGGGTCATTGTTATTGCAATCATCATCGGAATTGTCATGTCGTTTTGCATTGGAAGGTCGATTACCCGACCGCTCAGGGAGGGTGTTCAGTTGGCTGAAAAGGTCTCGGGCGGAGACTTGAGCAGCGAAGTGCTGCTCGATCAAAATGACGAGATAGGTCAGCTTGCAAAGGCATTGAACGCCATGGTTTTGAAGTTGAGAAACATTACCGGATCTGTAAAGAATGCCGCTGCAAACGTCGCATCGGGCGCTGGTCAGTTGAGCTCCAGCGCAACTGAGATGTCGCAGGGATCGACCGAACAGGCCTCGTCAATCGAGGCTGTTTCCTCATCGATGGAGGAGATGGTGAGCAACATCCGGCAGAATGCGGACAATGCGCAGCAGACCGACCGGATAGCGATGAAGTCGGCGGAGGATGCGAAGGAGGGGGGCAAGGCGGTATCCGACACGGTATTGGCGATGAAGGAGATAGCGGACAAGATATCGATAATCGAAGAGATAGCGCG
>DATHDH010000280.1:0-3951 GCA_035319145.1 Dissulfurispiraceae bacterium | reverse complement strand
GGCTGCGGAGCTCCAACCGTGGTCAAGATGGTGCTCCTTGCAACCGATTATCCGGTTATCGCGTCGAACGCGACCGGCTGCCTCGAGGTCTCGAGTTGTATTTCCGAGTATACGGCATGGAAGATCCCGTGGATCCACAGCGCATTTGAAAATGCCGCTGCCACGATTTCGGGGGTCGAGACGATGTACCGCTCCCTGAAGAAGCAGGGAAAGATAAGCGATGAGATCAAGTTCATCGCGTTCGGCGGAGATGGCGGAACGTATGATATCGGCTTTCAGAGTCTGTCAGGGGCGATGGAGCGCGGCCACGACATGATATACATTTGCTACGACAATGGCGCATATATGAATACCGGCATTCAGCGCTCCTCTGCGACGCCGTTCGGCGCCGATACGACAACCTGTCCGGTCGGCAGCAAAATACCCGGTAAACTTCAGCACCGCAAGGACCTCACGAAGATTATGGCTGCACACGGTATTCCGTATGCCGCGCAGGCCTCGCCGAGCCACTGGGGCGACCTGATGAGGAAGGTCCGCAAGTGCCACGAGATCAAAGGTCCGAAATTCCTGAACATTATTGCTCCGTGCAACCGCGGCTGGCGGTCAAAGACCGACGATGCCATCAAGCTGTCGCGATCGGCGGTAGATACCTGTTATTGGCCGCTGTTCGAGATCGAAAACGGCGTGACAAAGATTACGCAGAAGCCGCGTGAGAAGAAGCCGCTCGTCGAATTTCTCAAGCCGCAGGGAAGGTTTAAACACATGTTTGCCCCCGAATGCGAATGGATGCTCAAGGCGGCCCAGGAGTATGTGGATCAATACTGGGAGAAGCTGCTCCGCGAAGAAGCGTGCCAGGCGCCGGCAGCGCCGGAGGCCCCGAAAGCGGAATAGTCTTACCCGCGCACGATAAGATGCAAAGCAGCGGGCACCACGTCTATCATGACCGGCGTGGTGCCCGCATAGTCTCCGTCTATCTGCAAGTGGCTCTCCCCTTCAATCCTTACCGACACCGCTTTTTCAAAACGCGCCGATGGTATCGGCTTCCTGCGCAGAATGGCGCCGAAGATGCGGATCAGGTCCGTCATGCGCCGAGGATTCGCAATCATTACTGAGAAGGTCCGTTCAAACAGCGAAGCATCCGGTGTGATGACGAAATCGCCTCCGTAACGTGCTGCATTGCTGACGACGACCATGCTGCCGGACACCTCCGACATGCTTTCGTCGGGCCGGATAAGCGTGATCCGCAAGCGCGGAGGCTGATATCCCGGCAGCAGCATCAGGGCGCTCAACACATAGGCGCATTTTCCGCTCACTCTTTTTACGGATGCATTAATCCGGAAGACGGCCTCGCCGTCAAAACCGATACCGGCCATGAGCAGGAAAAGCCTGCTGCTGCCGTCGAGAAAGCTGAGGCGACCGACCGATGCAGGGCGGGATTTGCCCTCGAGGATGTATGAAACCGCTGCCGGTGTGTTGTTGAGCGGCACGCCTATCTCGCGCGCAAGGACGGAGGTCGTTCCGAAGGGAAGTATCGCGAGGGGAATGCCGGTGAATGCAAGTCCGTTGGCGACTTCATTGATGGTGCCGTCTCCTCCGGCGGCAATTACGATCGGCATTTCTTCGGGCGGAGATTCGGCAATCTTTGCGGCAATGCCGAGCGTGAACCGTTCCGCCTCACCCTTGTGCGTTGTCAGAAAGGGGATCACTTCATACCCGGCCTCCATGAGGAGACGTTCGCTTTGTCGGATCTCGGGTTCCGCTCCGCCGCCGGCTATCGGATTGCCGATGAGATAAATCAACTTTCCTGCAATCATCGTGTCCGTTTTACAACTGATAATGAATGAGTTCGGAACAGAAGTGCCGTCATGATTAAGCTCCTGAGGAACCTCGTGTGCCGACAAGCACCGGAGTCCTTTCGAGATAGTCGGTCAGGGCCGAAATCTCCGTTGAGTCTCTGACGAAAAAAACCCTGCCTCCCTGCATCGAGCCGGGGGGCTTGAGATGCGGAATGCGCTCATATCCGAACCGGCGCGAAGCAATATACCCGGTTGTGTAATCGGGATCATCGGAGACGCAGACCTCGGCGATCACATCGGGATGAGCCGCCACCTTCGATGCGAGGACGATGGCTTCTCGGACAGCGGTCGTGTTGACGGCATCATGCCGCAACCGGCGATTCAATGCCTGCTGAGATGCAGGGTCTATCCCAAGACGCGATACGCGGACCCCTCGTTTGCGGTCCCGGTCAAGGCGCCTGCCGCTTGCTGCATCTATTATTGCCGCGCCGCTCAGGGCACACGGCGCACCCAATACGCGCATGGCCGCACCGATTGCACGATCTGAAATGCCGAGACTGCGAAGGCGTTCCCTCAGGATGAGTTGTCCTGTCTTGGGTTCCCTGCAGGCAAGCGTCCGCGGGCGAAGCAGCGGCGCTGTGCGGGGAATCGTCCCCAGTTCTTCGATGGTCAGGACGATGCTGTCCGGGCTGCCGCGCGGATGGGAGAGCGCTCTCTCAATGAACGCTGCTGCAAGCGTCCTCAGATCGGCTGTATCAGCCAGCGTTTCGGCTCCGGATATATGGACGGCCGGCTGTTTTGGAGAAGCGTGTCGACGGGATGAACGCATACGGATGCTCCACATGATACTTACATGATACACGAAACCGGCCTCCGGCGCCGCATGAGCAGATACGCTCTTTCGCAGTAGCAACGTTCTGATATAATGGAGTGTTGCGTATATATTAAGCGATATGAAGAATGAACTATTCCGTACGGTTTCTCCCGGATTGTCCGGGCGGACACACGTGCAGATTCGTCTGTCCGTTGCTGCGCAGCGCCCGTGCCATGCCGGATCGTCGGCGGGTGTGCCGGTGGGCTATTCGCGCACTGCCGCTGGGAATGACGTTGTTTTTGCAGAGGAAGCTGCCGTATGATGCCTGATCCGATGCTCCTGGCCGGGGCCGCCGTCGTCATTCTTTTTGCTGCTGCAGTGCTCGCCGCTATCTTTCATCGCGCCCAGAGACTTCTGGTGGCGATCTGTTTCACCCTGTCCTCAATCGCCTGCGCAGCCGCGGTCTACGGGGGTATCCTTGCGGTTGATTCAGCGGTGCCTGTCTCGGCGGTACTCGCAATCGGGCTCCCCGACCTTCCGTTTCATCTGCGGGTCGACGCACTTGCAGGTTTTTTTCTCACCGTCGTAGGCCTGCTCGGTTTGTTTGTTTCGATTTATTCGATCGGGTATGTAAAAAGTTACGTCGGCCATCGCTCCGTAACCTCGCTGGCCATTTTCTACGCATTGTTTCTTGCGGGGATGTTCCTGGTAATTCTTGCGGACGATGCGCTCTGTTTTCTCGTTTCGTGGGAAGTCATGGCTGCCGCCTCGTATTTTCTCGTTGTTTTTGAGCATGAGCGCGTCGAAAACCGGCGGGCGGCGTTTCTTTATATCGTCATGGCGCATGTCGGTGCTATCGCTATCCTGCTTGCCTTTGGGGTGCTGGCCGGCGTCGCAACGCCCGGCAGTTTCTCCGGATATACCTTCGATGCCATGAGGGGGGCGAACCTTCCTGCTTCCTGGGCGACGGCGGCATTTCTGCTCTCGTTTTTCGGTTTTGCCGCCAAGGCGGGCGTTGTTCCGCTCCATGTCTGGCTGCCCGAAGCGCATCCGGTCGCGCCGTCGAACGTATCGGCGCTCATGAGCGGCGTCATGCTGAAGACCGCGATTTACGGTATCGTTCGCGTGACGTTCGACCTCATTCATGTCTTTCCCTGGTGGTGGGGTGCGCTTGTTCTCGTGCTCGGACTCATATCGGCGGTGATGGGGGTGCTGTATGCCTTAATGCAGCACGATTTGAAGCGGCTCCTTGCATATCATTCGGTCGAGAATATCGGCATCATCCTCATCGGTATCGGGCTCGCGATGATCTTTACGTCGTTCCAGATGCCGCTGCACGCG
>DATHDH010000279.1:0-5198 GCA_035319145.1 Dissulfurispiraceae bacterium | reverse complement strand
CTTCCTCTTTGGCGGGCGCCGAAATAATGACCCACTTCGCCCCGGCCTCAAGATGCTTCGACGCGCCTTCCTTGCTGGTGAAGCGTCCGGTGGATTCGACGACAATGTCGATATTCATTGCCTTCCACGGCAACTTCTCCGGCGCGGTTTCAGCGGTCACCTTGACCTCTCTGCCGTCGACAATAAGGGAGCTCTCGCCCGGACGGACATCAGCGCTGAAGATGCCGTGTACGGAGTCATACTTCAGCAGATGCGCAAGTGTTTTTGAGTCGGTCAGGTCGTTGATTGCAACGATCTCGACATCCTTGAACCCGTACGAAACACGGAAAAAAGCGCGCCCGATGCGTCCAAACCCGTTGATAGCTACCCGTATTGCCATGCTCCCCTCCTGATAGTATGATGGTCTGTACAAATAACGATATGGCCGCGGCTGACGCCGCTAAGCCGGATTCATGAATCTGTTTAGCACCAATCCGGTCAGCAACTTCGGATAAAAATAGGTCGACTTGGCAGGCATTCTCAAGCCTGCGCCTGCGACCCGTTCCAGCTCGTCGACACCCGTAGCATTCAGGAAAAAGGCCGCGTCGAACTCGCCGCCATCGACCCTTTTAACCGACGCGACAGCGCTCATCTCATACGCAATGTCGGTAATCATAAGATCGCGGTTCATCACAAGTTCGTGCAGAATGACGACATCAAGTTCCGCGAGGGCCGGATGCACATCCTTCAGTTTGCTGCCGCGATACTTCAACAGATGCCAGCCGTCCTGCTTCCCCATGTACAAACCGAAGGAATGCTTGCCCTCGGCGCGCAGGACGGCCGAGATGTCATCACATGCAGGCATCTTCCTGATAGCGAAATCGGGGGTCAATTTATCCAGAACTGCCGACGATGAAGCGACGCCTTTTGCGAGACGATGCGTCGGCAGGATGGTAAGTCCCTCGTCTGCAATATTGGCAAGAAACATGAGGACATAATCCCACGGTCGCGGCGAGTCGTCCGAGGCGGAGCGGTCTGTCTTCTGATCCATTTCTTTCTTGAAGGCAAGGGCAACCTCATAGCGGTGATGCCCGTCGGCGATGAAAATCGGTCTCCCGGCGAGTTCTGCCTGGATCTGTTTGAGTGCATCGGCTCCGGTGATTTTATGCAACCTGTGCTCGGCCCCGTCAGCGTCCGTTGCGCTCAGGTAGGGCGGGACCGTGATGCCCCCGACAATCGCATTCGCCGTTTTCTCCGGACTGTTGTAAAGCCCGAAGATTGGGCTGGAATTGGAACCGGTCGCATACATCAGGTTTAAACGGTCGGCCTTCGCTTTCGGACGCGTCTCCTCATGCGGAAAGACACCGGTCCCCAGCTCTTCGAGCTGAAGCAATGCCAGAATACCCCTCAAACGGTGCAATTCGCCGAACAACGAATAAAAAATCTCATACCCGTAAAAAGCCGGAACGTCGTCCTGTGCGAGAATGCCCGTCGTCAGCCATTGATTGAGCAGGTCGTTCGCACGGGAGTATTTGTTGTTCCCTTCTGCGTCGCCCGGCTGCTCAACGCCGAAATCTATCCTGACAATATTGTGAGCGCTCTTTGCATAGAGCTTCTCTCGCTGCTCGGAAGAAATTACATCATAGGGCGGTGCAAGCACATCGCCTCCGGAAACCTTCTTCGTGTCATATAAAACGCCTTGAAAAGGGATGATAGTAGCCATCTGACAGCAGCATGTTCGCTTTCCGAATGATTTTAGCCTAGGTAGCTCAATGAGATACCACGATATCTTAGCACGGGCGGGGGCGAATTTCAAATTGTGTGCTTGTGCGGTGCTCGTTTAACACTATGATATTTAAGAGTTATTGTTGAGCAGTCGAAAAAGCCCCTATCTCCCCGGCTCATTCCGCCTGTCGGAGTTCCGTTCTTCGGCAACGCCGTCGGCATAGCGTATAATATTTTTGAATATTCGCGCGAAAGTGCCTCGGGAGGAGTTAATGGAGCAAAAGCAATGGCATGTCTGCACCGTCGAAGATGTTGTGAACGAGTTGCAGGTTGCCCCCCTCACGGGCCTTTCCCCTGAAGAGATCGCAAACCGGCATGCCGTGTACGGTCCGAATAAACTGAAACAGGAAGCGCGAAGCGCGCCGTTCGTCCTTTTTCTGAATCAGTTCAAGAATTACCTCGTCATTATCCTTCTTGTTGCGACGGTTCTGTCGGCCATGGTGGGAGAACTGCTCGATGCGGTGCTCATCCTCATAATAGTCCTGTTTTGCGCAGTGCTCGGTTTTGTTCAGGAATATCGTGCTGAACGCGCCCTGGACGCACTCAAGAAAATGCTTTCCCCATCGATTACCGTGCTGCGCGACGGTGTGGAAGAAGAAGTGCCTTCGAGCGATCTGGTGCCGGGGGATATCCTCTTGCTCGAAGCGGGCGACCGGGTGCCCGCCGATGCCCGCCTCGTCGAAGCGCGCGCATTGAAATGCGAAGAGGCTTCCCTGACCGGCGAATCGTTGCCGGTTAGCAAACACACGGATCCCGTCGTACCGGGCAGCCCCGTCGGAGATCGGAAAAACATGGTGTTTGCCGGAACGACAGTGAGCTACGGTCGTGCCAAGGCAATCGTCGTTGCAACCGGCATGCAGACCGAATTCGGCAAAATTGCACAGGAAGTCTCCTTTGTTGCTCCGGAGGAAACTCCGCTGGAACGCCGAACCGAGGAGATCGGAAAATGGCTCGGCATCATTGCCGTCGGCATCTGTTTCGTTGTTGCGGCAATCAGCATCGCACGCGAGGCATTGTTCGGAGCAATCAACCTATCGTTTGTGGTTACCATGGTAATGTTTGCGGTTTCTTTGGCGGTTGCCGCGGTCCCCGAAGCCTTGGCCGCAATTGTGACCGGAGCCCTTGCAATCGGCATGCATCAAATGGCGAAGCGCAACGCGCTCGTCCGGAAAATGCCCGCCGTCGAAACGCTTGGCTGCACAACGGTCATCTGTTCCGACAAGACCGGGACACTTACCAAGGGGGAAATGACGGTCCGCCGTTTTTTTGCAGACGGCATGTCCTTCGATGTTTCCGGCGCCGGATACGCGCCGGAGGGACAGGTCACATCGCCGGACGGCGCGGTTATTACGCCGGGCGATATCCCAACGCTCAATCAGCTCCTTCTTGCAGGCGTTCTTTGCAATGATGCAACGCTCGATCAGAGAGAGAACCAGTGGATAGTCAAGGGCGATCCGACGGAAGGGGCGCTGCTGGTTGCCGCTGACAAAGGAGGACTGGGCCTCATTGCCCGCGTCAATTACGCACGCATTGAAGAAGTCCCCTTCAGTTCCGAACGGAAGCGCATGACGACTGTTCATTCCACCCCTGAGGGCTCGCGGACCTCATTTACCAAAGGGGCTCCCGAAGTCGTCCTCGGTCGCTGCTCGCGCATCATGCTCAAGGGAGAGGCCGTTGCACTCAGCGAGGAGCTTCGGACAACGATTCTCGCGGCCAATGAGTCTATGGCATGCGATGCACTCCGTGTTCTTGCTTTTGCAAAGCTCGATCTGTCGGCTGCTGATGCGATAACCGAAGATGCCCTTGAACAGAATCTTGTCTTTCTCGGGCTCGTAGGGATGATGGACCCTCCGCGCGATGAGGTCATCGAAGCCACCCGCATCTGCCGTCAGGTGCAAATTAAGCCGGTCATGATCACCGGCGATCACCTGCTTACCGCTGTTGCCGTAGCCAAGGAAATCGGCTTTTATCGCGACGGCGACATGGTTCTCACCGGCGCAGAACTCGAAAAGATGTCCGACGAGCAGTTTGCGGAAGTCGTCGACAAGGTCAGCGTCTATGCTCGCGTTTCTCCCATGGACAAGCTGAAGATAGTCAGGGCATGGAAAAAGCGGGGCGAAGTCGTAGCGATGACGGGGGACGGTGTGAACGACGCCCCCGCGTTGAAGCATGCCGATATCGGCATTGCAATGGGGATAGCGGGCACCGACGTTGCCAAGGAAGCGGCCGATATGGTGCTGAGCGACGACAACTTCGCGACAATCGTCTCGGCCATTGAACGAGGCCGCTGGATATACGACAACATCAAGAAATATCTCACCTATCTGCTGCGCTGCAACATAACGGAAGTCATCTTCATCGGCGGGGTCGTCCTCGCCATGGGGCCCGAATACCTGCCGATGCTGCCAGCGGCAATCCTCTTCATCAATCTCGTGACGGACGGCGTTCCCGCACTTGCGCTCGGCGTGGCGCCGCCCGATCCCGATATCATGCAGCGACCGCCCCGGGACCCTCAGGAGGGCGTTTTCACTTCGCGCGTCAAGGCATTCATCTGCATGGCGCTTCTTGTCGAAATCCCGTTCTTCTTTTATTTTTTCTTCAGGAGTCCGGATATCTCTACAGCACGCACCGATATCTTCTTCCTCTTCATTGTGGTCGAACTCGTCATTGCCTTCAATTTTAGGTCGCTTCGCTTCGGCGTGCTGCAGGCCCCCCCGCATAACACGCTCGTATACGCAGTCCTCTCGCAAGTCGTTCTGGTGGGCCTTCTCCTGCAGATGCCGGCCATCCGTGATTCGTTCGGCATCACCTGGCCGACGCCTGCTTCGGCTGCGCTCATCGCCGGATTCAGCGCCTTCGTCTTTACCTCAATGGAAGGATTGAAGGCGTATTACAGGATGCGGGAAATGAAGGAATCGCCAAAGGAAGCGAAATGAAGTCGTCAGGCGCGCATAACGGTGGTACTTGCTCCTGACGACTTCCGATAAAAACTAGACTCCTCCGAGCACTTCCGGGTCGGGATATTCGCCGTATTTTTCCCGATAGGCAATCAGCCGCTTCTTCTGCTCTTCGAGCACGTCGAAGAAAATTTTCGGCGTATCGGTGACCTGCGAAGTGAAGAACTTCATGACCCGCTCAATCTTGGCGAGGCTTTCCGGAATCCGCACGGTAAACTGCTTCACATAATCTGTTTCGGAATAGTCCTTGCGAATCGTTTCGGCAAAAAGCCGTTTCAGGTCAGCATACAGCGGAATACGCCCGGTCGGCGTGTCGATTGCCTTGACATCGCCGTTGACACGCAATTCCATCCATTTATACCAGACCGCTTTGTCACTGCGTTCGTTCAGCCAGCTTCCGTCCTTGCCGCGCAGGAAATAGTTCACCGAGAAAATGAGCGGCATCCTTTTCAATCCTTTGACAAAGTCGAGGTTCAT
>DATHDH010000278.1:0-4140 GCA_035319145.1 Dissulfurispiraceae bacterium | reverse complement strand
GACCTGGACCGCATCCTGCCGCACTGACGGCTGATGCGCCAAGGCGCAAGAAGCAGTTACCATCACCAATAGTGCCGGCAAAAAAATAGTTGCAACCTTCATATCCGTATCCTCCTTTTGATTGGGTCTTTTGGTTCTTAGACATGCCATGGAGTGATTTTGTTCCCGCCGATTCATCCGATCCTGATAGCCCGTTCCCGTGATAAAGAAAGAATGTGGGCTACAATAAGACATCAGGAGGGAACACATTATGGGGCGCAGAGCGATCACACAAAGAAAGATTCACCCATTGCTCTGGATCGTTGAACCGATTACGGACCACATGAGCTATTTCGATAAATCCATGTTCGGCTGTCGTGCCGTATATCTGCACGGCAGGCTCATGCTCGTGCTCGCGTCGGGAGACGAGCCGTGGAACGGCCTCTTAATCCCGACAGAACACCGGTTTCACGATGCAATCCGGAAAGACTTCGCCGACGTGGAACAACACCCCGTGTTGAAGAAATGGCTCTATCTGCGCCAGTCGGCGGAGAACTTCGAAAATACGGCCGCGGATATTGTCGAGGCGATAAGGCTCAATGATGAACGCTTCGGCGTTGAGCTGAAGGAAAAAACCGCGAGGAAAGGCAAACCTCGAAACGAGGCCCGCGAGTGATGATTGTCCGGCATACTGTTATTTCCGGCCTCCAACAACTGCTAGTATTTCTTTCAAGTGTTTGATATGAAATCCGATATGGAAGTCGGCAAGTCCGAGAATCCACTGGGCCAGCGTCGGGAATTCGCCCATAGGTGACTCCTTGAGCATAGGGATATGAGCCTTCCTTGCCATTTGCGCACCGGAAAGCCCTTCGACGAAGCATGCCACAGAGGTATATTCTCTTTCGAATTCGGCCAGCAGTTCCTTGAATGTCATATCCGCTCTCGGACCTGCCCAGAAAGGGTTTTCGATCTCCAGCTCAATCAGCGGGGTGTCCTCCTGGAGAAACCGCTTGAATGAGGCAATATGCCCATGCCCTGCAGGCCCGCAAAGATGGGAAACAACCTGTTTCGGCGTCCAGCGCCCCTCAGGCGCCCGCGACGCACTCTCCTCATCAAGAACCTTGCATGCTTCCCTGAATTCCTCCATCCTCATACGCACAATACGTGCAATCTGCTTTCCATCCTGACTGCTCATGGCTATGTCTCCTTCCCCGCAATGCTTCAATCCGCATAATTATGGGTAAATTCCTCATCGCGTTGTGCCCCGATGTCGGCTGGTCGATAACAATTATATTGTACATCTCATTGTCCGTAATTGATCGCCCTGCCGCTCACGTGTGATCTCATGTCTTCCGCTTGCTTCATAGTCGCCGACTTCCGTACCCATGATATAATTCCAGAGGACGTTCCCCATGGATACCATCGAAAAACTCAAGGTTCTCTCTGCAGATTCCCAATACGACCTTGCATGCGCGTGCGGCACCAGCGATCTCGACCGCAGAAAGCGCGGCCTCGACGGAAAGTGGCTCTACCCGGTCTCGCTTCCGCAGGGCGGCTATTCGATTCTGCTCAAGACTCTTCTTTCGAACACCTGTTCCAATGACTGCAAGTATTGTCCGCTGCGTTCCGAGACGGATGTTCGGCGCTGCACGCTGCTGCCCGAAGAGGTCGCCCGGGTTTTCATGGACTATCTCAAGAAGAAAAAAGTATTCGGCCTTTTTCTCAGCTCGGGAGTAATAGGCACCCCCGACCATACCATGGACCGGATTAACGCCGTTGCACGGCTGTTGCGGCACAAGCACAAATTCAGGGGATACATTCATCTCAAGATCATTCCGGGAGCCTCCGACGCGGCGATTGAGGATTCGATTGCCCTCGCCAGCGCGGTCTCGCTCAATATCGAAACGCCGGGGAAGCGACACTTTCAAGCCCTGTCGAGCAAAAAGGATTACGACAATGACATTCTTCGCCCGATCAAGCTTATGTCCAAGTTGACGGGCAGGGGCATGAAACATTCACGGGTGAAATGCACGACACAATATATTGTCGGCGCATCCGATGAAACGGACAACGAGATTATTCAATCCATGTCGGCGCTATACAACGATCTCCGCTTCAAGCGGGTGTATTTCTCCGCCTATCAGAAAGGGCTAGGTAGTCCGGACATCCCGGGAGAACGGCAATTCCTGATGACGCCGGGAGAGCGGTTCATGCGTGAACACCGGCTGTATCAGGTCGATTTTCTCCTGCGCAAATACGGCTTTTCGGGGGCGGAGGTTCCGCTCGATACAGAGGGGAACCTGAGCCTGGAGAAGGATCCCAAGGAACTCTGGGCCGGAATGCATCCGGAGGCATTCCCGGTGAGGATAAACCATGCCGACAGAAACGAATTGCTCCGTGTGCCGGGCATCGGCCCGGACACGGCGGAGCGGATCCTCGCCATCCGGGGACAGGGCCGGATTCACTCACCTGAAGTGTTAGCCGTCAAGGGCAAGCGGCTGCAGAAGATCAAAAGCTACATTCGCTTCGACTGATACTCTTCTTACTGTCCGGCGTTTGTCATGAGCGCCTGTACCGGCTTCAGTCCGTACGGGCTGCCTTGCTCTATAGCGGTCAGAACCGTGCCGCCGCCGGTAAAGAAATAGTAATTTGCGTTGTCCATCACCGACAGATAAAGACCAGGGCAGAGATCCTTGAACTCCTGCAGAGTGTCGCCTCCGCCATACATTTTCATGGCGCTCTGATTGCGGTCGAGCGTCGTATCGAGCGCCTGCGACCCTGCGGTGAAATGCGGCGTAAATCCCATAACTGCATTGACGAAGATGGTCTTCGCCTCCGAGATTGCCGCTGCTACAGCGGGCTCATCAAATGAAGCCGGATCGATATCGAGACCGTATCCATATGTCGTTCCCGGGATAAGATCGGCGATGGAGCGAGTCCTGTACTTGCCTTCTATTCTGCCTTCGAGCGTATCAGATTCGACGAAATACGGCAGCTCGACCACCTTTCTCTGCGTCTTGTCTTTTGCAACAAGATCCTGGGCCAACTTGATGTCTTCATCCAGCACACCCTGCATCCGCACGCCGTATTTCGCGCAGAGATACGTGTTGTAAATGACGCCGCCCAGAATCAGCTTATCCACTTTGTCGTAGATCGCCGAGAGCGGACCTATTTTGGTGTCGTACTTCGACCCGGCAACAACAGCGAGAAAGGGGCGAACAGGATTCAGTACGCGGTCGAGATTCCCAATCTCTTGCTGCATGAGAAACCCTGCGTACGACGGCAGATATTTCGTAATCGCATACGTAGAGGCGTGGGGCTGCCATGAACCGAAGGCATCGTTGACATAGATGTCGGCAAGTCCGGCGAGCTGCAGGGCGAAACTGTCGGCGCTCGCATCCTTCGCCTCTTCACCGGAGAACCACCGGGTATTTGGCAGATAGATGGCGCCGAATCGCCGCTCGCGGAGATCGCGTATTGCAAGGTTTATCGAGGTGTCGATACCGGTAATACCCTTATCTCCGTCAGGCTGTATCTTCGGCATATGGATACGCATGTGGAGTTTCTGCTCAAGGTAGCGGACAATAGGCTCAACCGACTCTTCCTCACGGCAGACTATTGTGCCGGCCTTCTTATCCTTGGGGCGGCCGATGTGCGTCATCATGATGGGCCGCGCACCGCGTTCGACGATGTGAAAGAGCGTGCCGATGGTCCGGTCGATGCGGAAGGGATCGCGAATTTCGCCCTTCTTCACGACATTGTGATCGAAGCGGACGAGCACTATCTTGCCGTTGAGATCGGCATCTTGAATCAGAGAAAGCCCTCGGTCTGCGGACATTGCACCCATTGTTCACCTCGCATGCGATTTCTTCAGCCGGACCACGTAACTTTATTATGACTCTACCTATGACTTAAGACATTCGGACTTTTCGGGCCTGAGAAGCGTTTAAAGACTGTTAAAGCACTTCCGCACCCTTTTTTTCTATCTACTCCTGTTGCCGTATATATCGTCTGTACCGCCTCGAACCTGAACCCAATTGTATGCATGATTATTTCCAGCCGATTCTTTTAAGCTGCCAGGCAGGACAATACAAAAACCCCTTTGGCTTGGCTGCCAAAGGGGTCGGGATCGATACTTGGCGTCCCCAGCGGGATTCGAAC
>DATHDH010000277.1:0-11164 GCA_035319145.1 Dissulfurispiraceae bacterium | reverse complement strand
GCCGACTCCATCGGGCTTCATGATAAACGGCAATTTACCCGCCTTTTCATCGGCAAGCGGCGGGGCCGGCCCGTCAGGAACATCACCTTCCCAGACCCCGGGCTTGTTGTTCAACGGGTTGATCTTTACCGGATTCCACTTAATGAGCGCACGTTTCGGATCCCATGGTAATCCCTGTGCATTTACTGATGCCCTGTTATAGATAATCCGGCGGTTGACCGGCCATGTCCACGCCCATCCTGAATAAAGACCAAGCCCGGTCGGATCGTCTTTGCCGCGCCTCGCCATCATGTTAATTACCTTGCCGTCCTTCTGCGTATAGCTTCCGGAATAGATCCAGTTGCCGCAGGAGGTCGTGCCGTCTGCCTGCAGGCTGACGAAATTGACGCAGAGTTCGCCTTTCTTGCCGATGAGTTTCGGCGGGTTCTGAGTCTTGTCGAAGGTATCTTCAAGGTAATAGCCGTTTATCTCCTTCGCTACGGCATGAGGATTCATGTGCTTCACCTTGCCGCTCTCATCTCGCTCGCCGTAATTCCAGGTAAGATTCACGATAGGTGCAGGGAACCTGCCGCCCTCTTTCTGGTAGAGCTTCTTTACCCGGAACTGCAGCTCGTTCATGATATCCATATCCGGCACGGACTCGCCGAGCGGCTCGATCGCCTTGTAGCGCCATTGCGCAAGACGTCCGGAATTAGCCAGGCTGCCCTCTTTTTCTATTGACGAGCAGCACGGCAGCATGAAGACCTCGGTCTGGATCTCTTCGGGCTTCATGCCGGGGCCCTTCCAGAACGAACCGGTTTCATTGTCATACAGGTTGACATTCACCATCCATTTCAGCTTGGCGAGGGCGGCGCGGGTCTTGTTGGAATTCGCGCCGGAACATGCCGGATTCTGCCCCCAGGCGAAAAAGCCTTCGAATTTGCCTTTGTACATTGCATCGAACAGATTCAGCCAGGAACAATTCATGCCTTCGTCGAGTTTCGGCAGCCACCCATACCCGAAGTCATTGTCCTTTGTGGCTGCATGGCCGTAAATCGCCTTCAGATAGCTGACGAGATATTTCGGCCTGTTGCCCCACCAGTTAACGCTCCGCGGCTCCTTCGTCTTCGGGGTCAGCTTATCGATATACGTTTCGAGTTTCTCGATAGATGCCGTCGGCGAAGGCAGATAGCCCGGAAGTATGTGAAAGAGAAGGCCGTAGTCCGTGGAGCCCTGAACGTTCGATTCGCCGCGCAGGGCATTCACGCCGCCGCCCGGCATGCCTATATTGCCGAGCAGGAGCTGAATCATGCTGAAGGCGCGGATGTTCTGAACACCGACAGTATGCTGCGTCCATCCCATGGCATAACAAACCGTGGCGACGCGATTCGGTTTTCCGGTTGACCCGATAACTTTATATACCTCAAGCAGCTTATCCTTCGGTGTGCCGGTAATTGCCGATACCTTGTCGACGTTATACCGAGCATAGTGCTTTCTGAGTAATTGAAATACGCAGTTTGGGTCTTTCAGGGTCGGATCCTTTTTTGGAACGCCTTTTTCATCCATCTGAAAGGTCCAGGTCTTTTTATCATATTTGCGTGTCTTATCATCGTAGCCGGAGAAGACCCCGACCAGCTGTCCAGGCATCTTGAAATCAGGGTTCACAAGGAACGACGCATTTGTATAATTGACAACATATTCACGGAAATAAAGACCATTATCGAGAATATACTTGATCATGCCGCCAAGGAAGGCAATATCAGTTCCGGAGCGCAACGGAGCATAAATGTCGGCCTTTGCAGCCGTCTGCGTGAAGCGAGGGTCAACAACCACGAGCTTTGCGTCGCGCTGCTCCTTCGCCTTCATGATCCACTTCATCGAAAGTGGATGGTTGGATGCCGGGTTGCCTCCCATGCAGAGGATGACATCAGCATTCTTGAGGTCCACCCAGTGATTCGTCATTGCACCGCGTCCGTACGACTCTGCCAGAGCCGCCACAGTTGCGGAGTGTCATATTCGAGCCTGATGTTCTATCCAGGTCAAACCCCATGAACGGACAAGCTTTTGCATGAGATAACATTCTTCGTTATCCATAGCCGCGCTGCCGATATGGGCAATGCCGTTGCAGCGGTTGACGGTGAATTCCTTCTCGACTTCCAGTTCGGTTCCGTCCGGCTGTTTCTCCTTAACCTTCGATTTTGACACGGTCTTGAACGAACGATCGCGGGAATCCTTGACCTTTCTGGCTATTTGATCAAGCGCCCACCCCCACTCGACCTCTTTCCAGTCGGTCGCGCCGGCGGCGCGGTACATCGGCTTCGTCAAACGTGTTTCATTGTTCGCCATCTGAAAGAGCGATGCCCCCTTCGGACAGAGCGCGCCTTCATTGACCGGATGGTCGGGGTCCCCTTCCGTATTGATCACTTTGCCGTCTTTGGTATAGACGAGAATACCGCACCCTACCGAGCAATACGGACAGATCGTCGTCGTAACCTTGGCGTCCTTGATTCTCAAAGTCGGCGTTGCCGCCTCGGACTCCTTCACGGCCGAGCCTGCTACTAGTGTCCCTAGGGCGAGCGTACCGCCGGACATCTTCAGGAAGTCCCGTCTCGAAACATCCATGCCTGCCTCCTGTAGAAAATGTAATAATGCTTCTTGAACCGAAGGATCTATGCAGGAATGATTCCAGGAAGAAGCTGGATTAGATTGTATTTGTTTATCAGCTAGATGGCTTGCTATTATCAATAATATTGTTTAAGCAAGCCTGTGCGACAAAAGAAGACACTTTTATGCGAAAGTTGGCTCGATGTTCCATAAACTCAACGAGATAGAGCCATTTCGCAACTATCGTCGCATGCAATGATTGTCACATTGAAATAAGCAGTGGGGAGTGGTGCCTAATCAACGACTAAGGCTTTTTGAATCGCGACAGACGCTTGTTCAAGGCTTGCCTGCTGATGCCGAGCATAGACGCTGCAAGCCCCTGCTTGCCGCCGGCCAAAGTGAGCGCCTGAGCTATTAATGCCTCCTCCGCCTCTTTGAGCGTCGGCAAAGCGGCATCAGTCGATACGGACAATCGGGAAGAACACGCGCCGACAGTTTGCGGCTGACTGCCCATTGCCGCCCCGATATGTTGCCGAAACCCCTCGAGAGCGATGCGCAGCCCTCGACATCTGGCGACGGCATCGAAGACCATGAGTTCCAGTTCCCGGACATTGCCGGGGAACTGATAGTGCGACAGCATCGAGACCAGCTCTACAGGAAACCCCGGTTTATCTTTGCCCAAAGCCAGGGCGGCTCTCTCTATGAAGTGATGCAGCAACATCGGGATGTCTTCACTTCGTTCCCGCAGCGGCGGCACATGAATCTGATGCCCCCGCAACCTGAAATAGAGATCGTTTCTGAATGTCCCCGCCTTAATCCCCTTTTGAAGATCCCGGTTCGTTGCAACGAGAATGCGCGCATCGGTCTGTCGCGGGACATCGGAGCCGAGGGGGAAATAGGTACGTTCCTGCATCAAGCGGAGGAGCTTCACCTGGGATGCCTCGGTCATATCTCCGATTTCATCAAGGAAAAGCGTCCCGCCTGCTGCCTGGGCAATTAAGCCCTCACGCCGCTGTTCGGCACCGGTGAAGGCGCCTTTTCTATGACCGAACAATGCATCGGAAAACATCGTGTCATCCAGGCCGGCAACATTGACCGGCACAAAGCTCCCGGAATAACCCGCCGCATTATGGAGCGACCGCGCGATCAGTTCTTTGCCGACCCCCGTCTCGCCGGAAATAAGCACTGGCTGCTTGGTTCCTGCGATAACCTCGACATACTGGAATATCGCACGCATCTTCTTGCTTTGCGTCAGGATGGAGGAAAAAGCGCCGGCATTCTCGAGCTCGTCGGTCAGGAGACGGTTCTTCAGCAACAGAAGCTCGCTCTGCAATGAACGCATTTCCAACGCGCGGAGCACCGTCGTGATGTACCTGCCCTTTTCAACCGGCTTGAGAAGATAATCAAAAGCCCCTCCCCGCATACAGGAGACGGCGGTTTCAAGATCATTCGCCGCCGTCATGAAGATAACCGGTATCTGCGGATACTCACGAGTCAAATCAACGAGGAGGTCACAACCGGATAGTTTGGGCATGCTGATATCAAGGACGATGACCCCTATTTCACGCGCTGAAAGCAGTGGAAGAACGGCAAGACTGTCGCGCACGGTGACGACATTGCGAATCCCCGCGGTATGCAGCACTGTCTGAGCGCTCATCAGTATCTGCTCCTCGTCGTCGACAATCAGTACCGGCAACGACTGCATTGTTTCTTTCATCGGAAACCCTTCTTAGAGATGGCTGGCAGCGATACGGTAACCGCCGTACCGCGAGCCAGCTCGGATGAAAAAGCGATATTGCCGTGGTGCTCGCGGACAATGGAATGCGATATATAGAGACCAAGCCCCGTGCCGCCCTGATCGAGCTTCGTAGAAAAAAAGGGCTCCAGAAGCCTGATCTTCACCGGTTCATCCATGCCGACACCCTCGTCAGCGATGGTAATTTTCACTTCGCCCGTTCCCGCCGGCGCAGCCACACCTACCGTCACTGCCTGACGCCTGTCGGTCAGGGCCTGCAGGGCGTTCAGCAGAAGATTGATGACGACCTGCTCGAGCTTCTGAGCGCTCCCCCTAACCAGCGGCACATTGTCTGCACACTCGACCGAAAAGGAGTTCGTGTGCTTACTGATTTCACTTCGCATTAGGGCTACGGCATTCCCGACGACAACCCCCATGTCTACAATGCCGTCAAGACGCGCCCGATCACTCCGGACAAAATCACGGAGATTCTCGACAATGTTTCTGATCCGTTCAGATCCGTCACGAATCCCGTATATGAGGCGCGGGACGATATCCTCAAATTCCGACAGGGGGATTCCGCCGAGATAATAATCGCCGTTTTCCTGATAATAGTCCTGCAGAATGGGATAGACGTCCTTGAATGCCTCGGAGATGATTTCTATGTTATGCAGGATGAAATTGTTGGGATTATTGACTTCATGCGCGACGCTTGAGACGAGCATTCCGAGCGCTCCCATTTTGTTTGCATGGATGAGCTGCGCCTGGCGAAATCTGATCTCCTCCTTCAGGCGAATCTTCTCGCCGATATCCTTAAAAGAGCAGTAAACGAGCGGTCCCTGCTTCAGGCTGATGATATTGCTGCGGAAACTGAGTATGCTCTTGGTCCGGTCACGACGCATATACGTCATGACGTAAGGCTGAGCAATCGGAGGTCCGCATATTAACCGTTTGAGGTTATCGAGTTCGGCAGGCTGACAGAAGAGACCGACCCCGCCTTCTATCAGTTCGTCATGAGAGTAGCCGAAGAGCTGCCATGCGGAACGATTTGCGTCGATAACCGCACAACGCGCCAGTTCGAAAATGAGCAGCGCCTCATCGTTCTGTTCGAAAAACTCTCGAAATTGATCCCACTCCCCCTCGGCATCATGGGGCGCCGGCACCAATTCGAACACGATCAGGGAGTGCGACAATCCAGGCAGGCACGATACGGTCGCAGCAGTTGAAACAAGCATGCCGGTCTTCGTGCGGATGGTGAGCGCAACGGGCTTGATTCTTCCTTTTGACGACGGTTTGCGATGCCAAATAGGGACACTGCAATCATCCGATATGAAAGCGGAAAGTCGCTTCTTCCCCTCAAGCTGCCTCTTCAGAAAACCGGAGAGTTCGGCAAAGGTGGAGTTTGCCAGAATAATATCGGATTCCCGCCCGACAATAACGGCAGGCTTGCTGATTGCGTCAAAGAGAATTCTTGCGCGGGAACCAAGTTTCATAGGGGTAAAGCTTCGTGTGACGCGGGGGAATACGGCAGAGCTATTCCCTGGGACAACATGCTAGAGCGGCATCCTGAGAACTTCCGCAACCTTCCCGGCGACTTCTTCAATATTAAAAGGTTTGGTTATATATTGATCGGCCCCGGCTTCCATGGCCTTCTGCTTATCCTGCTCCTGCCCCTTCGCTGTCAGCATCACAATGCAGACATCATGCATGCAGAGCTGCTGCTTGACGATACTACATACTTCGAACCCGTTCATTTTCGGCATCATGACATCAAGGAATACGATATCCGGGCGTTCCTTCTTGATCATTTCAACGGCCTCAACGCCGTTTTCAACCGAAAAAACCTCGACCCCGCGTTCCTCAAAAGCCTCAAGCGTTTGTTCAAGGAGGAGGCGAATAAGCGGTTCGTCGTCCACAATCAGCACTTTATGCATTGACCATAGTCTCCTTTGATGTACTATACCCATCCCCGCCGATTACTGCAAGATTTGAGGCCCCCGGGATAGGCAGTGAAAACGCAAACGCACTGCCCTTGCCGACATCGCTCTCAACCCAGATCCTTCCACCGTGGTGCGTGACGATCTGTCTGCATATCGAGAGACCGAGTCCGGTGCCTTTGGGCTTATCAGTCAGGGTATTGCCGGCCTGCTTGAACTTCTCAAATACACGGTCACGATCCCCGTCTGCGATGCCGATGCCGGTATCGATGACGCTCACCACGATTTCACCATGCACAGCGACGGCAGAGCATGTGATAGTTCCGAAATCCGTGAACTTCACGGCGTTGGAAATCAGGTTGATCACGACTTGGATGAGTTTATCGCGATCGCCGATTATCTCAGGCAGCTCCCTGTCGATGCGTTTAAGAAATATCAGACCTTTCTTCTCGAACAGCGCCGACGTCGCACCATGAGCCCTGCCGATAACTTCTTCTATCGAAACCGGCTCATCCTTCCACTCGACCTTCCCAGACTCAAGTTTTGCGACATCGAGCAGGTCATTAATGAGCGCCGTCAGCCGTTCGCTTTCCGAAAGAATGATGCTGATATTGTCCCTCACCCGCTGAATCGCCTTTTCCGTCCTCTTGTCGCGTCCGGTCACGAGAGCGAGGATATCTTCTTCAAGTTTCTTCCGGATCATCTCGGTAAATCCGCGAATCGAAGTCAATGGGGTGCGGAGTTCATGCGACACCGTGGATATGAAATCGGTCTTCATGCGATCGACTTCCTTTTCCGACGTGATATCGCGGATCAGGACGACCGACCCGATTCCCTTTTCCGTGCCTTCGAGCGGGAAATAGTCCTGCTGAATGCCGGTGGCGACCGCCTTGCCGGTTTTTTCCCCGGCGAGCGACATCTCCGTTGTATACATCTCGTCGGGATTATGCCGGCATTTTTCGACAATGACCGCAAGATTATCGCCGAATATCTCGCGGCAGCTCTTCCCGATGAGATCGCTTTCCCGAATCCCCATCATGGAAGACATTGCAGGATTGACATGCGTAATGATGCCGTCTATGTCGCCGACAAGCAGACCGTCAGCCATGTGATCGATGACGGCGGTAAGATATGCCAACGTGTTTTGGAGTTCGACCACGGCGTCCTTCAGAGCAAGTTCGTAACGCTCGAAGACCTCCGACAACTCCTGCGCCATCGACTGCATCGTATCGGCAAGAAGACCGACTTCATCTTTCGACTTTATCTCGACCCTCGCGCTGAAGTCGTGCTGGGCAAGCTTTCGAGAGTATTCGGTCAACGTATTGAGCGGCTGGGAAACGCGATTGACGAACACATAGGCAGCCGCCACACTGACGAGAAACACGACTGACAATACGTAAAGCTGGCGTAGCATTGCTGCGGTCAGCTGAGACATGATGACGCCCTTGTCCATACCGACATGAACATATCCGACCGCTCCTTCGACTATCGGCGACGAAATATCAATGAAATCGCCGCGGCCCTTGATCGAGACCTCGACCGGATCCCTGCTTTTCATTTCCTGGACGTGCAGAATCTCCGCCGGGACGTTCGGAACAAACGTATGCGAGACAATTTCCCCTTGCGAGTCGACGACGAAAACATACGATACGCCCATGATCTCGGTAAATTGGTCAATCATCGCCTGCACCGTTGAAGCATCGCGGTTGAGGAGTGTCTCGACGCTCGACCCGGCAATGCTGCGTGCTATTGCCGTTCCTTTGCTCTTATATTCCTCGGTCAGATTGTTGTAAAGATTATATCCTGAAGAAAAAAGTGTCGACAGCGCGATAACAGCAAAAAGGATGATGATAATAATGAGCGTCTTCTTGAAAAGTTTCGAGACGATCATTTACGCCATCTGCTCCAATCGGTTATCGGAACGAATCTGCCGTCACGGTACGTCGTATAATAAATGTGATCGAGTCCCTGATGGCGCTTAGGACCGAATGACACCCGCTCGTCGATGCCGATATCGCGGCTTGTCATGCTTTCAACGACTGTCCTGATCCGGCTCTTATCGAGGTGCGGTCCCATCTGACGCAGGATCTCGACCAGCAGTTTCGCATTCAGGAAGCCCTCAAAGCTCACGAAACTATACCGCAGCGGCCGATATCCCGGCTCCATGAGATGAACGGGCGCCACGGGATTGTAGCGATCCATCAGTTCACGATATTGACGTACCGCCGGAAGAGACGTATCTTCATAACTCGGAACTACCTGCGAGTTGATGAGGTCTGCAGCATATGATTTGTTCGCCGTCCTCCCTGCTGACAAAAGGAGATCGACAAGGAATTCGCTGCCGACAAAGGAAACATTCGCTATCGGCACGTCCCATCCGGCATCCCTGGCATCCCTGATAAAGGCAGCGCAGGCCGCATACGCTCCGATCGAAATTACGGCGTCGGCACCGGAGTTCCTCAGCAGAGATACCTGCTGGCTAAGGCTGTCACTGAACTGCGTGCCGCGGCGATACGTCGCTTCGCCGACGATTTTAAGCTGGTACTTCGCAAGCTGAATGCGAACGCCGTTCCATCCGCTGCGGCCATAAGCATCAGCCTGGTAGAAGACAGCAATCTTCTTTCGGCCGATCTTCACATAATTATCAACGAGGCCGCCGGTTTCCTGATGGTACGAAGCCCGAAGGTTAAAGACATACTCGTCGTAAGGGGGCTGGCGGTGAGGTTGGGCGCCCGTAAACGGGAAAAAGAGAAATACATTGCGGTCGCTGTTGCTCTTGAGAATCGGCAGAACCCGTGTTACCGTAGGCGTTCCGACATAATCGAAAAGAAGCAATACCTGATCCTGCTCGATAAGACGAATGGTGTTATTGATCGCAGGTGTCGGATTATAGCCGTCGTCATAAGGGATGATCCGGATACGGCGGCCGTTTATTCCTCCGCTGCTGTTGATGTGCTCGATATACGCCATCGAGCCCCGGTACAGCTCAATCCCAAGACCGCCGGTCGCTCCCTTGAATGCAGCAGACATGCCGATATCGATGGTCTCATCCGCAGCAGCAGGCAGAGTTAGAACCATCAGCATAAGAGCGACAAAGAATGCGTTCTGCAAAACCGTCACCGTGAGGCACTCCCGTTGTGCTCAGATATTTCAGCAGTACGACAAAACGACCCTAAAACTGCACCTGGCAGCGCTTGACGCCATTGCCCTCGTCCCTGAGCCAAAGCAGCGGTTTATTGTTGCGGCGGCACCAGTTCTTGACATCATTTTCAAAGGTAGAACAGTCGGCGACCACCTCAAGGATGTCGCCGCGCTTCATTTTGAGCGCCTTGATGGTCATCTGAATCGTCGGCTGCGGACACTTCAATCCCTTTGCATCAATCACGTTTACTGCCACGCCAGTCTCCTCTTCCGGTACTGTTCACACGACGGAAAGCCGCTTCATGAGGCGTAATGTGTGAACCATCCTTGAAATAATATCGGCAAAACGCTCTCCTTCATTAGCGGAAACATAATCGAACCTGCATCGCTCTTCACTGATACCGAATACCGAGAGCATCCTGAGCAGCAGGCGGTGCCTCTTCAGGGCCGCCATATTCCCGTCCCTGTAGTGGCAATCCCCGAGGTGGCATGCCAGGATGACAACCCCGTCCGCCCCTTTTCTGTAAGCCTCAAGCACCAGGGAGGCGTCAACCCTGCCGCTGCACATGACCCGAACAATACGCACATTGGGCGGGCAGGGAATCTGTCCGGATCCGGCCCGATCCGCACCGGCATATGAGCACCATGAGCAGAGAAACGCCACGATCTTCGGCTCAAAAGCATTCAGGTTGTCACATTCCGGTGTCAAGAAGTCCGTCCAATTCCGCCCTGATCTGCTCATCGGTAAAATGATTGCCGACAATTGCCGCTGCGGGACATCCTGCAACGCAAACGCCGCAGCCGTCACAGAGTTCGGAAATCACTTCCGCCCTCTTGCCGTCCTTATCGACAACAATAGCCCCCAGGGGGCATACCGCAGCACATATGCCGCAGCCGGAACAGCGTTCGCACACAATATGAGCCCTCGTCGGGTTTACCTCGAGACGGCCTGTGTTCTTCAATTCCGCAAGGATGCGCCCCGCGGCGGCACCCCCTTCAGTCGCTGCCGTGCGGATATCCTTCGGTCCGCTGCACGAGCCGACGGCCAGTATTCCGCGCGGAGCTTTCGTCTCATGCTCAAAGCCCGACAGTCCGGAATACACGAAGCCGTATCGCGAAGGGCGCATCCTCAGCGTCTTTGCCAGAGTTGCGGCATCTCCGGCCGGTACAACTGCCGGGCAGAGAATAATCATATCGAATTCATTGCCGCACTGACTGCCGGACATGTCCCGACATGACAGCCGCAGCCTGCTTTTAGACGGCTGGACGGAAAAGGATCCGATATCGGCGTACCGCACAAAAAATGCCGATCTATCCTCCATGGCGCTCTCGTACAGCACCTGTGCCTGACAGCCGGGCAAGCACCATTCCTTCACGAAATGAACGATCTCGCTATCCGGCAGCCGTTCGCGCAGCATTGCCCGGTATTTCAGGGCGGAACGGCAGCATATCTCAGAACAGTACGATGCATGATATGCATCCAGGCTGCCGGTACATTGAATCAGAGCTATGCGGGACGGCGCCTTCCCTTCAGGGGTCCTCAGGTCTCCTCCCAGCGGACCGTCCGCGGCAAGCAGGCGCTCGAATTCAAGACTCGTCACAACTCCCTGCAGCGTGCCGTATCCGAGCTGAGGCAGGGTGCGACAGTCCAGGAGCGATGCCCCGACTGCCACGATCACCGCTCCGACGGTTCTCTCGAGCATTCGAACGCTGTCTTCGAAGGCGATCGCTCCCTCGACAGGACATACCTCGCGGCACTTCGTGCAGG
>DATHDH010000276.1:0-27449 GCA_035319145.1 Dissulfurispiraceae bacterium | reverse complement strand
CAAATTCCTGCTCTCCATCACCGATACCTCGGCAGCATGGATTTATGTTAATAATGGCGCGGTGTTGCCGATGATCGTTGTCCCTTCCATCGTCGGGATAATGCTCGGTTCCATGGTCGGAGTCAAGCTCCTCACCAAGACAAAACCGACAATGGTGCGTTATATCGTTATTACCATGCTGGTATTTGCCGGTTCCAGAGCCCTTCTGAAGGGCCTCGGGATCTGGAAATAGAGGGGGGATCATGGAAAAGATAGTAAAAGCTACGGAAGAACAACTCGCTTACGCAAAGCTCCTTGATTTGGGCATGAAGTTAGGATTGCTCCTCCTTATCGCTACATTCTTCATATACATGGTGGGAGTTGTTCCTCCGCACGTTCCGGTCAAAAAGCTGCCGGAATATTGGGGGATGTCTGTCCATCAGTATCTGGAACATGCCAATATCGAACCAGGATGGGCGTGGGTTTCCCTGACATACAAGAGCGACTTTCTGAACTTCATCGGAATCGCTTTTCTCGCAGGGGTTACATTGATATGCTATGCCAGGATCTTGCCCATTCTTATGAAAAAGAAGGATTGGGTTTATGTCATTATCGCGGTACTCGAAATACTGACGCTCGCATTGGCGGCATCCGGTATTCTCAAATCTGGCGGGCACTGAGCGTTTCATTCGATCAGTGCAAGTAAAATATTTTTGTGAACTGCCCGGTAAGGCAGAAGGAGGGTTGTATGATAATTTTGGGAGCGTATGACGGAACATTGAATGCGAAGGATGTCCTGCGTTATGGACTGTACCGGGCGAAGACGACCGGCGGAGAGCTCAAGATACTGCACATTCTTGACAGCGGCATGCTGATGGACCTTGAGGGGATGAATGCATACGAATCGGTGAAGCGCGAGGCCGCCGTTCACCTTGCCGAGGCCAAGAGAATCGTTGAGGAGGCCGGGCAGGGCGTCAAGGTAGATCTGATTTCTGTTGAGGGCAGCCTGGAGCGGGAGCTGATTTCCTATGCGAAGAAGAACCGCGTGGATCTGGTTCTCGTGCCGCAGAAGTATGCCAATATTGCCCGTGAGGCCCCGTGCCGTGTTTCCGTCGTTCCGCGGGATTTCTCGACATTCAAGGTGCTGCTGGTGGATGACGAAGCAGCGTTCGCCAATGCGCTTTCACAGCGGCTCAACCTGCGGAATTTCAAGACCGATGTGGTGACGAACGGAGAGGCGGCTCTTGCTTACGTGAAGAACGAGGCCCCGGATATCATCATCCTCGATCTGCGCATGCCGGGGATGGACGGGCTTGAGGTCTTGAGGAGCGTGAAGACTACCAATCCGTCAATCCAGATCATTATTCTTTCCGGCCGTGAAACCGCCGGTGACCGGGAAGAGGCGAAGAAATACGGAGCCTTCGACTTTGTCAACAAGCCTGCTGAGATAGAATCCCTTGCCGGTAAGGTCAAGGAAGCCTATTGGACGAAAATCGAGCGTCCCGCCGAAGAATTTATCGTCGCGGCGTAGGCTGCTCATTCATGACAGATGGCGAACTGCCCGGCAGTTCGCCATCTGTTCTCTTGCAGTAGGGGTCCCCACGACCCGGGATTCCGCCGATATGCCCATAATCCTTTGCCGCTGCGTAAAATGCCCATTTCGGGTAGAATGATTGGATGATGAAAATCCGTGAAAAAATAATGCTCAGTGCGGGCGGGTATGTCCTGCTGGCGGTGATTCTCGGTTGGGTCATCTACGCTGAATTGAAAAATATTGAAGAGCAGATGCGGCTGCTTCAAGTTGTCGATGATATTCGCCAGGATATTCTCGAGGTGAGAAGATACGAGAAAAACTATTTGCTGTATCACTCACCCGAGGATCGAGAGGAAGTCACGGAATATCTCGACGCTCTTCAGAAACGAGTAGAAGCCAACAACAGGAATATCTCATCGGCACTCGACTCACGTGCAGCGGCTCATCTTGTGGAGCAGATCGGCATCTACCGTACACAATTTCAATCGGTTGTAAGGGACATGAAATCGCCCGATGAAGACCGGGTCTCGGGGTTAAGGGTGGCCGGCAGGGAACTGCATGAAACAGCCGAGAAGCTGGCCCTCTCGGTGCGATCCGATGTTTCCGGCACGGTTGCCATGGCGGAGAAGTTTTTGGGAGCCGTATTCCTGGTGGCCATTGTTGTCGGACTGTTTGTCAACATCCGTCTTGCCATGCGTATAGCAGAGCCGATGCAGAAGCTGGAAGCGGCGACGCGGAAGATTGCAGAGGGGGAATTCTCTTCATCGCTGAATATAACGGGTTCCGACGAGATCGCTTCTTTAGCATATTCATTTGAGGAAATGGAGCGGAAGTTGCAGCTGGCACGAACTGAGCTCGAGCAGAAGATTCAGGAGCTGCAAGGCAAACAGGACCAGCTTGTCGAGGCTGAAAAACATGCATCGGTGGGGATACTTGCTGCCGGGATTGCCCATGAGATCAATAATCCGCTCACTTCAATTCTGACCTTTTCGCACCTGATTCTTGAAGACAACCAGCTCTCTGCCCCTGCAGCAAATCAATTGAAAATTATTATCTCCGAGACTGAAAAGGCCCGGACGATTATCAAGCAGCTTCTTTATTACAGTCGGGAGGTCGCGGTTTCGCGCCGGCCGACCGTTGTTGCCGATCTCCTGTCGAAGAGCGCGGCGGTGTTGTGCGCTCAGGGGATGTGTGCGGAGATCGAGATACAGGAGAATTATGATCGTTCAGCCGCGACGGTATCTGCCGACCCGATTCAGCTGGAACAGGTTTTTGTCAATCTGATTCGCAATGCAGCACAGGCGATAACGCCGCCCGGCGTAATCGCCCTTGGAACAAAGCAGCTGCAGGGAAGGCTTGAGGTGTCGGTGCGCGATACCGGAGGGGGAATTTCACCGGAGGCGTTGCGGAGATTGTTCGACCCCTTCTTTACCACAAAACCGCCCGGTGAGGGGACGGGCATTGGATTAGCCGTCAGTTATGCTATCGTAAGAAAGCACGGCGGCGAGATTATCGTTGAGAGCATTCCCGGCTCCGGAACCACGTTTACCGTGCTTTTGCCGAGCGATGGATAAACTGACGTTACTTATTGTCGACGACGAGCCGAACATCTGTGAGGCGATACGGGCGAGTCTTGTCCGCGAGGGGCTCTCTATAGAAGTCGCATCAAGCGGCATCGAGGCCCTTCAGAAGGTTCAGGCGGATCGCGTAGATATTATCATATCGGATGTCAAAATGCCGGGAATGGACGGATTCGCCCTGTTCGAGCGGGTGAGTGCCGCTTCGCCCGACACGGTCTTTATCCTTATCACGGCATTCGGAACTATCCAGGCTGCGGTTGATGCGCTCAGAAAGGGCGTTTACGACTACATCCCTAAGCCGTTTACTCCCGAAGAGCTGAGGATTCCGGTGCGGCGCGCCATCGAAAAGAAACTTCTCCTGCGGGAGAATCAGGCGCTTCGCAGCCAGATTGAGGAGCGATACTCTTTTCAGAACATAATCGGCAACAGCGCGGTAATGCATGACGTCTTCCATCTTATGCGAAGGGCCGCTTCGAGCGAAAGCAATGTCCTGATCATCGGGGAAAGCGGCACCGGCAAAGAACTGGTTGCGAAGGCGGTCCACAGCAACAGCGTTCGCGCACGAAAGAAGTTTGTTCCGGTGAATTGCGGAGCCATTCCGGAAGGATTGCTTGAGTCGGAACTCTTCGGATATGTGAAGGGCGCATTTACCGGGGCGTCCGGGGTCAAGAAAGGACTCGTCGAGGAAGCTGATCAGGGAACGCTCTTTCTTGACGAAATCGGCGAACTCCCGATGGTGCTCCAGGTCAAATTCCTGCGGGTGCTTCAGGAGGGGGAGTTTACGCCGCTCGGTGAGACGAAACCGAAAAAGGTGGACATCCGCCTCATAGCCGCCACGAATCGCGACCTGCATGCAGCTATCAACGAAAAGCGATTTCGCGAGGATCTCTTCTATCGGCTGAATGTGATTCCTATCGAACTTCCGCCGCTACGAAAGCGCAAAGAAGATATCCCCCTGCTGGTGCAGGATTTCATCCGTAAGCACAAGGGGAAAGCGCCCGACAAAAATATTGCCGGTATCGCCAAAGAGGCGCTCCAGGCGCTGATTGATTATGACTTCCCGGGCAATATCAGGGAGCTTGAAAATGTCGTTGAATATGCGATTGCCTTCACGAACAGTACAACCATTCAGCGGGACGACCTGCCGCGTTATATTTTTCAGCGACGGGACGAACAAAAAAAGGTTGCGGCAGCGGCGACAACCCTCCCTTTGCGCGAGGCAAAAATTCAGTTTGAGAAAGAGCTTATCATGGCGGTGCTGATAGAGAGCGGCGGGAATATTTCCGAGGCGGCCCGCAGGCTCAACATTCATCGCCAGAACCTCCAACAGAAGATCAGGCTGCTCGGCATAGAATCGGCTTCACTCGGCGAATAGCCGCTGAGTCCATAGTATGCATGGCCGGTGCGGGATACCCGATCTCAATATTTTTTTCTAGTGCCTTCACACTGCCGTTATCGTTGAAAGAATTCATGAACCGGACTGGTCACGATATCTCCCCCCCTCTATGCCTTGCAGTAATATTTTGCGGCTTTTCTGCAGTTAATTTACTGCACATTATTAAAAACTTATTGATAATTAAGAATATTAAGTTGGCATGTCTTATGCAACCTAACGAGGCATGAAAAAAATCACCTTGGAGGGTCTCATGAAAATACTCGTAGCTTATGACGGTACTTTGAGCAGCAAGGACACTCTTCGTTACAGCATCCGCCGCGCGGAACAGACAAGGGCCGAACTCGTCGTGCTTTCGGTCTTCAACCCGGACCCGTTCATCGACTATGACGGGTGGGGAGCGGAAGAAAAGGCTCGCAAAGAGGCTGCTCGCGCCCTTGCCGAGGCGAAAGTGATGATCAGGCAGGCGTCAGGAAATGCTCCCATTAGTCTCTACTCTGCGGAGGGATCGGTGGAGCGAGTGGTGACAGAGTTCGCAAGGGCAGAACATATTGACCTGATTCTGTCTCCCGCCCGTTACGCTGATATGGCTGAGGGCGCTTCATGCCGCGTTTCGCTCCTTCCGCGCGAATGTGCAGCATGTTAAGCGAAGCCATGCGCACCATTGGAGCGCGGGTTTGTAAGGAGAACCGGCAATGAAGCTTCTGATCCTTTATGACGGCACGCTCAGTGGCCGGAATCTGTTGCGTTACGGTCTGCGAAGGGCTATGCGCACACAAGACGAAGCAGTCGTTCTGACGGTATTTCGCAACGATCTTTTTATCGGCTACGACGGCTTCGCAGCCGAAGCCACGGCTCGCAAGGAGTTCGAAGCAAACTACACGTATGCTCGACGCCTTGCCGAGTCGTTCGGGAAAGAACTCGATGTTTCCTTCTATACGGCCGAAGGCAATGTGGACGACGCCCTTGTCATGACGACGCGGGATGAGCACTTCGATATGGTATTGGTCACCCCGCGGTATAGCGGATTGCAGAAGCGCATCGGCGTGCCGGTTGCGGTCATCCCGGGGACGTTGCTTGTTCCGGTCGACAGCTCCAGGGATGTCCTTTCAATCGTTGAGACGGTCTCCCTCGAGGCTGCCGAATCACAATCTTCGGTGGTGCTTGTCGGGATTATTCCGATCCATCTTTACAGTCGGTCCGAGGACAAAGAGTTGAGAAATCTGCGGGAAGCCACCGAAAAGGCGCTGCAGAATATGCAGTCGTCGCTGCAGGATGCAGGGGTCATTGCCGAAGCCACGATCCGAAGCGGCTACCCCGATGACGAAATACTGCGGGCAGCTGCCGAGTGCAACGCCTCGATGATTTTCTTCCCCGGCGGAGGCAAGACGCCCTCTGAGCTGCGCAAAGCAGCTCACGTAATCAGTTCAGAGCGGGCACGATCTCCCTGGCCGCTCGTCTTTGTCGCATCAAGGGAAGGGGCTTAGTTCGCATCATCAAATAGATTTTCTGGAATGTATTGTCGGACTGTGCGGGATTAAGCAGGGCATGGTCTGCACGGCTCGCATCGGCATGCTCCGGACAGTGGCCACCGTCGTCATAACGGACGATTGGTATTGCCGGCCGCGTGATAAAATACCCTATGTCGTTCAATCGCAACAAAGGAAGTCATGCATCTCTGCTGGCCAGCCTGGTTGTAACGGTGCTTGGGGTTCTCCTTGCTGTCGGCTGCCAGCAAGCCGCTCAGGAGCCTCGAAGCACTGCGGTATCGCCGTCTACGGCATCCGGAGCTGCCCCGTTGATACTCTCCGTAGTGCCTGCGGAAAATCCGCGTTCGATGTATGAAAAATTTCTGCCTCTGAAATATTATCTGGAACGCCGACTGAATCGGCCTGTTACCATTGTGATTGCGCGTGATTACGAGTCGGCGGTAACCGGGCTCGTGCGCGGTGAGGCGCATCTTTCGTACCTCGACCCGGCTATATATGTTGAGGCGCGCGCAAAACATCGCGGAAAGGTCATCCCTCTTGTTCGTGCGGTCGGCAGAAATATTGCCGCTGCGCGAAGCGTTCTCGTGACGAAGGATGTCGGAGGGATAGAAAAGATAGTCGATGTCCGTGGCAAGCGGCTTGCGCTCGGGACGCAGCAGTCGTCTTTCAGCTACCTGATCCCGCTGGCCATGCTGCTTGACGTCGGCATTAATGTGAAGGATTTTTCTTCGGTTGATTATCTGCAGCAGGAAGACCGTATAGCCCTCTCCGTCCTTGTCGGAGCGCATGATGTAGGCGCCATGAGCGAGGCGGTTGCCAGGAAATATGCAGCAGACGGATTGAAAATCATCAAGCGTTCCGATACGGTTCCCCAACTGTTTCTCTGCGCGTCGTCGGCATTGCCTGACGCGGATCGAGAAATAATCGCGCGCAGCATGATCGAACTTAAAGATGCCAATATTCTGACCTCTATTGAGAGTGATATTGAAGGCTTCGTCTCTGCCGACGATCGAGATTTCGATTTTGTGCGGATCATGATAAAGAATCTCACGGGCAACGACTATATCGAATTCGGCACGCGAACCGTGCGGTTCGCAGTGCTGCCGCTCTATCCCGCCAGCACGATTTATCAGCGTTATGAACCCCTGATGCGATATCTTTCACAGGGAACCGGCTACGAATTCAAGCTGGTTATTCCGAAGGATTTCGATGAATTCGTCCGCGTGGTGAAAAGCGGGACCGTCGAGTTCTCCTACCAGAACCCATATATTTTCGCGCAGATAGATCGTGCATATGATATTAAGCCCATAGTTGCAACCCTGAGCGAAGCCGATGAAGAAACCGGTGGAGGAGAAGCGTTCAGGGGGGTAATTATCACGCGTGTCGATAGCGAGCTTCAGTCGATAGCGGACCTTAAGGGCAAGAAGGTGCTTATCGTATCGCCCCGTTCGGCTGGAGGGTTCCTATCGCAGAAGATCTATCTTGCACAGCATGGGATAAGTACTGACAATGATTTGAAGATTATCGACGCGAAGCGTCAGGAGCGCGTCATTCTCGGCGTATATAAGGGAGAGGCGGAAGCGGGATTTGTGCGAGAATCGGCGCTGCACGTTCTGAAAGATGAAATAGACATGAAGCAGATTCGCGTTCTTGTGGCGACGAGCCCTCTACCCAACTGGCCGATAGCGTGGACGAAGAAGAACAATCCGGCACTAGCGAACAAGGTGCGGCATCTGCTACTTTCCTTGAAGGATCCCGAGATCCTAAAGGCTGCGCAGGTAAAGGCTTTCCATCCGCCCCAGGAGGCCGATCTGGAGCAGCTGAAGAAATACTGATGCACGGCATGTCGAATATTGATGCTCTGAAAATAGCCGTTCTGGCGGCATTCCGCAAACTTCCTATCGCGCAGAAGTTCATGCTGGCGGTAATTTGTCTGATTCTCGTCATCATGATTGCGGTCAACTCCCTTGTCCTGACCGCTCAGAAATCGGCACTCCGTGATGAAATCGAAAACGGTCATCTGCTCGTTGTCCGCAACCTCGGAAAGGATGTCGTGGAGCCCCTTATGTTTCTCGATCCCTTGCGGCTTGACCAGCATCTTCAGGTTACGATCCAGACCCCGGGCTGTGTCTATGCAATGGTACTCGACAGGGCAGGACGTGTCGTAGCGCACAGCGATCGCAGACAACTCGGCTTGCATCCCTTCGGGAGTGCCGAACGCAGCGGTGGGATGTTCTCGGAGCATGTACTCGAGCGCCCCGGTGAGAGTGCCGATCCGCTGATCAGAGAAATATGGGTGCCGGTCCGTATCGGCAATGAAGGGATAGGCGCTGCCATCGGCGGATTTTCTGCAAGCCGAATCGATACGCTCGTTGATGAAAATCTCTCTCAGATGAAGCGCGCGTTGATCGGCATAACCACGGTCATGCTCGCTATTGGAGTTACGGGGTCGTTTTTGCTCGCCCGGGTGCTGACGACGCCGATGAAACGCCTCCGTGAACGTATGGGACGGGTGCAATCCGGAGATCTGCAGCCCGAAGCTGTAAAAACCCCATCGGGCAGATGCTGGGAGATCATGGAGTGCGCAATGCAGACATGCCCTGCTTTCGGCAAAGATTCGCGCTGCTGGACGACCCCGCGGGAGTGCGGGGAATGTTTCTTTTCCTCCGGCGGCAGGGATAGGCATACCTGCCGAACCTGCCCAGTGTATCGTGAAACCGCCGGGGATGAAATCGGCGAGCTGGAACAATCATTCGAGGAGATGGTCGATCGCCTGCGACGCAGTCTCGATGAGCTGGAGCAATCGACGCGTGAAAAGACTCGGCTCGAAAAGATGTCTGCCCTCGGCGAAATGTCGATGACGGTTGCGCATGAAATCAAGAATCCCCTCAATGCCATCCGCGGCGCGGTTTCATACCTTCAAGACAATTTCAAGGGAGAGGTGCTGAGGGAGTTCCTCGGCATTATTGAGGCCGAAACGAATCGTCTGAACGAAATTGTTACCAACTATCTCGTCTTTTCGCGGCCGACGCCGCTCCGCAAGGAAAAGGCGGATTTGAACAAGGCCGTGACTGATGTCGTCAGCCTGATGCGGCAGGAGGCGCTCGAAGAGAACAAGGAGATCGCTGTTCAGACCGATGAGACCATAGGGAGATTTTCTTTCGATGTGCACCAGATGAAACAGGCGCTGTTGAATCTTCTGGTGAACGCCCTTGATGCAACACATGAAGGGGATACAATCACGATACGGACCGTCGCGCGTGACGGCTCGGTCGATGTTATTATTAAAGACACCGGGAGTGGTATTCCGTCTGACGTACTGCCGGAGATATTCCGTCCTTTTTACACGACCAAGACGCGCGGTTCAGGCCTCGGCTTGCCGTGCGTCGAGAGGATTATCCGCGATCACGGTGGCGATATTGCAGTTGTCAGCATGCCGGCATCAGGCACTGAATTTCGTATCACGATTCCGACAGGAGAGCAGGGTGAGCGATCAGACCGGAACTATCCTTCTTGTTGATGACGAGCTGAACACCCTTCGCGTATTGTCGGCAATTCTCCGAAAGGCGGGGTATTCCGTTTCCACCGCGCGAACCGCGGAGGAGGCCCTTGACAGGGCGGCGAGGACCGCGTTTGATGTCATCGTAAGCGACTATCGGCTCCCCGGAATGGACGGCGTGGCGTTGCTGACTGCACTGCATGAGAACAATCCGTCCTTGCCGTTTGTAATGCTGACCGCTTTCGGTACCATCGAAAAGGCGGTCGATGCAATCAAAAAAGGCGCCTTCAATTATCTCGCAAAGCCGGTTAATCCGGAAGACCTGCTCACCCTTATCCGAGAAGCAGCGGCCAAGAGCCGTCTCCTGAAAGAAAACCGCCTGCTCAAAGCAGAGCTGAGGGAGCGCAACAGTTTCAAGAACATCATCGGCAAGAGCATTCGGATGCAGGAAATATTCGACCTTGTCGAAACCGTCGCGCGGAGCAGTTCCAGCATACTTATTCAGGGAGAGAGCGGCACCGGAAAAGAGCTTGTCGCACGTGCCATTCATTTTGAATCGGCCCGCGCCGCAAAACCTTTTCTCCCTATCGACTGCACAGCACTGTCGGAGCAGCTTCTCGAAAGTGAGCTCTTCGGCCATGAAAAAGGTGCATTTACCGGTGCGGTGGAGCGGAAGATCGGCCGCATTGAGCTTGCCGACGGAGGAACGGTTTTTCTCGATGAGGTAGGCGAACTCCCGCTTTCGCTCCAGAAGAAATTTCTTCGATTTCTTCAGGAGCGGGAGTTTCTCAGGGTCGGCGGCACATCGGGAATCAAAGTCGACGTGAGAATTATTGCGGCAACTAACCGTGACCTCGATGCCGAGATCCGCAAAGGATCGTTTCGCGAAGATCTCTTTTTCCGACTGAATGTCGTCCGTCTCCTCCTCCCGCCGCTCAGAGAACGGAAGGAAGATATCCCCCTGCTCGCGATGACCTTTCTCGTGAAATTCGCAGCTGTCAATGGCAAGCAGATAACCGCGATCGAACCTGATGTTGTGGACGCATTCATGGCGCATGAATGGCCCGGCAATGTGCGAGAGCTTGAAAATGCGGTGGAGCGTGCGGTAGTGCTCTGTCCGTCCGGAACGATAGGATTGCAGTTTTTACCCCGCTCGCTTCGCGAGCTTTCCGGTCGTTCGCAAGTGCGAGGGGATGAACTGAACCTTATGGAGACCGAGCGGCGTCTTTTGCTCAGGGTTCTCGAAAAGAGCGCCTGGAACCAGACACGCGCAGCGGAAATGTTGGGGATAACGCGGAAACAGCTTCGCACGAAGATGAAAAATCACAATCTCCTTCCGTCGGAACAGGCGGGAGAGGCATAGGTGTCGAAGAGGGTGCGATGCATACTGATGAATACGGAATAACCCTGTCGCGGGAAGTGAATATCAGCAAAAAGAAGGTTGCCGAACATAGAAACAATGTCCGTGCATTTGAAAGCAAGTATGCCATGGCGAGCACATTGTTTTTGCAGAGACTGGCGGCGGGTGAACTTTCCGACGATAATCCGGAGTATGCCGCATGGCGTGATCAGTGCGCAGCGCTCGAGCGCTGGGAGCAAAGATTCAAGGAATTCGACGAGCTCTACAGTGCCTGGCGGTAATGAAAGGGGGCTCCGAACCGGAGCCCCCTTTCTGCGATGCATCACACGTCCTATTGCTGCCGGAATCGCTTAGTGGCCGCCAAAAAAAGTATTGCTCAGCCACCAGAGAAAAGCCAGGCCGCCAAAGCCGACCGCGAAGCTCCAGCCGATCAGCTTCTTTTCAATCGGCAGAAGCGGTTCATATTCGGTATCCTGTTTTGCGAGTTCTTCCGTCAGTTTCGGGCTCTCAGCCATGACTCCCTCCTTATCCTGTGATAATCGGCGGCTTCACGCCATGGAAGAATATCCATGATATGACCAGACCGATCCAGATAATAAACCCGAATAACGCTATGCAGTAAATCAGGGCAAGCCGTCCGATACCCTCTTCCCACAGTTTCTTGAAGTTCGAGACAACGCCGATGGTAAAAAAGGTGAGCAGGAAGAAGAGCTGACGGAACGTATTCGTCTCGTCGCTGACCAGAGACGATTGGGATATCACCTTCTTATCCCCTTTGACCTTGTCGTTTTCAGCTTGTGCTGCTGCCTTGCCTTCCTTGAGCTTCGTCTCGAGCGTTTCTTTTTGCACCGGGTCTGTCACTGTCGGCAGCTGTTTTTCGATGCTTGCGATCTCCTTCTCAATCGGCTTGGTTATTTTATTGGACGCAGCAATTCTGTCTGAAGGTCCCATGCAGAGAAGCAGAAAAACCACAAAAGTTGCGATATATCCCAGAACAAATTTCGGGAAGCGATTCCAGATTTCGCCGGCGCCCACCGTCTCGCCCGGTTTGCATTCGATGTACTTGCACCATATGAATGCAAGGACAAAGGACCAGACGCCGATAAAAATGTCGATAAACATTTTGACGGTCGTCGCCGTCATTGTTATCCAGCCGTCTACATAATTGACACCCACTTCGGCCAGCGCTTTGCCGCGTATAAGACCGTCCGTTATCGCGCCGCTTGTTACAGCAGCGCCGTCGGTCTTAACCGCAAGGCCCATCCATGCCCCGGCGACGAGCGGTTCCTGCCAAAGAAACTCGCGTGCTGCAAACGGCAAAACAACGAGCTCGACAACTGCAAAGACAACAACAAGCGAGGAGACCATAATCGGCACGACCGGACGTGCCCTGATTGCGCCGCCTGTTGCGATTGCCGCGGATACGCCGCAGATCGAGATGCCCGATGCAAGCGGGGCGGCCCATTCCCGGCTGAACTTGAAGTATTTTCGGGCCATCCAGTAAACAAGCGCCCAGTAGATCAAATACGCTTCAAGAATGGCGCAGAGTCCTCGAAATATGATGTTTGATGCCAGACTGAGAGACCCTGCAGCTTTGACGCCGAGAGCGGCGCCCATGATAACAATGGCGGTCTTGACGTACAGCTCGGGCTTGGTCGACTCCTTCATTAGATTGGTGACTCCCGGGAAGAAGTTGCCCACGATCAGACCGGCAAGCAGTGCGAATATATAGCCTGCCTCTCCTGACAGCCGGAGCGACCACTCAATGCCTGCTTTCTGCGGCTCGAGGACCGCAATATAGGCATAATGACCTGCGACCCAACAGATATAGGCGATCCAGAATGTAATCGTAAATCCTACGGCAAATTTTGCGACGTTTAGCCGCATTAATGCCGTCCCGACGCCCATAACACACATCATGAAAAGATAGGTCAGGAAAACTGAGACCAGCGGATGCATGCCGGCTTTCTCGTATTTGTCGCCGACCTTCAGGGTTGCCGCTTCTTTCACAGCGATGGTCTCGGGCTTTCCGTCGGCTTTCTTAAGGGTTACTTTTTCGCCATCGATTTTTACGACCTCGCCTTTGACCCCCTGATACTCCCTGGATACCGGTTTTACTGCCTTTCCTATGTCTGTCCACGTGCTGTTGCTTGCGCCCCATCCTAATAAGTCGACGCCGCCGAAAATACCAAGCCCGCACAGAAAAATAAAGAGTCCGAGGATGAGAGACAGCCAGTCTTCGCTGATTCCACCGCGTTTTTCTTCCACAACGTCCTCCTTTGATTCAGACTTCCATCCGAGTGTCCGCTGAAAGCAGACACCTCATGCCGCCGTAGAACGGGTAGCATCACCTCCCAAACCGATATGATCCGTGCCAGTCTTTTGCTCAGGCCAAAATGGAGACATAAATCGGAGTGCAAAAAAGAGACCAGATCGGTAACTTATTGATCTGCAGTGAAATGCTGCCAAGAATGGATTATGATTTGTTTCTTGCCGGGAACGCCGGAGAGATACTTATGTTTCCGGATGGAAACATCAATCGATGCCGTAATCCTTCATCTTCTTCCAGAGGGCCTTTCTGCCGATGCCGAGCATTTTTGCCGCGTCCTGCTTTTTGCCGGCAGAGACCTCCAAGGCCCTTGCGATACGATATCGTTCCAGGCAACGAAGGCTTTCTCCCAGGGTCAGATTCCCCGTAAGGCATGGGCTCCCCGTGTGCGCCGCGGCGATCTCATCAGGCAGGTTTTGCAGTCGGATGACTCCATCTTGGGAAAAGATCATCGCCGATTCGATGGCATGCTTCAACTCCCTGACATTGCCCGGATAATGGTACGAGAGGAAGGCGTTTTGCGCATCAGGCTCGACAATGACGACTCCCTTGTTCATCTGCTGCGCAAATTTTCGAACAAAGAAATCGATGAGATAGGGGAGGTCTTCCGGCCGTGCACGCAAGGGGGGAAGCGTTATGGGCGCCACGTTGATGCGGTAATAGAGATCTTCCCTGAAAGACCCTGCAGCTACCAGGTCTTTCAGGTTCTTGCTGGTGGCGTAAATGCTGCGGACATCGACATCGCGCGGGATGTTGTCGCCGAGCCGCGTGACCTTTCCTTCCTCCAGAACACGGAGAAGCTTCGGTTGCAGCGAGAGAGGCACATCCGCAATTTCATCAAAAAAGATCGTGCCGCCGCTTGCGAATTCGAATTTGCCCTTTCTCGTTTCCGAAGCGCCGGTAAAGGCCCCTTTGACGAAACCGAACAGCTCCGACTCAAAGAGGTTGGCAGGAATGGCGGCGCAGTTAATTTTCACCAGTATCGACTCTTTTCGATGGCTGAGGGCATGGACGGCATTGGCAACCAGTTCCTTGCCCGTGCCGCTTTCCCCGGTGATGAGCACCGGAGAATCGGTTGCAGCAACCGCCTCGATGCGTGCGATGACGTTCTTCATGGGAGCGCTCTCCCCGATGAGGTCCGATACCGCATCGCGGTCTCCGAGTTTTTCGCGCAGATGGCGCACCTCATGTTCGAGCCGTCTGAACTGAGCAAAGCGTTCCACGAGAATCGCAACCTCTTCGTTGGAGAAGGGCTTTGAGAGGTAATCGAAAGCGCCTTCCTTGATGGCGCGCACTGCGTCCTTAACGTCGGCATATGCCGTCATGAGGACTACTCCAAGAGAAGGGTCAATCTCCTTTGCCATCTTCAGAATTGCAAACCCATCTTTCTTGGGCATGCGCAAATCGGTCAGAACGAGATCGAAGCGATTTGCCAACAGTGCAGCGGCTCCATCATCTCCGTCGGCGCAGGAAACAACGTCATGCCCCTGACCGGAGAGAAAATGCTCCAGCCCGAACCGCAGCGAAGGTTCATCCTCGATGAGCAGAATCTTCATTCTTGCGTCAGCTTCGGAAGGGTTATCCGGAAGACGGTTCCCGCCGGTGAGGATGCGATGTTGATCGAGCCCCCGTGCTGCTCGATAATCGCCTTGCTCACGGTCAGTCCCAACCCGGTTCCCTGCCCGACCTCCTTGGTCGTGAAAAAGGGATCAAAGACCTTTTCAATAATATCAGAAGGAATCCCCGGCCCGCTGTCGCTCACGGTCACGATGCACCGGGACTCCGTAAAAGATGTCTTTACCGAAATGATCCCATCCAGCCCGATGGCCTGCACTGCATTAATGAGGAGATTGAGAAAGACCTGCTCAAGTTTATCCGAATCAGCCAGCACGAACGGCATGTTTTCGGCGAGCTCGATTCTCAAGGCTATGTTCTTCTGTCGAATGGTGTAAGCGACGAAATCCAGCACATGGCTGAGGATATCATTCAGCGACACCGGCTTCATCGAAAGCGGGCTGTTCTTGGCGTAGTCGAGCAGTTGGCGAACGATGCGCTGGATGCGGTCAATGGCGTCGTTGATAACCTTCATATGCTCTTCGCGGGCCTGGCCTGAGAGCATTGCCGATTGAAGATTGTTCAGGCAGACCTTGATTCCGCCGAGCGGATTGTTGATTTCATGCGCAACGCCCGCTGAGAGCTGGCCAAGCGCAGCGAGCTTTTCGGTCTGCATGATCTGTTTTTCGAGTTCGGCCTTTTCGCGCAGCTTATTTTCGGCCTCCAATAGATGCTGGGCAAGCATGTTGAACGATTCGGTCAGCTCGCCTATTTCATCGGTCCGTTCTCCCTGCGGCTTTGTCCCAAGCTGCTCCTTGCCGCGCGCGATGTTGCGGAATGTGGCGGAAAGCTCGTCAAGGGGTTTTGAGACAAGATGGCGAAACGTTGCGGTGAGACCAATAAAGAGCATGGAGAAAAGGGCAAGTCCGAAGAGGAACAGGTCTGTTGCGATGCTGCGCGCCTTTGCAAAGGCGACATCGAGCGGCACTGAAACCGTCTCGACCCCTACTACGGCATCCGGCAACCAGCCGTACTGGGCGCTCTCCCCATAGCGAACACGGATAGCCTTTGGGGCCGACGCGGCAGATGCATGGCAGACAAGACAACTGGCATCCGAAACAATCGGCCTGGCGAACACCAGAAACTCGCGGTTGTCGACTGTCTCAAACCCGCGCCAGGCGGACTCAGCGCGATGCTCTTCGAAGTACCGCAAAAGGCGCTGATGGGCAGCATCGACCTTGTTCGCCGCATTTATCGGTTTGTCCGACATCCTGCGGTACGAATAGTCGGGCAGTTCCCCGTTGAATTTTTTCATGACCGCTTGGGTGATATGGGTGGTGGACATCGCCTCGACAATGAACTCGATCTCCGAATCCTTTCTGCTCAGCAGTTCGTACATCTTGGGGCGCAGGGTTTCCCGCACATATCCGCCGAGCGATTCCGCCTGCGCCATGATAATTCCCGTCTTGTCAGCAGCGTCGCGGATTGCCTGCGAACGGAGATAATAATAGAGCGAAACAGAAATAAGCGTTGAGAAAAGAAGCAGAAAGGCACCCACCGTCAGGCCGAATTTCAATCCGAGGCTCGATGGCGAAGGAGTCCGCATGGCCTTATTCTATCACACGCAAAAGCAGGGGTCGGAATGGCGGTCTTATTTTGCGGCGCGACAATTATATGTGACGACAATGGACTAGAAATTATGGATTAGATAGAGAACGAGGAAGATGCCGGTGGCGAGAACTGCTATCATCAGCATCAAATCAAGCAGGATGGAGTGTTGATAGCTATCTTCATCGATCTGCCTTTCCACTGTTTTGTAGCGGAAAAAGGCGAGTACTCCCATGAGGGCGCCGAGGCCGACGAGAAGGATCCCCCATATCGAGGAATAAGAAAACGACTGTTCAGCTATCGGCTTGACCGAAATGCCGCTTTTGTCGACAAATAACGCAAACTGCCGCACCAGCAAAGCAAACTTTTCGAGGACAAAGCCGAATGCCATTATGCCGATGCTCGTCCGAATCCACGCCAGGAATGTCCGCTCATTTGCCATGTGCACGCGCCGGTTTCTGACGTTCGGGTGGATGTCTTGTTCATCTTGGAGTTCCATTGCTTAATTATAAAAGAAAAAAGCGGCGACGCGATCGTCCTTTGCCGAAGGGCAGTTGTATGTGCTTCAGAGAACCTTCCGATAAGCAGCGCAAAACGGCTGTGCTGTTTGGGACGACGCAAGCATTGTTATTGGCCCAAATGGCACAATTTGTCATGAGGCCGATGGAATGCAGAATAAAACAATCATTTAAAAACAGATCGTTGCATGATTTTACTGCTCCGGTATGCGACTTGCTTTCATTGTTAGTCATATGGCTTGCAGATTTATAAGGCACAGAATACATGAAGGAGGCAGTATGAATCGAAGGAATTTCATCGTATCATTTGCTATCGCAGTTGCGGCGACGCTCTTCATGCTTTGGCAGGATGGAGCATTCGCTGCGAAACCCGAGGCGGCTACGTCTCCATCTGATGTCGGGGCGGTACAGCAACCGACCGAGACGATCGCGGCGGTGACCGCGCAGATTGACAGGGTCTCTGTCGACAACGGCGGAACTATTACTGTTACCGGGACTGCACCGGTAGGCAAGTCGGTCTATCTCGAAATCTGGGCGGACGAAAAAGTTCGTGCATCACGTTTCGACGCAGACCCGGATCCGAAGACAGGCCAGCGCCCTTACATCCTTTATATGACTGAGGGAATGCCCTCATATTACAAGGTTATCGTTCCAAAGGATAAGAAGGACGCCATAGAAGCGGAAAAGAAGCAGGGCGGCAAATGGAGCGTTTCCAAGCTTCTGAAGGACACCGGCGCAGATGCGATTTATTCAGCGCCGACCACAATAAAGATCGACCGGTATCAAGCTGCGCTCATGGGCAGTATCATCGGCTCGCGCGGCGACCTGCTCCCGGCGATGGATGAGAAAGAAAATGCCCGTCGTTCCATGCAGCTGCTGAAGGCCCGCTTCCGCTCTGTCGGCAATATTATGAGTCCTGATATGGAAGTGAACCCGGACGGATCATTCAAGGCGGTCGTGAAGGTCCGTGAAGGGCTTGCACCTGGCAAATATACCGTTGTTGCTGCCGTGGATAAGACAACAAAAAGCCGGCCTCTGACATTTGAAAACAAAATTGCCTTCCCGACTGTGTATATGAGTAATGCCGGTACAAGCATCAATATTTTCTGGCCCGCACTGCTTACATTTGCCGTCACGACCTTCGGCGTGCTTATGGGCGCCGGCGGCGGGTTCATTCTGAATCCGCTTCTCGTCTCGATCTGGCCGCTTCCGCATACCGTCGTCGCAGGAACGGTTATGCCGACGGTGCTCTTCTCTCAGGGCAGCGGTATATACAATTATTCAAAAATACACTTCATCAATTGGAAGCTTGGAGCAACGATCGGGTGTGCAATGCTCGCAGGAGGATTCATCGGGCCGAAACTGACGGAGATGGTGACGCTTGATCAATACAAATTCGTTTTCGGCTGGATTCTGATTATTCTGGCATCCCTTATGGCGTGGCAAACGACGCCGGGATACCTTGCCAAGAACAAAAAAGAACAGGCTATTCTGAAAGAGTTCCAGAAGCGCGCGAAAGAATGCTCAGCGCAGAAAGACCAGTGCGGAGGCAAAATATGATCGTCAATTTCTGGGGACACGAATTCAAGGTCAATATCATTCTGGGGTGTATCGGCGGCTTTCTCATCGCCATCGTATCTTCAATGTTCGGGTTCGGCGGCGGCCCGTTCATGACGCCGCTCATGGCCGTAGGGCTTGGCCTGCCGATGTATCTGGTGGTCGGCAGCTCTTTGCTCGCCATCGCATTCAACACCGTGATGGGCAGCATGCGCCACTACCAGTTCGGCAATTTCGATTTTACTTTCTTCCTCATCATGTTTATCCCGGCAATCCTGGCAGGCTTTGTCGCTCCTCAGATTGCAAAGCGAATCAGCCCGCTCTGGGTCAAGCGGGTGGCTGTGGTCGGCCTTCTGATTCTCGCGTTTCAGTTGCTCGGAATATTCTAACCGGCGAGTGCGGCAGAGGGTAGTGCTCCTCTGCCGCCTTGTCCTTATTTCGTGTGCAGGGAGCCTGCCGCTCGTGAAGGGGAGGTCTGGCTTTGGGAGGAACAATGGCAGAAAAAGCAACAGTATACAGTATGTGCGGTATGTGCGCTGTTCGATGTCCGATTCGGGTAGAGGTCGAAAACGGCCGTGTAACCTGGATAGAGGGCAGCCCGCATGTGCCGGGAATCGAGGGGGCGCTTTGCGCCAAGGGTTCTGCAGGTCTTGCGTTTGAGTTCGACACCGAGCGTCCGCAGTTCCCGATGATTCGAGAGGGTGCGAGAGGTTCGGGGCAATGGAGAAGGGCCTCCTGGGAAGAGGCCCTCGATTTTATCGTCGACAAACTGAAGGCCATCAAGACAGAGCACGGCGCGAAGGCGATTGCGCTGGCGGACCGCGGTGGCCCATTCACGGATCTCACGAAGAGTTTTCTCAAAGCGATCGGCTCGCCGAACTACTTCGACCACGATGACTCATGCGCCAAGAACGTGAACATGGCATGCCAGTCGCTCTTCGGCTACGGCCGCGGAGAAATAGGTTACGACTTTTCAAATACGAAACATATTCTTCTTCTCGGCAGAAACATCTTCGAGTCGCTGCAGGTAAAAGAAGTCAATATGGTTCTCGACGGTATTGCCAAAGGCGCAAAGCTGACGTATGTTGATGTGCGCGCGACCGTTACCGCATCGAAGGCCGACAAATTCCTCACAATCCGGCCCGGGACCGATTATGCGCTCCTGCTGGCGCTTATTCAGGTGATCCTCAAGAACCGCCTGCACGATATCGAATATGCCACCCGCTACTGTACCGGACTTGCGGAGCTGGAGCAGTTCGTGCAGCCATATACACCCGAATGGGCCGAAACCGAAACCGGCATCCCTGCATTCGAGATTACATCACTTGCACACGAACTGAGCGCAGCAAAACCGAATGTCATCGTGCATGGCGGATGGATGCTGTCAAGATATATCGATTCGTTCTACTGCAGCAGGGCGTTGTATATCCTGAATGCGCTGCTGGGCAGTGTCGAGAGCAGGGGCGGTCTCATTATCGCCAAAGGACCGAAGGATGCCGGCACCAAGGGCCTCAATTCGCTCGGAAAGAATATGCCTGAGGTCGCCGACAAGATCGTCGATGCCTCAATGCCGAACAAATCGCTCGGTGCGGGGCATATGGTGAATCTATTGAAGGCAATCCGCACGGGGGAGCCGTATCCGGTCAAGGCATTCTTTGCATATCGCTTCGATCCGATTGCGGCGTTTCCTGATCCCGAATCGCAAAAGAAGGTTCTGGACAACCTCGATCTCCTGGTGGCCATCGATGTCAATTACAGCGATACGGCCTGGTATGCGGATGTTATCCTGCCTGAAGCGACCTATCTTGAGCGCTCAAATATCCTCATCACACAAAAGGGGCCGAAGCCCGGTTTTGCAATGCGTCGCCAGGCGATGCAGCCGCGGTACGACAGCAAGCCGGCATGGCAGATCTTCATGCTGCTCGCGACCCGCATGGGCGCAGGGGATCTCATGCCGTGGAGCAGTATCGAAGAGATCTGGCAGTACCAGCTTGAAGGCACGGGCGTGAAGATTGAAGACTTCGCTGCCAAGGGCTCAGTGGGCCTGGCGAAGGACCCGATCATGATGCCACGCGATGCGATTAAGTTCACGACTCCGTCGGGAAAGATTGAGCTTGTATCCGAAAAGATGGCGAAGGCCGGCTTTGCATCATTTGCCGCTTATGTCAGCCCAAAGAAGCCTGCCGACAGCTCATTCCGCCTGACGTTCGGCAGGACCGGCGTGCATGCCCATGCACAGTCTCAGAACAACATCTATCTGCATGAAATAATCGGCGAAAACACTCTCTGGATGAATGATCGGGAGGCTGCGAAGCTCGGCATCAATGATGGCGACCTTGTTGAGGTCAGCAACGACGACTATTCCGGAACAATCCGTGCTAAGGTCACTCCTTTTATACACCCCGAGGCGGTATTCATGCTGCACGGCTTCGGCAATGAAGTGCCGCTCAAGACGCGCTCGTTCAAGAAGGGGTTGCGCGATACAAGATTCCAGAAGGGCCTGCTCGAAACCGTCGATCCCGTCGGCGGCGGGGTGGCATATATGGAAGCGATGGTCAGCGTGAAGAAAGCGAAGGGGGGCAAGGCATGAGCATTCATTACATCTATCAGGATCAAAGGCGCTGTATCGGCTGCTATGCCTGTGAAGTGCATTGCAAGACAAAGAACAATGTCCCTGTCGGTCCGCGCTTCTGCCGAATCATTCAGGTAGGACCGAAGCTTGCGGCAGGTGCTCCGCGCATGCAGTTCATCTTTATGCCCTGCTTCCATTGCGAAAAGCCGTGGTGTGTCTCCGCCTGCCCTACCGGAGCGATGCAGAAGAGGGCCAAGGACGGCATCGTCTTTGTGGATGCCACGCTGTGTGTCGGATGTAAATCGTGTATTACCGCCTGTCCATGGGGCGTACCGCAATGGAACCCCGAGAGCGGCAGGGTGATCAAGTGCGACTATTGCAAAGACCGTGTTGACAAGGGATTAAAGCCGGCGTGTGTCACGAAATGCACGGCACATGCCCTCAAATGGGTGTCGCCGGAGGAGGCGTCGCGGCTGAAGCGTGAACGCTACGCCCGCGAGATTGCAGAGAACCTGCCGTACTGAACATGCGGAAAGACGAATCAGGATTGATAGAGGTTGAGGAAGGCGTCAGGGTTATCCCCGGCGCCAATACGCTTATTACCTCTGTCGACAAGATCGTCAACTGGGGACGGGCTTCGTCGCTCTGGCCCATGACCTTCGGGCTTGCCTGCTGCGCAATAGAGATGATGGCTGCCGGCGCGGCACATCTCGATCTCGACCGTTTTGGGATAATATTTCGCGCGTCTCCCCGGCAATCGGACTGCATGATCGTAGCCGGAACCGTGACCATGAAGATGGCCCCTGTTGTGCGGAAGGTCTATGACCAGATGCCGGAGCCCCGCTATGTGATTGCCATGGGAAGCTGCGCATGCAGCGGCGGCATTTTCAGGACTTACAGTACTGTACAGGGCGTCGATACATTTCTTCCGGTCGACGTTTATATCCCCGGCTGTCCGCCGCGTCCGGAAGCGCTCATCGATGGCCTGCTCAAACTTCAGGCGCTTATCCGGGGAGAGGAGTTTACGTGGAGCCGGTGGGCGTAGCCGGAACGGAATCCCGCAAAGAACTGACGCTCAATATGGGGCCGCAGCATCCCGCCACCCACGGCGTTCTGCGATTGACGCTCGACCTCGACGGCGAAGTGGTTACCGGATGCACTCCCCATGTCGGCTATCTCCATCGCGGGATCGAAAAGCTTGCCGAGAGCCGGACGTGGCACGGTGTTATGCCGCTGACCGATCGTCTCGACTACATAGCAAGCGCCGGGAACAACATCGGATACTGTCTTGCTGTTGAGCGCCTTTTCGGAATCGAGGTGCCGGACCGCGCCAAGTATCTTCGGACCATCGTGTTTGAAATGTCCCGGATCAGCAGCCATCTGCTCTGGCTCGCGACCCACGCCCTCGACATAGGCGCTATGACGGTCTTTCTTTACTGTTTCCGCGAGCGCGAATGGCTGCTCGATATCTTCGAGACGATATGCGGGGCGCGGCTGACGGTGAGCTATCCGCGCATAGGGGGCGTGCTGCAGGACATGGAGCCCGCCGTACTCGAAAGCCTCGATGCATTCACGAGGATGTTCCCCGGGAAAATACTCGAATATGAAACCATGATCGACAAGAACCGCATCTGGCTCGATCGCACGCAAGGGGTGGGTGTTATATCGGCACGCGATGCGCTGCGGTGGGGATTGACCGGCCCGACGCTTCGCGGCTCTGGGGTCATGTATGATCTCCGTCGCGATGTGCCATATGATGCATATGACCGCGTCGATTTTGACGTTCCACTCGGCAGTAATGGCGACGTGTATGATCGCTATCGCTGCCGTATGGAAGAACTCCGGCAATCCAACCGTATCCTGCGGCAGTGCATCGCAGCTTTGCCCCAGGGCGACATCCTCTCCGCAAATACCCCTGATCTCGATATCCCGCTGATGGGTAAAAAGGAACTTGTGCCCGAGATGTCACTCGGAAATGCTTCAATCGCTTTCGGCGATGTGCTTCCAGTGGCGCCGAAGGGCGAGATCTATTCCGCGGTTGAAGCGCCGAAGGGAGAACTCGGCCTGTATCTCATGAGCGATGGCAGCGGGAATCCTTGCCGGATGCGCGTCCGTTCCCCTTCCTATGTCCATGCAGGCGCCCTTGCGAAGATGTGCGAGGGCGGCTTTATTGCAGATGTTATCGCAGTGATCGGATCGATTGATATCGTCATGGGGGAGTGCGACCGATGAGAAAGCGGATTCCCGATCTGATCAAGAAGTTGCTCTTCTATGAGATCCTGCAGGGGCTGGCGCTCACCTTCCGCACGATGCTGAAACCGCCTGTTACACGGCAATATCCGAGAGAGCGGTGCGAGCCGAAGCCGGGCTTCAGAGGCCGGCATGCGTTCGTGCGTGATGCAGTAACAGGCCGAGAAAAGTGTGTTGCCTGTCAGAAATGCTCGATTGTCTGCCCGTCGCGCTGCATTTCGATACGATATGAAACCGATGGAAAAGGGGTGCGGCATCTGACGAAATACGAAATCGATGCGCTCCGCTGCATCTTCTGCGGATATTGCGAATCGATCTGCCCGGTCTGTGCCATCGTGCTGACCGAGGTGTTTGAGTATGCATCATACAGCCGTCAGGGATTCGTCTACGACAGGGAGCGTCTTCTGATGAACTGGGATGATTTCGCAACGAAACTCAAGAGGCCATTCTATTTCAATATGTTCTGGAGGCCCGCAGGAAGCGACCCGAGACGCCTGTCGGTCGGCAAGCGGCAACAGCAGCCGATCCGCATTCAGCAGCAGGCCGAAAGCAGCAAGGTGAACGTGGACAGGAATATCGCGACTACAGCCATGGATGAAAAGACTCCCGCAACCGAGGTTGGAAAATGATGCCCGGCAGCTATATCCCGTCGAACTATCTGCCGATCTTAATTACGCTGATCCTCGCAACCTGTTTTGCCGTGGGCATTCTCGCGCTGGGTGAAGTGCTGCGTCCTAGAAGACCATACGGAGAAAAGCTCTCGATTTACGAGTCCGGCAATGTCCCGGTCGGCGAACCGCGCAGGCGTTTCACCGTCCGTTTTTATGTCATCGGCATGCTGTTTGTCGTGTTTGACGTCGAGGCGGTCTTCCTCTATCCATGGGCGGTTTCATTCGGCAATATCGGCCTGCTTGGATTCTGGAGCATGCTCTTCTTTCTTGCAATAATACTCGTCGGGTATCTCAACGACTGGAAGAAGGGAGCGCTGGATTGAGTCACATGGATGCCTGCGTGATTGCTGATCGCATAAAGGCCGAGTTTACCGCCGCTGTCCGTGAAGTAGTGGAAACCTGCGGACAGGCGACGGTGGTCGTCGACAGGGCTTCGATGCTCGATATCCTCCTTTTCTTGAGGGACAATTCGGATCTCGCTTTTTCCCATCTTGCCGATCTCTGCGGCATCGATCTCGGCACTGCACGCAAATCGCGGCTCGGCGTCGTCTATAATCTCTATTCGATAGTTCACCGTCATCGCATAAGACTCCGTGCCGAGGTCCCGGCGGACGACTGCAGTATCGAAAGCGCGGGAAGCCTGTGGGAAGGCGCGGCGTGGCATGAACGGGAATGCTACGACATGTTCGGCATTGTATTCCGCAATCATCCCGATCTCCGGCGGGTGCTGATGCCGGAGGACTGGAAGGGGCATCCGCTCAGGAAGGATTACCCCATGGAAGGCCCTGCGGAACTCTGGCCCGGATATCAGGAAGTACTTCGCAAGGCAGAACAGTTCAGGCCGCATGAGTTGAGGAAACGATAAATGGAGTTTGCAATCGCACTGCTGAAAACGGTGATATTTGTCGTAGTTGTCTTCGGAGTTACGCTGCTGCATGTAGCGTATGCGACCTATTTCGAGCGCAAGGTCATCGGCCGCATGCAGGGAAGGCTCGGACCGATCGAGGTTGGCTACCGCGGCCTTCTGCAGCCTTTCGCTGACATGGTCAAATCGCTTTTCAAGGAAGACATAATTCCTTCCGATGCTGACCGCACGCTCTTCTTTATTGCGCCGATCATCGTGGTTGCGTCGGTGATGACATCGCTTGCTGTTATTCCCTTCTTCAACAATGGAGCAATCGCCGATCTGAATATCGGCGTTCTCTTTATTTTCGCTATGGCCTCGCTCGCGGTATATGGAATTATCATCGCAGGATGGTCATCGAACTCCAAGTATTCGTTCATCGGCGGCATCCGTTCTGCTGCGCAGGTCATCAGTTATGAAATCGCGATGGGCATCAGCCTTGCTGGTGTCTTTCTCATGGCCGGCTCCCTGAATCTCAACGATATCGTTTTGGCACAGCGCGAGCAGCCGCTCGGGATGTATGCAGTCCTGCAGGCCATCGGCTTCGTTGTGTTCGTGATTTCGGCATTTGCAGAGACCAACCGTACGCCGTTTGATCTGCCCGAGGCGGAGACTGAGCTGGTGGCGGGCTACCTGACCGAGTACAGCGGATTCCGGTATGCGCTCTTCTTTCTTGCTGAGTACATTAGCATGTATATCATGGCGTCAATGATCACGCTCTGCTATCTCGGCGGATGGGCTCTTCCCGGATTCCTTGTTCGTCTCGTGCCGATCTTGGAACTGGTGCCGGGCATCGTCTGGTTTCTCATCAAGGTGTATGCATTCATGTTTTTCTATTTCTGGGTGCGCGCGACACTGCCGCGCTATCGTTTTGATCAGCTCATGGCGATAGGCTGGAAGATCCTAATTCCGGTTTCAATCATCAATATCGTGATAACGGCGGGCGTGAAACGATGGCTGATGGGATAAGGGAAGGAAAAAGATAATGCTGCCCGAGATATTCTTCGGATATTTTGCCTGTGCCATCCTCGGCCTGGCCCTGCTGACCGTGACGCGCCGGAATCTGGTGCACAGCGTGCTCTGGATGCTTCTGCTGTTTCTGCACATTGCCTGTCTTTATCTCTTTCTGAATGCTGAGTTCCTTGCGGTCATCCAGGTCATTGTCTATGCCGGTGCGATACTGGTGCTCTTTCTTTTCCTCGTCATGCTCCTGAACCTGCGGGAGGAGCATGAGGCGAGGCGCTTTGTTTGCGCGTGGCAGGGCCGAATCGCTACCTGCCTGCTCCTGCTGATGGTTGTTGCGGTTTCATTGTACAAAGCAACTGTGCAGCCGACCGGAGGATACACCATCGACTTTATTAATCGGATAGGTCATACGAAAGTACTCGGAACCGTATTGTTCAACCAGTACATTTTGCCGTTCCTTATGACGGCGCTCGTGCTTTTTGTGCCGATGGTTGCAGCGATCGTGCTGGCTATGAAAGAGAAGAAGCGCTAATATGGTGCCGCTCAGTTGGTATCTCATGCTTGCGGCCGGGCTCTTCGTCATCGGCATGTTCACGTTTCTGATTCGCCGCAACGTCATAATGATGCTGATCTCACTCGAACTCATGCTCAATGCAGTCAATATCATGCTGATTGCCGCAAGCCATTACATGCAGGACATCCGGGGGCAGATCCTAGCGTTCTTTGTCATGGCCGGCGCCGCTGCCGGGGTTGCCGTCGGGCTTGCTCTGCTTATTGCGGCATTCCGCAACAAGGAAAACGCGAACATGGATGAGTTTACGCTACTGAAGGGCTAGCATGAACGATATTGTATCGATAACGCCGCTCCTGACGATTCTCGTCTCGATCATCGCGACCGGCTTAATCATTTGGACCGGCGAGAGGAACCCGAATCTGCGCGAGTTCTGGTCGGTCGGCGCAGGCATCGTCAAGTTCGGCCTTGTCGTTTCAATGCTGCCTCCCGTTCTCGACGGCAGGACGCTTCGCTACACTCTGTTTACGCTTGTTCCCGGCATCGAGATCGCCTTCAAGGCAGACGCATTCAGTATGCTTTTCGCCATGGGTGCGGCGTTTCTCTGGATTGTCACTACTTTTTATTCCATCGGCTACATGCGGTCGCTCAACGAGCATGCGCAGACCCGCTATTTCGCCTGCTTTGCCGTGTCGCTTTCGACCACCATGGGCGTCGCATTTTCGGCGAACCTCTTCACGATGTTCCTTTTCTACGAAGGACTGACGATTATCACCTATCCCCTCGTCTATCATAAGGAGGACGAGGTGTCGAGGGCCGGTGCACGCAAGTACGTTATTTACCTGCTCGGCGCCGCCAAGGTATTTCTGATTGCAGCCATCGTTCTCACTTACAATCTTGCGGGAACGCTCGATTTCCGGAAGGGCGGCATTTTCTCCCCTGAGGTTGTCGGAGCGCATCCGGTGCTGTTGAGTGCGATATTCCTGATGTATTTGTATGGGTTTGCAAAGTGTGCGGTCATGCCGGTGCACGGGTGGCTTCCCGCAGCAATGGTCGCGCCGACGCCGGTCAGTGCGCTCCTGCATGCGGTGGCAGTCGTCAAGACGGGTGTCTTCACGGTTTTGAGCGTTGTCTTTTTTGTCTTTAGTCCGGTTACGCTCGGTACGCTCGGCAT
>DATHDH010000275.1:0-3901 GCA_035319145.1 Dissulfurispiraceae bacterium | reverse complement strand
GAGATTGCCCTGGCCTACCTCCTGCGTCGCTTCGGCGAGCTTCTGAATCGGCATGGTAATACCGCGCGACAGCTTCATCGCGATCCAAATGCCGGCAAAAATCATAAGCAGCGTAATGAAGCCGAGTATCATAACGTAGGTCGAGCGCAGAGGCACCTTGAGCGATTCAAGCTTGCTGTGCTCTTCGAACAGGTTGCGAATCCGCTCGCTTTCATCACTGATTGCCTTCGGCAATTTCCGCTCGACCACAATAACCGAACCCCCGTCGGCAGGTACGGCTGCGCGAATGAGGTCGCCGTCATTGAGGGTCAGGATTTCTGTCCCCCTTTTCCCCTGGAATGCATCTTTGATAACGTCGGATGCCCCGGAAGGAGGCGCTGAAAAATGATGCACATTCTTACTGGAAGCAGCGCCCATATTGCCGCGGGCAACCTGCTCGGCCGCCTCGAGGGTGCGGGCACGTTCATAGTCGTAAAATTGGCGCGCAAGCTCGACCGAACGGATAAACGGTTCCTTCATCTGGGGCGAAAAGATGCGGTTGATGTAGTCTGTCGCGAGCCCGCTCGAAACCACAAATAACAGCGTTGACGGAAGCAGCAGCATAATGACAAAAATCGAGACGAGTTTAATCTGGAATTTATGGCCGAGTAATCCCTGCCGACTTTCCGAATACAGGCGGAAGACATTCTTCCCGACGAAGAACATGAGCGTCAGGAGCGCAATGACGTTGACGGTCAACAGCCCGATCAGAAGAAAACGGGTCGTGATATCGACTGTCGGAAGCTTTATGAAATGCACTTCGACAGAGGTGATGATTCCGACGACAACGATCAGCACTGACAGAACTGCAAAACTGCGCAACAGATTCATGGCGCCGCCGGGGGGAGCGAAAAGGTCTGCGAGTACCGCCAGACCTTGAACTCCGTCTCGGGAATGAAGAAGAGCAGATATTTGATAACGGGAGGCAGCTTTCTGACGCGTGACTCCGCCGAAACTCGCACGTAATAGGTTCCGGGGTCAAGTTCCTTGACATTCGTAAATTTAAAGTCTTTCAGCGACAGCGCCCAAGAGACCATGCTCTCCACATCCTTAAACCGCTTCTCGACCTGCGCACCGCTGCCACTCATGCGCGCAGCAAATTCCCTCTTGATGGGGTCGCTCTTCAGGGTCACCGTAATTTTCTGGCCGAGAATATACTCATCCGGGAAAAGCGCTTTTACCAACATAAGCTCGAAAGCAAAACGAATCTCCTTCGATAAACCCTGCCGCAACTCATTCAGCATGTCTTCGTCCGGGACCAAGGCGGTCGTAATCTGGAGCTCCTGGCCCCGGAAGGACAGCTCGACAGCCTGAATGTCGGCACTCTCCGCGATTCCTATGGACGCCAAAACGAACAACGCCCACAGCAGCGCGCCCCTCAGGCAACAGGAAGAAAACATCAAATCGAAATACAGTGCCCTTAACATTGTGTTGATTATACCACACCTAAGCTGCTCAGCCGGAAAAAGTATCTGTGAAATAAGCAAATAATCCACTCGAGGCTCGCTGCATTGCAAAAGCGTTATCAGTTTGTTAGCATCAATTATCCCGTCCGAAAAGATAAGGAGGCACGGCATGGAACTGATGGTTGTCCCTGTTGAGATACCGGAAGGCTGCAATATCATCCTCGGCCAGACACACTTCATCAAGACGGCGGAAGATCTCTATGAGACGCTCGCGACCCGGATTTCGCAGGCCCAATTCGGGATAGCGTTTACCGAAGCGTCGGGCCCCTGCCTGATACGAACCGAGGGGAATGACGCCGAACTCATCGACATGTGCGTGAAGAATCTGCTTGCACTCGGCGCCGGGCATGTCTTCTGCATCTTGATGAAGAATGCCTTTCCGATAGCGGTCCTGAACGATATCAAGGGGTGCCAGGAAGTCTGCCGGGTCTTTTGCGCCACCGCAAATCCCCTCCGGGTGATCGTGGCCGATGACGGGCAGGGACGCGGCGTCCTCGGGGTGATAGACGGAGTCCGCCCGAAAGGTATCGAGAATGAACAAGACAAACAGGCCAGGCGGGATTTTCTCAGGAAGATCGGCTATAAGCGCTGACAGCGGAACACTATCAACGGAAACAGGGGGAGAAGATGTTGCCGGAACTGAAATATGACGAAAAAGGGTTGATTCCCGCCATTGTTCAAGATGTCGAAAATGGAGACATCCTGATGCTGGCATATATGAACGAGGCATCCCTGAAGATGACACTGGAGAGCGGCTTTACCCATTTCTGGTCGCGCTCGCGCCAGAAATTCTGGAAAAAGGGCGAGACATCTGGCGATGTGCAGGAAGTGAAATCCGTTTGGTATGACTGCGATGCAGACACCCTGCTGGTGAAGGTGAAACAGCACGGCAAAGGCGCCTGCCATACGGGCGAACGGACCTGTTTCTACAGGGCCATCAAGCAGCAGGCCTGATCGCCTGCTTCTGTGAGAGGGGCACTATGAGCGATTGCATCTTCTGCAGGATTGTGTCACGAAAGCTGCCGGCCCGTATTATCTATGAAGACGACACGGTGCTGGCGTTCGAGGACATCGACCCCAAGGCCCCCGTGCATACCCTTATCATCCCGAAAAAGCATTATTCGACCCTGTTGGATGTGACTGAAGACGACAATGAACTCCTCGGGCACATCATAAATGTGGCGCAGAATCTTGCCAGGGACAAGGGGATAGCCGAGCGCGGGTTTCGCATTGTGACAAACTGCAATCCCGAGAGTGGCCAATCGGTCTATCATATCCATTTTCATGTCCTCGGCGGCCGCCAGATGCACTGGCCTCCAGGATAATCCGCATGCGGATTATCGACCGTCAGGTTGTTTGGGAAGGAAGGTTTATCCGCACCCTGCTTCTTCGCGTTGAAGATGCCAATGGCTCCCTTCACACATGGGAAGGAGTCGAACGCGTGGGATGTAACGGCATTGTCGTGATTATCCCGATGACCCCGGCGGGAGAGCTGGTCTTTATTCGTCAGTTCAGGCCGATACTCAACCGATATGTCGTGGAATTTCCTGCAGGTTTGAACGATAAAGGGGATGACCTCCCCGGCGCGGCTCGACGCGAACTGATCGAAGAAACCGGCTTTGCGGCGGGAACGCTTGAGGTGATGGCCGAGGGACCGGTGTCGTCGGGATTGTCGGCGGAAGTCACGACCATTTATCTTGCAAAAAACATTGCACCGGCGTCCGAGCAAGAATTGAAAGCGAATAAACCCGATGAATCCGAAAAAATCGAGGTCTTCGTGGTTCCGATGAATAATGCGATCGACTGGCTCCGGCAGATGCAGGACAGAGGGGATTATGTTGACCTGAAGGTTTTCGGCTTTATCGAACTTGTCAGGTCGCGAGAAAAAGATACGGCTTAGGGAGCCCGGGCCTGCCGGGCTCCCGATTCATCATGAAATCTTGATTGCCTGCGTAGGACAGATGTCTGCCGCCTCCTGACAATTGCATGTGGTGCATTTATCCGGCCCGATTACCCACGCCTTGTCGTCACGTAGCTCAAACACCTGCGGGCAAAGTTCCACGCACGACCCGCACCCGATACAGAGATCCATGTCCACTTCCGGAGTTGCCACTTTTCCCTCCTTAGCCTTTCCTTACTTACCATACTGCTCATCACTGCCTCTGACGAGCGACCCTCCCGGCATCGCACAGAATTCAAGCAATGCCCCCATATTTTCGATTGATTTTCTCCTTAATATAGGTATAACTTAAATAGCCTTGTAATGTATAGGGGAGAGGTGTGCTTCATGGAAATCCGGCAGTATGTACTGAAACGGGCGCAGGAGGCAAAAGCCGGGGCGAGGAGTCTCTCAACTGCGTCATCACAGGTAAAGAACGACCTGCTCGTGGCCATGG
>DATHDH010000274.1:0-11411 GCA_035319145.1 Dissulfurispiraceae bacterium | reverse complement strand
AGAAGATACCTTACCTCCGGGAGCTCGGCATCACAGCGGTCGAACTGCTTCCCGTCTTTCAGTTCGACTGGCAGGACGCACCCCCGGGGCTCGTCAATTACTGGGGGTACAGTCCGGTATCTTTCTTCACCCCCCATCGCGCCTACAGTGCTCGTCAGGACCTTCTCGGACCGCTCGACGAATTCCGCGACATGGTAAAGGCCCTCCATAAGGCGGGCATAGAGGTTATTCTTGATGTGGTTTACAACCATACTGCCGAGGGGGGAAGTGCCGGACCGACGTTCTGTTTTCGCGGCCTCGCAAATGAAGCATACTATCTGCTCGACAAAGACCTCATCTCGTATGCGAATTACAGCGGATGCGGCAATACCCTGAACGCCAACAATGCTGTAGTGCGCCGACTCATCACGGACAGCCTTCGCTTCTGGGCCATCGAGATGCATGTCGACGGGTTCCGTTTCGATCTCGCCTCGATCCTTTCGCGGGATGAAGACGGACGCCCGTTGCAGAACCCGCCTATTCTGCTCTCCATCGAGTCCGATCCCGCTCTGGCCGGTACAAAGCTGATCGCCGAAGCCTGGGACGCGGCCGGCCTCTATCAGGTCGGGTCTTTCGTCGGCGAGTTCTGGCAGGAGTGGAACGGACGCTTCCGCGACGATGTTAGAAGTTTCTTGCGGAGCGACAGCGGAGCCGTTTCCCGCTTCGCGTCGCGCATTGTCGGCAGTCCGGATGTGTTCGGCTATGAGGAACGCGGCCCCGAGCAGAGCATCAATTTCATTACCTGCCACGACGGCTTTACGCTGAACGACCTTGTCACCTATGACGGGAAGCGCAATTATGCCAACGGAGAGATGAATCGCGACGGCAACGACAATAATCTGAGCTGGAACTGCGGCGTCGAAGGTCCTTCGGAAAACCCTTCCATCGAACAATTAAGGGATCGCCAGATAAAAAACTTCCTTGCCGTTACGCTCCTGTCGGTCGGAACGCCTATGCTTCTTATGGGTGATGAAGTGCGCCGGACACAGCAGGGGAACAACAACGCATATTGCCAGGACAATGAACTGTCGTGGATGGACTGGTCACTGCTGCCGAAAAATCAGGACATCTTCAGATTCGTCAAATCGCTGGTCGCTCAGCGGAAAGAGAGCGATTTCACGAACCTGAATCTCGGTGGCACCCTGAATGAAGTGGTTGCACAGGCAGAAATCGAGTGGCACGGCGTTGAGCTCAACCAGCCCGACTGGAGCGACTCGTCGCACAGCATCGCCTTTTCCGCGAAGAACCTGCGGCGCAATCTGCTTTACTACTGCGTTGTTAACGCCTACTGGGAAGAACTGGTCTTTGAGTTGCCCCCGCCGAAGGCACCGGCCACCAATTGGCGACGCCTTGTCGATACGTCACTTGCTTCGCCCGATGACGCCGTATCATGGTCGGACGCCCCGCTGGTCACGACTCCGTTGTATCGGGTTCAGCCGCATTCAGTCATCTTGCTCTATTCCCGCCTGGGAGAGATTGACGCGATCAACTCCGCAGGAAAGAATCAGTGATCGCGTCAGCCGGGATAAAGTGCCTTTTGCTCATTGGGTATGCCATTGAAACGGCCGGCTCTCATCATAGGGAGGGCGAATGTCGATATTTCTGATTAAATCACTGCTGTCGCTCGGTTTGCTTGCGTTGACCCTTGTTGCGCTTTTCAGCATGCTCGAGGTCTTCGGCAGCAACCCCGCTGCTGCCGATCTCGACAAGCTCAAGCAGCGGCACCGCTGGTCGGGACTTCTTTTCATCGCAGTATTTGTCGTCATCGGCGGACTTTGCCTGCAATATGTTGCTGCAACAAAGGTCGAACTGAACCCCCGAAGCGCTCTGCACGCACTCCTTGCCCTGACGATTGCCGTCCTGCTCGTGCTGAAACTCCTTTTCGTCAAAAAATACCGGCAGTTTTATCACTACGCTCAACCGGTCGGCATGGCAGTCGCGGGATGCAGCGTCGCTCTCATCGGCATCACCGCCGGTTACTTTGTATTGGTCACCTCTTTCGGCGGGAACGAACGATTTTATTCCGAGCAGCAGACCGTACGGGGCAGACAAGCAACCGCATCGACCGGAGATGTCGCAAGAGGCAGGCAGCTTTTCGAAGAAAAATGCAGCGCCTGCCATGATGCCGCCAGCAACAAAATGATCGTCGGTCCTGGATTGAAGAATGTATTGAAAGAGCCGAGGCTGCCCTGGAGCGGAAAGCCGGCAACGCCGGAAGCAGTGCGCGGGCAACTCCTGCACCCTCAGGACAAGATGCCAGCGTTTCGCTCGCTCTCTGAAGTCGAAACGGAAGACCTGATCGCGTATTTGAAGACGCTGTAGGCGGAAGAAGCGTGCGGGGCTACATCGGCTCGCTTGAGAGCGGCTATCCCGCACTGTAGCTGTGGAACACTGCCGTCTACTAAAGCAGCATGCCTTCCAGCGGGCTGCTCGCCGTTGCATACAGCTTCTTTGCGATTCGTCCGGCCTTATATGACAGGCGCCCCGCAATCGTTGCATGTTTCATGGCCTCAGCCATTGCAATGGGGTCCTTCGCTCCGGCTATCGCGGTATTGATGAGCACCGCATCACACCCGAGCTCCATGGCAACGGTCGCATCCGAGGCAGTGCCGACACCGGCATCGACAATAACCGGCACTCTCGAATTTTCGAGTATTATCTTGATGTTATAGGGATTGCGGATGCCGAGACCCGAACCGATCGGCGCCCCGAGCGGCATGACGGCAGCGGCGCCCGCGTCTTCCAGTCGCCTGCACATAACCGGATCATCGTTTGTATATGGAAATACGATGAACCCCTCTTTCGCAAGAATCTCCGTTGCCTTCAGCAGGCCGATGACATCCGGAAAGAGCGTGCGCTCGTCTCCGATAACTTCGAGTTTAATCAGGTCAGAAACCCCGGCTTCCCTAGCAAGGCGTGAATAGCGCAGCGCGTCTTCAATCGTGTAACATCCCGCCGTATTCGGCAGGATTTTGTATTTTTTCGGATCGACAAAATCAAGGAGGTTTGCCGAAGCGCGATCCGTGATATTTACGCGGCGCACGGCGACGGTGACGACATCGGCGCCCGAGGCCTCCATTGCCCGTGCAGTTTCCTCAAAATCCTTGTACTTGCCGGTGCCGACCCAGAGCCGGGAGCGGAACTCGATGCCCCTGATAATCAATCCATCTTCCATTGCATACCTCCAATAAAAAAGCCCCTGTCCGGGGGAACAGGAGCATCTCGGCATTATTCCCATTCCCTTCGCCGGCATTACCCGGATCAGGTTCAAAGGGTCGTTTCTGCGGACAGAAACTCTCAGGCCGACGCCGCCCCCAGGTTGTCTTACTGTAAAACAGCCCCGATTTTTTGTCAATGAAGGATATCGACGCCTTTTCCGCTTGTTGACACAAGCAACTCCGCTGTTTTATATAAGAAGGTTAAGCAGTTCAATCCCATGAATCTTCTCTGGAGGCACTGAAATGACACAACAAAAGCATGATTTCAAGACCGAGGTGAAGGAACTCCTGAGCCTCATGATCCATTCGTTGTATTCGCACAAGGAGATATTTTTGCGCGAGCTTATTTCGAATGCTTCCGATGCTATCGACAAGGCCAAATATGAGTCGCTCACCAACAAGGAGATCGGCCAGAAGGAATGGACAATCAGGCTTGCAGCCGATAAGGACGCCGGAACCCTGACGGTCAGCGACAACGGCATCGGGATGACGCAGGACGAGGCGATCAAACACCTCGGCACCATCGCACATTCGGGAACCGCCGAGTTCCTTTCGCTCCTAAAGAGCCGCGAGATCCAGGAACATCCTGAACTCATCGGCCAGTTCGGCGTGGGATTCTATGCGTCGTTCATGATCGCCGACAAAGTTACGGTCGTTTCGAAAAAAGCAGGTTCCGGAGAATCGGCACTACGCTGGGAGTCGGCTGCCGACGGCACATTCACCATTGATGATGCGGATCGCGCCAATACGGGAACCGATGTGATTCTCCATGTCCGCGAAGAAGACAAGAAGTATCTCGATGAATGGGAGATTCGACAGATCGTCCGCAAGTACTCCGACTATATCGAATATCCGGTCGTCATGGAAGTGGAGCGGGAAGAAAAAAGTGAGATAGACAAGGACAAAACCGTCAAGATGCGCAAGGACGAAACGCTCAATTCCCAGAAGGCGATCTGGCTCAGAGACAAGGCCGACATCAGCGATTCGGACTACAACGAGTTTTACAAACATATCGCGCATGACTTCACGGACCCCGCGAAGGTCATTCATTACAAGGCGGAAGGCACAACCGAATTTACCTCGCTGCTCTATATTCCGTCGCAGGTCCCGTTCGATATTTTCTACAAGGAATACAAAATCGGCCCGTCGCTGTATGTGAAGCGGGTCCAGATTATGGATCACTGCGAAGAGATCATCCCGGTCTGGCTCAGGTTCGTGAAAGGAGTGGTCGATTCAGCGGATCTGCCGCTCAATGTTTCGCGCGAAATCCTTCAAAACAATCGACAGGTCGATATCATGAAGAAGAGCATTACCAAAAAGGTGCTCGATACGCTTGGCGATATGAAGCGCGACGAGCGCGAAAAATATGAAAAATTCTATGAAGGGTTCGGTCGTGTATTGAAGGAAGGCATCCATTTCGATCATTCCCGTCACGAGGCGATTGCGGAATTGCTTCTCTTCGCGTCCACGAAGACCGAAGCGGGCAAATCGATAGCCCTGCCTGATTATGTCGACCGCATGAAACCGGACCAGCAGGAGATCTTTTACATTACCGCGCCGTCGTATGAAGAGGCGATGCGTTCTCCCTATCTCGAAGCCTTTGCGAAGAAAGATCTCGAAGTGCTGATTATGACCGACGAGGTCGATCCGATCATCATGGGCGACCTTCATGAGTTCAAAGGGAAGAAGCTTAAATCCATCACCCGCGGCGACATCGCCCTCGACAAGGATGAAGAAAAAGAAAAGAAAGAAGCGGACAAGAAGTTCGGCAAATTGCTCGATCTCATCAAGGAGCAGTTAAAGGACGAGGTCAAAGAAGTGCGCTTCTCGGGCCGCCTCACCGACTCTCCGTGCTGCCTCGTGACTGATGATAACCAGATGGACCCTTCAATGGAACGGATTTTCAAGGCGATGGGGCAGGAGATGCCCGAAAACAAGCGCATTCTCGAGATCAATCCGCACCACGCGGTAATCGAAGCCATGCAGGCGGTCTTTGAAAAAGACGCCGCCGATATCTCGCTGAAGGAAAATATCGGGCTGCTCTATGATCAGGCGCTGCTGCTCTCCGGAGAGAAGCCGAAGAACCCGAGCGCCTTCGCACAAGCGGTCGCAAAGATGATGGCCGAACGACTGAAGAAGTAACTCGGCAGTAAGAGGCAGAAGGCGACACACCGCCTTCTGCCTCTCCTGAACAATCATGCGATTCCAGCCCAAAATAGCCATCCGTTCCTAGCTGCACTGCAGGCGCGGGATGTCCGATCGCCGGCGAGCTGATTAGCCCCTGTGCGGCACTAGTAGCATTGATTGTGATGCAGAGCCTATCTCTTGCCTTGCCCGCTCGCGCGGTCCGTGAGAACTCAGGCACCTTGCTTGTGATCGGACATCCCGCGCCTCGTGAGTGTAAATTATGCCCCCTTCATTGCAGCCATCATCAACTCGAAGTCCTCAAGCAGCGCTTGCAGGTCTTCCTCGTGCTCTACCTCCTGCTGTAGGATCGTCAGCACCATGTTGTAAGTAACCGGATCCTTGTCCTTCGTCTTTTCGAGAAGCTTCTTGTATGTGCTGATGGCGCACTGCTCGCCGGCGATATTCTGCTCAAGGACCTTCTTGATGAACGGATCGTCCGGCGCATCATATCCGCAATTGGTGAACTTGTACCAGTCTTCCGGCTTCGTAACGGGCACGCCGCCGAGTTGTATGATACGCATGGCGACCATATCGGCATGCAGCAGCTCTTCCGTCGCATGCTGCACAAGTTCGGCGATTGCCGCCTCCTTCATCGGGCCCTTCACTACCTTGGCTCCAACCCAATACTGATAATACGCGAGCCACTCGTCTGAATACGCCCTCCGGAGCAGATCCACCACCTCATGCACATCCATCCCGACAATCTCTCTTCCTTTTGAGCCCATTCGTCTCCTCCTTTCCGACTCATGTAATCCATGAATGTCAGAAAAACCGTTTTATAGAACCTGTTTCACCTGCCTGATAATAGCATCGCGTGAAATGCCTTCGTAGTCAAGCAGCTCGTCCGGCTTGCCGCTGCGCGGCATCTTGCGCACTGCAAGAGAATAGACCGGCACCGGGCAGTCGAAGAGCGCGCTTCGCACCGCTTCGCCGATGCCGCCTTCGGGATAATGGTCCTCGACCGTAATGATTGCACGGGTCGTGAGCACGGTCTCTCGCAGCATCTCGGCATCAACGGGTTTAACGCTGTATAGGTCCACAACCCTGATGCTGATTCCTTCGCTTCTCAACGCATCGCATGCGGCTATCGCTTCATGCACGGTGATGCCCGCCCCGATGACAGTCAAAACATCATGTTCGCTCTGTCTGACAACCTTGCTTCCGCCGATCAGAAATGGTTCTGCGGGGTCATACAAGATAGGCGTCTCTTTGCGCGTCGTTCTGATGTAGACCATTCCCTTGTGCTGCGCGGCGGCTTCGACCAGCCGTTCGGTCGAAACGGCATCGGACGGATAGAGCACGACGCTGTCGAGGATGGAGCGGAACATCGCAATATCTTCAAGCCCCATCTGGGATGTCCCGTCTTCGCCGATCGAGACCCCTGAATGGGATCCGCAAATCTTGATATTGCCTTCGGAATAGCGTGCCATGCGGAACTGATCGAACGCACGGGTAAGGAAAGCCGCAAACGATGAGACAAACGGTATTTTCCCCCGTCTGGCGAGACCGAGCGCTGTCCCGGCCATATTCTGCTCTGCCACATACATTTCGAAGAAACGTTCAGGGCATGCCTTCTTGAAAATATCGGCGTACGTGGAATTGCTAACTTCAGCGTCGAGTACGACAAGATTCGGATAACGGGGCGCGAGCCGAGCGAGGGCATTGCCGTAAGCGCGCCGCGTGGCAGCCAGCGTTCCGGCAGCATACTGAAGAGCCGCCTCCTGCAAACCTTCGGCAGCCTTCACCGCGATGCCCTGCGGCTTTGCGATCTCGCCCCGCAGCGCCACATCTACCGGTCCGAGTTCGGCGAGCGCCTGATCGCACTCTTCCCGAGTGAGTGCCGACCCGTGCCGACCCTCTTTATCCTGCAACAGGCTTATGCCCGCCCCTTTCCATGTCTTCGCAATAATCATCAGAGGGGCATTCCTGTTTGATTCGATTTGATCATAGGCCGAAAGAATCTGATGCAGGTTGTGTCCGTGGATGACAATTGTATTCCAGCCGAATGCCATGATCCGTTTTTCATATGCCGCAATATCGTGGCCGCACATCGTCTCTCCGCGCTGGCCGAGGCGGTTCACGTCGAGAATGCCGACAAGGTTGTCCAATCGATAATGCACCGCCAGTTGTATGGCTTCCCATTGCGAGCCTTCCGCCATCTCGCTGTCGCCGAGCAGGACATATGTCCGATAGGGAAGCCTATCGAGATATTTCGCATTCAACGCCATGCCGACGCCGATGGACAACCCCTGGCCGAGAGAGCCCGTGGCAGCCTCGGCATACGGGAACGCCATCGTGGGATGCCCTTCAAGACGGCTGCCGAATTTCCTGAGCGTCATCAGCTCCTCTTCGCTCACTTTGCCCGCCGCGGCCCAGAGGGAATAAAGAAGCGGCGAGGCATGGCCTTTCGAAAAAATGAGCCGATCATTGTTCATAAATCCGGGATTGTCGGCATCGTAGCGAAACGTACCGCCGAACAGCAGGCAGGTCATGAGATCCGTTGCCGAAAGGGAGGATGTAGGGTGTCCCGACCCTGCGGTCGTCGTCGATCGGAGGATCCAGTACCTGATCAGCTTCGCCAAAGGCTCAAGTCGCTTCATATTCATAAATCTCTCCTTTGCGTCCGGGGATTGCTCTCATTATACCGCGCTTTCGGGAAGAGGACGAGCAATGATATATTCGACAAAAATGTCTTTGTTATACTATGAATAGTATTTCAAGGGGAGGTACACACATGCAGACAAGAACGTTGAAGTTGATAGCGGTCGCCTTGGCGGCCCTATTTCTGACCAGCACCGCATTTGAACCCGACGCATGGGCAAGGGCAGGCGGAAGCAAATCTTCAGGGAGCCGCGGCTCGCGGACCATGTCAACTCCGAAACGCCCCGATGCAACGCAGCCGTCTCGCCCGTCGGCTGAACAGCAGAAGAGCCAGACCGCGGTAACACCCCCGGCATCCATGCCGCAGCCCAGCTTCGGCAGGAGCCTGCTCACGGCAATTGCGGGCGGGTTCATCGGCAGCCTGATTTTCGGGGGCCTGGCGCATGCCATGGGCGGCCTCGGTGGATTCGGCGGCAGCGGATTCGGCCTCATCGAAATTCTGCTCATCGGCGGCTTGCTCTTCTTTCTCTTCCGCATGTTCAGAAAGAAGAAACAGGAAGAGTACGCCTATCAGCGGCGTTCGTATGAGCCGGCCCGCCAGGGGAGCCCCGTTCAGGATATTCCGCCTGTTTCGGCAGCCCCCGCATATGAACCGAATGAAGCGGAACAGGGCATGTCCCATATCCGCACCCTGGATGCCTCGTTTGACGAGGCGCGGTTCAAGGAATTTGCCACCCAGACCTTCTTCAAGATACAGGGGGCATGGGCTGGCCGCGATCTCGCCACGATGGGCGACCTGCTGACCGATGAAATGCGCCGCATCTTCCAGAGCGACATCGAGGACCTGAAGTCCCGTAAACAGATAAATCGCCTTGAGAACATCGCTATGAGGAATATCGCGGTCGGGGAGGCGTGGCAGGAGGGCGGGCAGGATTATATTACCGTTCTGTTCACGGCCAATTTGCTCGATTATACCGTTGACGAAACAACGGGAGGCGTCATTGCCGGCAGCAAAGCCGATCCCGTCTTCTTCGAGGAATACTGGACATTCACCCGTCCGGTCGGCAACAACGTCTGGAAATTAAGCGCGATCAGCCAGACATAGCGCCAAGCTGCAAGGATGTCATGCCCTAAGATGTGGGCGGCAGATAAATAATTTTCTGAATCGCTGAAAAGGCGGCGGGGCGAATCGCCCCCGCCGCCTTTTTTTATGCATAGTTCCTAATTTACGCCAATCCCGCACCGCCGGTATTTTTCGATTCGATGAATAAAGTGGGCGGATTCGGCGGTATAATTTGCTCAAGAGGCATTTTCTCTGCATCTCTCCAACTTTTTTATAACAGCCGGGAGGTAACCATGGCATCTCTCAATGTGAACGGGAAGAATTACTCAATTGATGTTTCTGGGGATACCCCTTTGCTCTGGGTCATTCGGGAACGGCTCGGACTGAACGGGACCAAGTACGGATGCGGTATCGCGCAGTGCGGCGCTTGCACCGTCCATATCGACGGGAAGGCAGTGCGCTCCTGCCAGACCTCGGTCAAGGAAGCGGCGGGCAAGGTGATCACTACGATAGAAGGAATTCCCGAGACGCATCCGGTCAAAAAGGCATGGGTCGAAGATGAAGCCCCTCAGTGCGGGTACTGCCAGCCGGGACAGATCATGTCGGCTGTGGCCCTGCTCCGGGAAAACCCGTCTCCCAGCGATGCGGACATCGACACGGCGATGACGGGCAATATCTGCCGCTGCGGAACATATCAACGTATCAGGCGGGCGATTCATCATGCGTCGAAGAGCCGGACGGGAGGCAAGAAATGAACGGCATAGTTATCATGAATCGCCGCGATTTCCTGAAGGCAACAGCCCTCGTGGGCAGCGGATTGATGCTTGGGGTTGCCATGCCCGCCCGCCGCTCCGAATCTGTTACAACGACCGGCCGAGCCGTCTTTGCCCCGAACGCATTCATCCGCATCGGCAGCGACGATTTAATCACAGTCGTTGTCAATAAGTCTGAAATGGGACAAGGGGTGTACACGTCTTTACCGATGCTCGTCGCCGAAGAACTTGACGCCGACTGGTCGAAGATCCGCATCGAGCCGGCACCGGTCGACCCTGTTTACAACCACACCCAGTGGGGAAGTATGCAGGGAACCGGGGGGAGTTCGAGCGTGCGAAGCGAATGGGACCGGCTACGCACGGCTGGCGCCGCGGCCAGGCTTATGCTGATGCAGGCGGCTGCGGAGATGTGGGGCGTCAGTCCCGACGCCTGCCGTACCGACAGAGGTTTCGTGATTCATACCCCAAGCAAACGGCGAGCATCCTACGGTTCACTGGCCGATAAGGCCGCTCGCATGAAGCCTCCACAGAAGATTCCACTCAAAAACGACAAGGATTTAAATCTGCTCGGCACGTCCGTAAAACGGCTCGATACCCCCGACAAGGTGAACGGCACGGCGATATTCGGCATCGATGTGCAAGCTCCCGGAATGCTTGTGGCAGTTGTTGCCCACCCGCCGACATTCGGCGGGACGGTGAAAAGCCTTTCCTCGGAGAAGGCGCAATCCGTCCCCGGCGTCAGCGCGATTGTGCCCCTCGATTCCGGTGTTGCGGTAGTAGCCGATTCCTTTGTGTCTGCCGAACGCGGACGGGACGCCCTCGAAATTGCCTGGAACGGAGGCCCTGCGGCTTCGGTGGACACGACAAGACAGCGCGAGGACTTTGCGGCCCTCGCCCGCACGCCCGGCATGCCTGCGCGGCAGGAAGGCAACGCTGAAACCGCTATGAAGCAGGCATCCGAACGACTCAGCGCGGAATATGACGTCCCGTACCTTGCACATGCTCCTATGGAACCATTGAATTGTTTCGTCGATCTCAAAGGTAATCGTTGCGAAATTCGCACAGGCACTCAGTTTCAGACGGCGGATCGCGACGCTGCGGTGAGGATAACCGGTCTGAAGCCCGAGCAGGTCTTTGTTCACACAACCTACCTCGGCTGCGGATTCGGGCGCAGGGCGAACCCCAAATCGGATTTTGTTTCCGAGGCGGTGAAGATTGCCAAGGCCGTGAACAAGCCGGTCAAGATGATCTGGACGCGCGAGGACGACACCAAGGCGGGATATTATCGACCCATGTGGCATAACCGGATATCAGCCGGGATAGATAGGACCGGCAAGCCTATAGCCTGGCGGCACACTATCGTCGGACAGTCCATCATAGAAGGCACGCCGTTTGCCGCGATGATCAAGAACGGCGTCGATGAGACATCTGTTGAAGGAGCCCGCGACATCCCCTATGCAATCCCCAATATTCTTGTCGATCTGCACAGCCCGAAGATCGGAGTTCCGGTGCAATGGTGGAGGTCGGTCG
>DATHDH010000273.1:0-14120 GCA_035319145.1 Dissulfurispiraceae bacterium | reverse complement strand
GCTGCACGCGGGGAAGATTGACGAATGACGCCAGCAAAAGCGCGTCGACGGAAAACCGATAACCGGTCTTGTTCTGGTAAACCTGAATGTCCCGAATGCCGTCGAGCGTCAGCATGGAAACACCCCTACATATATAAAATATCCGAGCGACGCCGATATAGGATGTCCGGTATCAAACGAGGCAGGGAAAACAATCCGCATGCAGACGTCAGGACTGTTCTTCCTGAATAAGCTCTAGTAAAGCTTCGAGCATCTGCTCTTCGGGAACCCGCTTCACCACCTCGCCCTTTCTGAAGAGAAGAGCGGTCCCGATTCCTCCCGCAAGACCGAAATCGGCATCGCGCGCCTCACCCGGTCCGTTCACAGCACATCCCATGACAGCAACGGTGATCGGTCTGTCGACCGACCGGAGAACCTGCGCGACCTCTTCGGCAACAGGACGCAAATCTACCTGACAACGACCGCAGGTCGGGCATGAAATAATCTCCGCGCCGCGTTTGCGCAGACCGACAGCGCGAAGGATTTCATAAGCGGTACGCACCTCGTCTTCCGGAGGCGCCGTCAGCGAAACGCGCATGGTATCGCCTATGCCTTCGGCCAACAGGATTCCGAGCCCCACGGCACTCTTCACTGCCCCCGGAAACATCGGGCCGGTTTCAGTGATGCCGATATGCAATGGGTAGTCGTGGCGTGAAGAAAAGAGCCGGTATGCCTCAACCGTCATCATGACATTTGATGCCTTCAAGGACACCTTGATATCGCGAAAATCGAGACCTTCGAGAATACGTATATGTCCCTCCGCGCTCTCGACAATTGCTTCCGGTGTCGGATGGCCGTATTCCCCCAAAAGGTCTTTTTCGAGAGAGCCTGCGTTAACGCCGATGCGGATGGGAATGCCCCTGTCTTTCGCCGCCGCAACAACCTCCCGCACCTTCCATTCCGCCCCAATGTTGCCCGGATTCAGCCGCAAGCCGTCGATGCCCTGCCGTATGGCTTCAAGTGCCAGCCGGTAGTCAAAATGGATGTCGGCTATCATCGGGATGCCGACCTCGCTCCGGATGGAACCAAGTGCGCGCGCGGCCTCTTCATCCGGCACGGCTAGGCGAATTATTTCGCACCCGGCATTTTCGAGCGATTTAATCTGGGCAATCGTCGTTGCGACGTTGCGCGTGTCCGTTTTGGTCATGCTCTGGACCACGATGGGTGCGCATCCCCCAACTGCTGCCGGACCAACCTTGACCTGTCGCGTCAGCCTGCGTTTCATCATTGGGTCTTTTCGACCTCGGCAGAGCGGCGGTCCTCTTTGCTGTCGATCTTCTGCTCTATGACCGCGCCTGCACGAATCCGAGCGATTGCAGCTAAATGGTCTCGAAGATTGGAAGAAAAAAAGTGTGAGCTGTCATCCTTCGCCACAAAAAAAACATATGGCACCCTAGCCGGATAGAGTGCTGCCCGAATGGACTTGATGCCCGGTGATGCAATCGGGCCCGGCGGCAGTCCCTGAATGATATAGGTATTATATTTCGTCTCCCGGCGCAGGTCATCCAGCGTAATCTTCTGGCGCGAATTCTTTACACCATAAATTGCGGTCGGATCGGCCTGAAGCGGCATGCCCCTTTTGAGGCGGTTGTGGTAGACACCCGAAATGATGGCCCGCTCTTTATCGATCACCGCCTCTTTTTCGATAATGGATGCAAGCGTCAAGATCTCGTTTTCGCTCCAGCCCATCTGCTTCGTTCGCTCCTGCAGATCACTGTTATACTCCTCACGAAGCTTCTGCACCATAATACGCAGAACGGTATTCGGTAATGTCCCCTTCGAAAAGCGATATGTCTGCGGGAAGAGATAGCCTTCGAGACTGGGGGATTTGATGCCGAGCGATGCTATGAACGCCCCGTCGCGCACCAATTGATTGAAGGTGTCTGGGGCCATCAGCTTCGCTTCGGAGAGTTTCTTCCCGATCTCCAACAGGCTGTCTCCCTCGACTATCGTAATCTCATATTCAAGCACCCTGCCGAGCCGCAGTTTCATGAGAACATCATAGGGAGTAACGGTGCCGCTGAAGACGTAAAAGCCCGCCCTGATTTTCTTATCGATGCCCGTTATTCGACCGATCATGACGAAAACCGTTTCGTCCCGAATCATTCCGCTCCTGGAGAGAATGCCGACGGCCTCACGGAATGTCGCGCCTTCCGGGATCTGCACCTCAACTTCGCCGGCATTATTCAGCGTCGGCACGAAGAGCTGCAGCCCGAGGAAAACGGCAAGCCCCAGGGAACAGAGGACAATAACTAAGGGAACCATGGCGAAGCGCACGCGATCTTTTATATGCATAATGGTTAGGATAGCATCGAAATCATATAATTATACCAAGTCATGATGCGACAACGGGGCGGCCAGGAGTGGCCGCCCCGCTTTGAATCGGCGCTCAGCCGAAAATCATTCTGCCATTCGGCGCTTTGACAGCTGAGCTTTGTTGTTTTTCTAGTACATGCCGCCCATGTCGCCCATGCCACCGCCCGGCATAGGAGGCATCTTCTTGTCTTCCTCGGGAATCTCCGTGATCATCACTTCGGTTGTCAGCAACAGACCCGCCACGGAAGACGCATTCTGAAGGGCGGTTCTGGTGACCTTGGTCGGATCGATAATGCCGGTCTCGATCATGTCGACGTACTTCTCGGCATATGCATCATACCCGTGGTTAGAATCCTTGGAGGCCTTGACCTTCTCGACAACGATCGCCGGCTCGACGCCTGCATTGTTGACGATCTGCTTGATCGGTTCTTCGAGGGCCTTCTTGATGATATTCACGCCGATCTGCTGATCATGATCGAGCTTCAGATCATTGAGGCTCTTGATGCAGCGGATGAGTGCCACGCCGCCGCCCGGTACGATACCTTCCTCGACAGCAGCGCGGGTTGCATGCAGCGCATCCTCGACGCGGGCCTTCTTCTCCTTCATCTCTGCCTCGGTCGCCGCGCCAACATTAATGACCGCAACGCCGCCGACCAGTTTTGCAAGGCGCTCCTGCAGCTTTTCGCGATCGTAGTCGGAAGTAGTCTCTTCGACCTGAGCCTTAATCTGCTTTACGCGACCCTGTATCTGGGCCTCTTCTCCCGCGCCTTCGACGATGGTGGTGTTCTCCTTGTCAACAGTGATCTTGCGCGCCCGGCCGAGGTCGGTAATCTTGACGCCTTCGAGCTTCAGGCCGAGGTCTTCGGAGATGACGGTTCCGCCGGTCAGGATTGCAATATCCTCAAGCATTGCCTTTCTCCGGTCGCCGAATCCTGGCGCCTTGACAGCGCAGACCTGAATGGTGCCGCGAAGCTTGTTGACGACGAGTGTTGCGAGTGCCTCGCCTTCGATGTCCTCCGCAACGATCATGAGCGGCTTGCCCTGGCGGGCGGTTTGCTCAAGGATCGGAAGCAGGTCTTTCATGCTGCCGATCTTCTTGTCATGAATGAGCACATAGGCATCCTGCAGGCTGCATTCCATGCGCTCCGGATCGGTCACGAAATACGGGGAGACATAGCCGCGGTCAAACTGCATACCTTCGACGACATCGAGCGTGGTAGCCATGCTCTTGGCTTCCTCAACGGTGATAACGCCGTCCTTGCCGACCTTGTCCATCGCGTCGGCAATGAGCTCGCCGATGGTGCTGTCATTATTGGCGGAGATAGTGCCGACCTGGGCAATCTCCTTCTTGTCCGCGACCGGCTTGGACATCTTCTTCAACTCGGCGATGATAGTCTCGACCGCCTTGTCGATGCCGCGCTTGATATCGATGCTGTTGGCACCGGCGGTGACATATTTCATGCCTTCTTTATAAACGGCATAGGCCAGAACGGTAGCGGTAGTCGTACCATCGCCGGCAACATCGGAGGTCTTGGATGCGACTTCGCGCACAAGCTGGGCGCCCATATTTTCATACGGGTCCTTCAACTCGATTTCCTTTGCAACGGTAACGCCGTCCTTGGTGATATTCGGAGAACCGAACTTGCGATCAATAACTACATTGCGGCCGCGGGGGCCGAGGGTTGCCTTTACTGCATCGGTAAGAACCGTCACGCCGCGAAGAATCGACTGACGTGCGGCCTCATCAAACAGAAGCTGTTTCGCTGCCATGTTTCGTTATCCTCCCTTTCCTTATTCCACGATTCCGAGAATATCTTCTTCTTTCACGATCAGGTACTCGACGTCATTGATCTTGATCTTTGAGCCCGAGTACTTGTCGAACAGGACCGACTGGCCGACCTTCAGTTCCTTGACTTCGGAACCGACCGCCTCAACTGACCCCTTCTGCGGTTTCTCTTTCGCATTGTCTGGGATGTAGATACCACCGGCGGTCTTTTCGAGCCCCTCGTCGGAATACTTTACGACGACTCTGTCTTTCAACGGCTTAATCTTCATACTTCAACCTCCTTGAAATGATTGTGAGTTGGTTTTGTTAGCACTCAGTGATGATGAGTGCTACTATATCACAAAGTCCGGCCATGCTGTCAAGCCTTAGATATAACGCTTTGTTTTTCTAGCATTATATAGAATGGGCTTTAAGAGGAGCGGTTCGGCCAATTCACCGGTTGGCCATCATTTTCGCGGAACCCAGAGGCGTACTGTCGCGAGTCCGAAAAGGAACCCGCCGATGTGGGCAAACCAGGCAACCCCGCCTTGCTGAGACTCTGCGGCGCTCACGGCGCCGCTCAGAAACTGCACGACAGCCCACATGCCGATTACGATAAACGCCGGGATTCGCAGGATCCAAAAAAGGCCGAAAAAAACGAGGGTCTTTACTCCCGCCTTCGGAAAGAGCATCAGATATGCACCGAGCACACCGGATATCGCCCCGCTTGCGCCGACGAGCGGCACAAGAGACTCGGCATCACTCAAAGCGTGCCCGTACACTGCCACCACTCCGGATAACAGGTAAAAAAGAAGGAACCGTACTTTGCCCATTGCATCTTCGACATTGTCACCGAATATCCAGAGGTATAACATATTTCCGAGCAGATGCAATAGGCCGCCATGCATGAACATGGAGGTAAAAATTGATGTTATCGGGCTGATCGGCTGAATCGTCTGGAAGGTCGTGAGGCTATAAGGAATGGCCCCGTATCGGGACACTAATGCCAAATCGCTCAGGGGAGAGAGCCCTTCCCATACAAACACTGCGACATTGAGGAAGATAAGCGCTACGGTAACAATCGGATAAGAATAGGTCGGATTATCGTCTTTATAGGGGATCATAACCTTGGAGTTCTCGGCATGGATCCGGCGCGCAGCCGCTCAACCGGCTACCCTGCCTCTCATGAGGCTATCCGAGCATCAGATGAAGCACAGAACAGATTGCCCATGACAGGATCATGCAAATCGGGATTGTAATAACCCACGCCAAAATGATATTGCCGCCGACCGCCCATCTCACTGCCGAGAGCCGCTGGGATGAGCCGACTCCCATAATGGTAGACGAAATAACATGCGTCGTGGAAAGAGGCAGTCCGATGCGGGACGCTATCTCAATAACCGTCGCGGCTACCGAGTCGACCGCAAAGCCGTTTACCGGACGCAGAGGGGCCAGTTTGACCCCGAGTGTCTTGATAATTCTCCAGCCGCCGGCGGCGGTTCCGAAAGAAATTGCAAGAGCACACGCAAATATCACCCAGAGCGGTACGACAAATGAGGTCAAGGCACCGTAACTTACCAATGCCATCGTGATAATACCCATTGTTTTCTGCGCATCGTTATTGCCGTGGCTGAATGCGATATAGGCGGCTGACATAATCTGAAGCCGCTTGAACGTGTTATTTACCGCTGAGGGCGTGGTGTTTCGAAAGGCTACGGCAATGGCCGTCATTGCAAGATAGCCGAGCCCGAATCCTACAATCGGAGAGAAGACCAGGCCCATAAGGATCTTGACGACTCCAGCGCCGATTATAACCCCTGTCCCTGCGCTCGCAATGGCAGCGCCGATGAGGCTTGACAACATCGCATGACTAGACGAAGTCGGCAATCCGTAATACCACGTGAGCAAATCCCAAAGCGTAGCGGCAATAAGGGCGGATAAAATCGTCAGTTGGGTAACAGATGCCGGATCTACCAAGCCGGCACCGACCGTCTTGGCAACAGCCGTGCCGGACATGGCGCCGACAAGATTCATAATGGATGCCATGACAATCGCGGTCTTCGGTGAGAGCACCCTCGTCGAAACCGATGTTGCTATCGCGTTTGCAGTGTCATGGAACCCGTTGATGAAGTCAAAAATCAGCGCTAGGGCGATGACGAGAATGAGGAGCGTTCCGGCATCAAGCATACTTCAGGACTATCGCCTCAAGGATATTCGCAACATCTTCGCACGCATCGACCGAATCTTCAAGCAATTCATAGACTTCTTTCCACTTGATTATCAGAATAGGGTCTTTGACCTCTTCAAATAGTTTTACAAGGGCATCGCGAAAAAGGCGATCAGTACGGTTCTCCAGGCTATTGATTTCAACGCAGTATTCCTGCACGAAGGAGAATTTCTTTTCCTCAAGTTTCTTAACCGCCTTGACGATGAGCTCCGTGCACAGGACAAGCTCCTTGGCCATTTCAATCACACCTGGAGCCGGCGTTGAAAGCTTGAAAAGGGAAAACCTTTCGGCACAGCCCCAGATAATATCAATGATATCGTCCATGGTGGTTGCGAGCACGTGGAGGTCTTCCCGGTCTATAGGAGTCAGAAATGTTTTATTTAGTTTCTTTATGATGTCGTGGGTTATGACATCGCCCTCTTTTTCGGTTTCGCGAATCCCGCGGGCAATTGTTTCGGCGTGATCGGTATCCTGCATTAACGTCAGCATCAACGCAGCTCCCTTCACAGCATTTGCCGCCCCGGCATTAAACAATTCGAAAAAGTCGACCTGTTTTGGGAAAAGCCGATCTATCAACATGCAAACCTCCGGTCAAGCCGCTTTTATGAGGTAATGAACGTGTCTTCAGCCGTCTATTCTACAAGGAAACGGTATCAACTTGCTATTGCAGGCGACAGCACCGCTGAAGAATTCTCATAACAGTCTGAGAAGTAACATTTTTTCTAATCGTCACCGACCCGACATTTTGCGGCAGGACAAAAGTCAGTCTCCCTTCTTCAGCCTTCTTGTCCAGTCGCATATGTTCCACAAGGCGTGCCGCACTGATCCCCGCCGCCGGCTCCACGGGCAATCCATACGAAACAATGACCTCCTTGATGTGTTCAACGGACGACGCATCAAGCAGGCGGATCTGCTGCGCCAATCGCGCCGCAAGATGCATGCCGATAGCGACGGCTTCCCCATGACAATACCGGCGATAGTGTGTTTCGGTTTCGATCGCATGCCCGATGGTGTGGCCGTAGTTGAGGATAGCTCTCAGACCTGCTTCACGCTCGTCGGCGGCAACAACTTCGGCTTTGATAGCGCACGAGCGCTTGACGATAAAGGCAAGAGCCGTCGGATTCAACCCAAGGACATTCTCCCTTTTCCGTTCAAGGTAGCTGAAAAAGGCCTCATCGCGAATCACGCCGTATTTAATCACCTCGGCCATCCCGCAGAGAAACTGTCTCCGGGGGAGGGTCCGCAATGTGTCGGTATCGATCCAGACAAGGCGCGGCTGATAGAACGTGCCAATCATGTTCTTGCCGAGCGGATGGTTCACCCCGGTCTTTCCGCCGACCGAACTGTCTACCTGCGCAAGCAATGTTGTCGGCATCTGGACAAAGGGGATGCCACGCATGTAGAGCGAAGCGACAAACCCGGTAATATCGCCGATGACGCCTCCGCCTAAGGCTATCAGACACGATTTCCGGTCGAGCCGCTCTTCGAGGAGCCTTGACAGAATGCGGGTCGTCTGGGAAAGCGTCTTATATCTCTCTCCGTCTGGAATGATCACCTCAAACGGGGTAAACCCCGCTGCGCGGAGGGAATGCACGACCTCTGCACCGTAAAGCCCATAGACCGTCGGATTGCTTATAATGCAAATCTTCTTGCGAAAGCCGAATGATGAAACTGCCGGGCCGAAGTCTTTCAGAATGCCGCTGCCGATAGTGATATCATAGCTGCGCAACCCGAGTTTAACGACTACACGTTTCGAACTATTCATGTCGTTATCCTTTTGTTCCTGCATTCTTGCGGAACCCAATCTGTTCAACTATTTCGGCGACAATTTCCTGGGGATTCTTTCCATCAGTCCTCACGATGAAATCAGCCTGATTATAGTACGGTTCGCGCGCCTCAAGTAGTTCCCTGACACGGCGCTTCGGGTCAGCCCCCTGAAGAAGCGGGCGGGTTTCTCCGTTGCCGGCACGATCCAAAATGGTCTCAACCGAAGCGGTCAGACAGATCAGGAGCCCGCAGTCCCGCAACGCAGCAAGATTCTCGGGGCGGATAACAGCGCCGCCGCCTGAAGCGATAACGGTATGCTGAAGCAGGGGGCATGTACTGATAACCTCTGACTCGCGCGCACGGAACCCGGCTTCACCGAAAGCAGAGAATATTTCGGGCACCGACATCCCCGCGCACCTCTCTATCTCCGCATCGACATCAAAAAAAGCGAACCCCAGTCGCCGCGCAAGCACCCTGCCGACCTCGGTTTTTCCGGTCGCCATGAATCCGGTCAATACGATATTGTCAGGGGCCGCCATGCTTCTCCTTCCCGAACACATGCTATGATATGGCATGCGCAACGGTTATTATACCTCGTTCCGGCTTTCCATTCTTATAGCCGTCTTTACGCTCGTGCTCGTCGCGTCATGCGATGCCGCATGGGTCCGGGCACTTTATGTCCTTGACGGAGATTCGGTTATCGTGGAAGACCCCGACAACGCGGGAGGGAGAATCGAAGTGCGCCTTATCGGGATCGATGCGCCGGAAATGGGACAAGAGCCATGGGGCAGACGGGCGAAAGTCCATTTGAAGGCACTCTTCAGAAAATTCGGCTCCTCGGTTCAGCTTCAGTACGATGTCGAGCGCCGTGACCGGTATGGCCGGGTGCTTGCGTATCTCTGGACCCGGAGCGGCGTCTTGCTGAATCTCAGAATGGTTGCGGACGGATATGCGATTGCCTACACCGTGCCGCCGAATGTCCTCCATGCCGATCGCATTGCCGACGCCCAAAAAAAAGCCCGGCAGCACCATGCCGGTCTCTGGAAATGTGACGTGTTCGAAACCTCTCCGCAACAGTGGCGTCTTGAGCATCCGCGCTAGCCGATATTATTGCATGGCGTCGAATTGCATTACAAAACTCCCCTGCTCTTCAGAAACGCGCTGTACTTCATGTCTGTCCCCTGAATGTGTTCCTGCAGCCACTCCTTGAGAAACGACATCACTTCGACCGAAAGCACCGGGCGTCCGGCATGCAGATCCTTGCTGAACCGCGACACTTCTTTGGCCAACGCATCGTGCTGCTTCTTATGCTCCTTCATATCCTGATATCCGTGTTCGGAGAAGAGTCTTTCTTCATGCGCAAAATGACGGATCGTATAATCCACCAGACCGTCGAGCAGCTTCTCCATCACTGGTTTCCCCTGACGCTGCAACATGGCTTCATGAAATCCGTTCACCAGCGCAATGAGCTGTTTGTGCTGCTCGTCGATGGATTCAATGCCGACACTGAAGTCTTTGCCCCAAACAATCAATGCCATGGGTATTCCCCTTCCCTACTTGCGCATCGCTTTGATGCCGAACATGAGCACCGCAGCGGCACACATCACGATCACGGCGATTTTCGTCAGCTTCAGCGCGAACAGCACCATCGCAGCCGCGAGCACAACAACTGCGTATATCATAGCGTGTCAGCCCTGGCCGCCCGATATCCTTCGATCGTCGTGATGACAAGAACCGTCGTGAAGCCGATCACCATGCCGACTACGTGGAGCAGTCCCATGACGGCAAGCGCCACCATGACCGAGAAGAGGGCCAGTATTTTCAGCGTGCTGATACCCATGATGATCGTCTGCCCCATATGCACGTTGAGAAAACGCTTGACCGCCCAGATGATGATGCGCAGGCTTGCCAATGAAAGCAGCCCCCCCGTCGCAATGCTGAACGGAAGGCGCCAAGCGGGCCACCATATGATGCCTGCTCCGGCAGCCATCAGAGGAATGATAATGAACGCCAGTTTATGGATGCGGGCTGTCATCTGATCCATTTGAATCCCTGTCTGACTTGCGCGCTATCCGAAAGACCTCCCGAAATCCGGCAACGATCCCGAGCACGAAAAAGATCAGAGACAGATACGGAAAACTGCCGACGACATGATCAAGCCCGTAGCCGACAAGGGCTCCGGCAATGATGCAGAGCACCAGATGAATGCCGACGGTACTGGCCTCGAATATCTGACGGAAAGCGGGTTTTTCGGGAGAAGGATCCGTCATCTCAGCGCACCGAACGAAACGCCTTGTAAGCGGCGCCGATCGTAGCCCGTATGTCCGCCGCAGTATGCGCAAGCGAAATGAACCCGGCCTCAAACTGCGAAGGCGCCAGATAAACACCTTGTTCAAGCATCTTCATGAAAAAGCGAGCAAACCGCTTCGCATCGGCCTTTTTCGCGGTGTCGTAATCAACAACTTCCGTATCGGTGAAATACGTGCAGAACATTGTTCCTGCCCGGTAGAATTTTGCCGAAATGCCTGCCTTTTCAGCCGCATCTTTGAGTCCTGCTTCAAGTTCCGCCATCGTCTGTTCCAGTTTCCGATAGGTGTCCCGTGCATTCAATATTTTGAGCGTTTCAATGCCGGCCGTCATGGCAACCGGATTGCCCGAAAGGGTGCCCGCCTGATAAACCGGGCCATCGGGGGCGATCATCGCCATTATCTCGCGACTGCCGCCGTATGCGCCGACCGGGAAACCCCCTCCGATGACCTTGCCGAGGCAGGTGAGGTCGGGCCGGATTCCGAACGCCTGCTGTGCGCCACCCTTCGCCACCCGGAATCCGGTCATGACTTCATCAAATATCAGAACGGCTCCGTGCCGTTCAGTCTCCTCGCGCAGTGCCTCAAGAAAGCCGGGCCTCGGCAGGACACAGCCGATATTGCCGACCACCGGTTCAACAATGACACAAGCAATTTCTTTGCCGTTCTTCCGCATCAAAGCGCGGAATGCAGTGATATCGTTATAAGGAAGGGTAAGTGTCCGTTTCGCGTAATCCGCCGGCACCCCCGGGCTGTCCGGAACACCGAACGTAGCCGCCCCGGAGCCTGCCTTTACCAGCAGACCGTCTGCATGGCCGTGATAACACCCTTCGAATTTAAGAATTGAATCGCGACCGGTAAACCCTCGCGCGGCACGAATGGCGCTCATGGTCGCCTCCGTGCCTGAACTGACCATTCTGATCTTATCCATCGATGGATATGTCTTCAGAATCATTGCAGCCAGCTCAATCTCAAGCGGAGTCGGGGCCCCATAGCTGGTGCCGTTCTGCACAGCCGACTTGACCGCCCTGACGATTGCCGGGTGTGCATGCCCGACTATCATCGGCCCCCACGAGAGTACATAGTCGATAAAGACATTGCCGTCGACATCGTACAGTTTCGAACCCTTGCTCTTCTTGATGAAGAGGGGTGAACCGCCGACAGCCCGAAACGCCCTGACGGGACTGTTTACCCCGCCAGGCAGCAAGGCCTGCGCTTTTCTAAAGTAGAACCGCGATTGAGTCGTTTTCATTCCCGCAATCCTTTCTCGTGCCAGAGGAAGGTGGCGTCCCTTCCTGCAACGCTGCCGGTCGCCAGTGCAGCCTCGGCCTTCTTGATCAGCGAATGCACCGTATCGCCGTCATCGGGGTATGCGCTGATACCGGCACTGAATGTCAGGGGTTGCGCCGTGGCGCTAATGCCGAGCGGACGCTGTTCGGCCAGATATGAACGAAGTTTCGTGCAGAGAGTCACGGCCTGGGCCTTCACCGAATGCGGCAGCATCATGACGAAGAGCTCCTCATTCAGGCGTCCGATAATGTCCGAACTGCGGCACTGTTCCATAAGAAATTTCGCAAAGTCCCTCTGGAGCTTGTCGGTAAGGAGCTGTCCGTTCAGGCTGACGTAATCTTCATAATCATCAATCTTCACGACGATGAACGAAGCTGCATGGTCATGCCGAAATGCAAGGTTCATGTGAGCATCGCACAACTTCAGCAGCATGCGCCGATTGTAGAGGCCGGTTGCATGATCGAAGATATTCTGCTGCTGAATGCTCTGAATGAAGCTCCGCTTCTCGATCGCTTCCGCCGCTATCGCGGCAAAGATGCTCAGGAGCAGCAGGGCATTGTCGTCAAACGGTCTGCTCTGCATCCGGAAGACCGTCAGACAACCTACCGCACCCGCCTTGGTTTTCAGGGGGACTGCCATGGCTGTTTTCAGACCGTCTGCACGCGCTTGGCGGCGATGGTCGGAAAAGAACTCCTCGGTCACATCATCAGAAAAAAAGGGCTTCCCCTCGATTACAACCCGTCCTGCAATGCCTTCACCGATCTGTTCGTCCGCCTGTTTGAGGAACTCCTCGGACAAACCCTCGCCCTGGACGGTCACAACACGGCCGGTCTTGAGGTCAAAGACCTGTATCGAAGCCGCATCGGCCTTGATGAACACGCATGCAGTCCGGAGAATATGCGAAAAGACATCATTGATGCCGTCAAAGACGAGCAGCCGTTCCGTCAGAAAAAAGAGACGTTCAAGCACATCCTGCCATTCGTGGAGTGTCTGCATGAATCCCCCCCCGTTGTGTGCATTGAGTTTACCGAATAAAACAGGCCAAAAGCAAAAGATTTGCTGTGGCTGCAATTCGCTATAATACGGTATGCGACCTATTATCCTTGCGTCGGCATCTCCCCGCCGAAAAGAACTGCTCAGCCGCATCGGCCTTGTGTTCCGGGTCAGTTCCGCACACACCGATGAACGCTGTGATGCGCAGCTCACCCCACGCGCCTGCGCACGCGCAATCTCCCGGCACAAAGCGGAATGTGCGGCGAAATACCATCCGGACGATCTCATCATCGCCGCCGACACCATCGTAGTCCTCGGTGGGAAAATACTCGGCAAGCCGGCCGATAATGCCGATGCCCGCCGAATGCTCCGCAGCCTGAGCGGACGCTGCCATATCGTCATAACCGCATACACGATACTCGACGCGGCAACAGGAAAGGCAAGAACGCGGGCAGTCGAATCGAAGGTCTGGTTTCGGAAATTATCCGATCATGAAATAAAGGCTTATATCAGAACCGGCGAACCGTTTGACAAGGCCGGTGCTTACGGCATTCAGGCATTCGGTGCGCTGCTCGTCAAAAAAATCGATGGCGATTACTTCAATGTGATGGGACTGCCGCTTGCATCGCTCGCGCAGACGCTGAAGGAATTCGGAATAGTCATCCTGTAACGTCATTCAATACTCAGTTCGTCACATCACAGATGCGCGAGTTATCCTTTTCGGTTCCGGCCCTGCTCCATCACTCCGGATGAAGGGCAAATATCGGCGAGCACGCACTGTTCGTGCAAAGGAGTACGAGCCTGGCAGACCGCCCGCCCGTGTAGTACCAGCATGTGCGAAAAGCGGCCCCAATCCTTCTTGGCAACTGTGCGCATAAGGTCCTGCTCTATTTTTGCCGGATCGACAAAGGTGGTGAAGCCGAGACGGTTCGCGAGCCTTTTGACATGCGTATCGACAGCCATGCCTTCGGTCTTACCGAAGGCATCGTACAGAATTATATTGGCCGTCTTGCGTGCAACGCCCGGAAGCCGGATCAGTTCAGGCATGGTCTGCGGCACCTTGCCGCCGAACTCCTCCAGAATCATGCGGGCACTGTTCCGGATGCTCTTTGCCTTGTTGTTGTAGAAATTCACCGAGCTCAGGGCCTTCTGCAATTCTGCGGGCGGCGCGGCGGCGAAAGCCTCGATGGTGCGATACCGCGCGAAAAGTCCGGGGGTCACCTTGTTCACGTGGACATCGGTTGTCTGGGCGGACAGAATCGTTGCAACGAGCAGCTCGAACGGATTCGAATGAGAGAGGCAACTATGCGGGTCGCTATAAAGCTTGCCCAAACGTTTCGCCACTTCCGCGGCACGCTGTTTGATATCCATCTGCGTTTCTCCCTTTCAGCCCTCATTGTTCATAAAATTGAAAGAA
>DATHDH010000272.1:0-8908 GCA_035319145.1 Dissulfurispiraceae bacterium | reverse complement strand
GATGTATCATGGGGCTTTTACATCTCGCAGTTTACCTTTCTCGTCGGAGTCGCGGCATCTGGCGTCATGATTGTACTGCCGTTTTACCTGCATGATTATAAGGCGTTCGGCAAAATCACCATCCTCGGTGAGTTTCTCGCCATTCCAGCCATTATCATGTGCATGCTGTTTATTTTTGTCGACTTGGGGCAGCCGCTTCGCGTATTGAACGTTCTGCTGCACCCGACGCCGAACTCGGTCATGTTTTATGACATGATTGTTCTGGCCGGCTATCTTGTGCTGAACGTTCTCGTAGGCTGGGCGTGCCTGCATGCCGAAAAGAAGGGGATTGCACCGGCAAAATGGGTGAAGCCGGTCGCAATACTCTCCATTGTCTGGGCTCCGTTCATCCATACCGTTACGGCGTTTCTGTATGCCGGTCTGCCGGGCAAGCACTTCTGGCTGAGCGCAATTCTCGCAGCCCGATTCCTTGCGTCTGCGTTCGCATCAGGGCCGTCATTGCTGCTGCTGCTCGCGCTCATCGTGCGGAAGGGCTCGAAGTTCGATCCGGGGACAGAGGCGATTCAGACAATCGGTAAAATTATCACGTATTGCATGATCATCAATGTGTTCTTCCTGGGGCTGGAGCTTTTTACCGCGTTCTACAGCCAGATACCCGGACACATGCATTCATGGATCTACCTCTATGCCGGTATTGACGGTAAGGGTGTGCTTGTCCCGCTCATGTGGACCTCGACAGTGCTGGCGGTTATCGCGCTTACGATGCTGGCCTTCCCGCAGATCCGGAGAAACGAAACCCTGCTGGCCTTCGCCTGCATCTGCGTATTCTTCTCGCTCTGGATCGATAAGGGTTTCGGCCTTGTCGTCGGCGGATTCGTGCCGAACTCCTTCGATAAGATCACCGAATACTGGCCGACTCTCCCGGAATTTTCTATCGGGCTGGGCGTATGGGCCATCGGGTTCCTGATTCTGACGGTGCTCTATAAGGTTGCTGTCAGCGTGAAGGAACAGTCGGGCGGAGAAGCAATTCACTGATTAGACTAACGTGCGTTATTTCAAAGGCCCTGTGGTGTTCAGCACCACAGGGCCTTTTTATACCCCTATTAGTTCGATGCATCTAGGCATTCAGTGAGCATCAGCCGCCATTTAAAAAGCATTAATCCGGTGAACGTGAGCAAAAGAGGCAAGTCAGTGAGATAATAATATGAAATAGATGTTGTGTCGATGTGCCGGCTTTCTTTATTTCCGTATTTAGCAGCATAATTGTCTGCGTGATGTTTTGAAGATAGAGGAGGGAAGCTGAATGATGACCTCAGTGCCACAAAGGATCGTTAAAACCATTACGCTCGCGACTATTTGTTTTGCCGGCCTCGTTGCGGCAGGCTGCGGGCAACAGGGTTCAACCGGAGGTCAGCAGACGCCGCCCCCTGAAGTGGGAACGCTGTCCGTCCAGCCTCAGAAGGTAACGTTGACGACTGAGCTTTCAGGACGTACTTCTGCATATTTTATTGCTGAAGTGCGTCCACAGGTGAGTGGTATAGTGCAGAAGCGTCTTTTTGTCGAAGGCAAGGATGTCAAAGCCGGCGAAGTGCTTTATCAAATTGATCCTTCCGCCTACCAGGCAGTCTTTGATAATGCCAGGGCTGCCCTTGCCAGAGCTGAGGCTAATCTTATCCCCGTGAGGCTGAAGGCCGGCAGGTATCAGGAACTTTTAAAAATAAATGCGGTCAGTCAACAGGAATCCGATGATGCAACAGCAGCTCTCAAGCAGGCCGAGGCGGATGTCGAGAGCGCCAAGGCAGGGCTGGAGACTGCCAGAATCAATTTGGCCTATACGAAAGTAACAGCGCCTATCTCCGGTCGGATAGGCAGGTCTGCCGTGACTGACGGGGCGTTGGTTACTGCAAACCAGCCGGCCGCCTTGGCCACTATTCAACAAATCAGCACTATGTATGTGGATGTTACTCAGTCCAGCGCCGAACTCCTTCGCTTGAAGCAGAGTCTTGCCAGCGGGCTGCTGAAAAGCAGTGAAAAAGGACAGGCTCGCGTGCGTCTTATCCTGGAAGACGGCAGTCCCTATCAATTGCCGGGCACGCTGAAGTTCTCCGAAGTCACCGTAGACCAGACAACGGGATCCGTAACACTGAGGGCAGTGTTTCCCAATCCGAAGCAAATGCTGTTGCCTGGAATGTTTGTCCGCGCCGTTGTGGAAGAAGGCATGAATGAAAAGGCAATTCTCGTTCCTCAACGGGGGGTCACGCGAAATCCTGCCGGGAATCCGATGGTCATGTTGGTCGGAGAGGGGGAAAAGGTCGAGCCCAGGATGATAAAGGTCGCCCGTACCATCGGAGATAATTGGCTCGTAAGCGAAGGGCTTAAAGAAGGAGAGCGTATCATAGTGGAGGGTCTGCAGAAGTCCCGTCCCGGAACCGTTGTCAAGGCTGTGCCGTTTGAGGACAAAGCAGAAGGAAGCACCAAAGGCAAGACGCCGAATGCAACGTCGATAAAATAGGAGTTATCAATGCCGCGATTTTTCGTCAATCATCCCATCTTTGCATGGGTTATCGCCATAATGACCATGTTGGCGGGGCTTTTGTCCGTCAAGACGTTGCCGGTTTCTCAATATCCTCCGATAGCTCCCCCCCAAATAACGATCAACGCGATATATCCGGGGGCTTCAGCTCAGACTGTGCAGGATACCGTAACGCAGGTAATCGAACAGAAGCTTAACGGCATCGACAATCTCATTTATATGTCTTCCAGCAGTGACTCGGCAGGATCCGTTGCGATAAACCTGACATTTAAAGCCGGTACTGATCCGAATATCGCCCAGGTGCAGGTCCAGAATAAGCTTCAGCTCGCGACGCCGCTCCTGCCGCAGACAGTTCAGAAACAGGGGATATCAGTCGTCAAGTCAACAAGAAACTTTCTTATGATTATCGGTCTGGTATCGGAAGATGGCTCCATGGATCGGAATGCCCTTACTGATTACCTCGTATCCAATGTTCAGGATATCATCAGCCGCGTCGAAGGCGTTGGCGAAGTGCAGCTTTTTGGTTTCCAGAACGCTATGCGTATATGGCTGAACCCGGTTAAGCTCAACAACTATCACTTGGCTGCGAGCGACATCATTTCGGCTTTGCAGGCTCAGAACGTTCAGGTTTCCGCGGGACAGTTTGGTGGTACCCCGGCTGCGCGAGGGCAGCAGCTGAATGCGACCATAACGGCCAGAACGCTCCTGCAGACCCCGGAGCAGTTCAATGCAATTATCTTGCGCACGAACACGGACGGCTCGAAGGTAACACTGCGGGATGTGGCCGAGACAAGAATCGGTACCGAGAACTACGATCTCCAGTCATTCTATAAGGGAGAACCTGTCGGAGGCATGGCCATCAGGCTTGCAGCCGGTGCCAATGCACTTGATACAAGTAATCGGGTCAAAGCCAAGATGGAGGAGCTGTCACAATATTTTCCTTCCAGCGTTAAGGTGGTGTATCCCTATGACACGACGCCCTTCGTGAGAATCTCGATAGAAGAAGTCGTTAATACGCTGCTGGTCGCCATTTTACTGGTATTTGTCATCATGTTTGTGTTTCTCCAAAACATCCGCGCAACGCTTATCCCCACCATCGCCGTTCCGGTAGTGCTGCTTGGGACAATAGGAGTGCTTGCAGCCGCCGGGTTTTCCATCAATACGCTGACCATGTTTGCGCTGGTCATCGTCATCGGCCTGCTGGTAGATGATGCGATAGTGGTGGTTGAGAACGTGGAGCGTATCATGAAGGAAGAAGGGGTGTCTCCTAAAGTGGCGACACTGAAATCGATGGAGCAGATAACCAGTGCGCTCTGGGGCATCGTTACCGTGCTGACGGCTGTTTTCCTGCCCATGACCTTTTTCGGCGGTTCAACGGGGGTCATTTATCGCCAGTTCTCCATCACCATTATCTCGGCAATGATCCTGTCGGTTTTTGTGGCAATGATCCTGACTCCTGCGCTCTGCGCAACACTGCTGAAGCCGCTGGCGCAGGGGCATACTTCCGGTGAGACGGGATGGTTTGCGTGGTTCTTCCGGAGATTTAACCCATGGTTTGAGCGGCGAAGGACTCAATATGAATCGATTGTCAACCACACTTTTCAGAAACCATTGCGCTATCTCCTGATATATGGCGTTCTTGTTATCGTGATGGCTGTTCTTGCCTTGCGGCTGCCGACGGCGTTCCTTCCTGATGAGGATCAGGGATTTATTATGTGCCAGATACAACTGCCGGCTGGCGCCACGCAGGAGCGGACGATCAAGGTGATAAGACAGATCGAACGTTATTTTCTGGAAGAAGAAAAAGAGACGGTCGATGCCATCATCACCGTAGCAGGCTTCAGTTTTGCCGGTCGCGGTCAGAATATGGGACTCGCATTTGTAAAGCTTAAGGACTGGAAGCTCAGGCAGTCATCCAATCTGAAAGCCCCGGCTCTTGCGGGGAGGGCTATGAGAGAGTTTTCGAAGATTCGCGACGGACTTGTCTTTGCATTTTCCCCGCCGGCAGTGGTCGAGCTGGGGCAGGCCAATGGGTTTGACTTTCAGATGCAGGATCGCGGCGGCCTTGGCCATACGAAACTCATGGAGGCCAGAAATCAGCTGCTCGGCATGGCTATGAAAAACCCAAAGCTGGTTGCCGTGCGGCCCAACGGCCAGGACGATACGCCCGAATTTAAGCTTGATATCGACGATGTGAGGGCAGGGGCGTTAGGACTCTCGTTGTCTGACATTAATGACGTGCTTGCCATAGCATGGTCTAGCTCCTACGTCAATGACTTCATTCAAAACGGCCGCGTAAAACGGGTCTATCTGCAGTCCGATGCCGCATACCGCATGCTGCCGGAAGATATCGACAAATGGTATGTCCGCAACAAGCAGGGGCAGATGGTGCCTTTTTCTGCGTTTTCCACGGCTCACTGGCAGTATGGATCACCTCGCCTTGAGCGCTATAATGGCATCCCCTCTGTAGAAATTATCGGACAGGCGGCCCCCGGAGTCAGTACCGGTGAAGCCATGGCGGAGATGGAAAAAATGGCGGCTGAGCTGCCTGCGGGCATTGGTTACGAATGGACCGGGCTTTCTTATGAAGAAAGGCAGGCGGGCAAACAGGCTCCGGCACTCTATGCAATTTCCCTGCTGGTTGTATTTCTGAGTGTTGCGGCTCTTTATGAGAGTTGGTCCATCCCTTTTGTAAATCTCCTTATGCTTCCGCTGGGACTCGTCGGCGCTGTTACCGCGGTGACGTTGCGAGCTTTGCCCAATGACGTCTATCTCCAGATTGGACTGCTCACTACTATGGGACTTTCCACCAAGAATGCAATCCTGATTATCCAGTTTATCAAGGCGCAGATGCAGCAGGGCCATGATCTGGTCGACGCGACGTTGGCTGCGGTCAAGATTAGGCTGCGCCCGGTCATCATGACATCAATGGCATTTTTTTTCGGGACTCTGCCTCTCGCTCTTACGCGGGGAGCCGGGGCTGCGGCCCAAAATGCCATCGGGACGGCGGTTACCGGAGGACTGCTTTCCGCAACTTTTATTGATTTGGTCTTTATCCCCTTTTTCTTCGTCATGGTGTCTCGCCGCTTCAGCCGCTCTAAATATAAATCGGACTCCGTGACGGCGGATAGCAAAGGTTCTGAGGGATAAGACATGAAAAAAACAATGATATATTTCTGTAAAGCGGGAAACGTCCGGAAAAACATGATTTATTCCGGTATTGTAGTCGCTGTCTTTCTCATTCTTTCCGGCTGTACCATGGCTCCGAAGTATACTCGTCCTGCGGCGCCGATGCCGGAGCAGTGGCCGAGCGGGCCGGCGTATAAGAGCAATGCACCTGACAGGACAGAGGCACCTGATAAAAAGAACATCACGGAAATTACGTGGCGAGATTTCTATGCCGATGCCAAGTTGCAAAAGCTTATTGAATCGGCACTTGAGAACAATCGCGATCTCCGTATAGCCGCACTCAATATCGAACGGTCCCGGGCGCTCTACGGCATTCAGTTTGCCGATCTCTTTCCCACGATAAACGCGGTCGGGAGTGGTCTTGAGCAAAGGGTGCCTTCAAGCGTATCGACAACCGGGCAGTCCATGCTCGTTCGTCAATACAGCGTCAACCTCGGATTCAGTGCATTTGAGCTTGATCTTTTCGGCCGGGTAAGGAGCCTCAAGGACGCAGCTTTGGAGCAATTCCTTGCCACTGAGGAGGCTCGTCGCAGCGCGCAGATTAGCCTGATGGCGGAGGTCGCCGGCGATTATCTGCTTCTTGCCGCCGACAGAGAGAGATTGAAAATTGCCCAGGATACACTAGTCAGCCAGCAGACGTCATATGATCTTATAAAAAGTCGGTTTGAGGCAGGCGCCTCTTCGGAGCTCGATCTGCGGCAGGCGCAGACGAGCGTTGATGCGGCACGCGTAGACATAGCCCGATATACCACGCTGGTCGCTCAAGATGAAAATGCCCTTGCGCTTGTGGTGGGGAAAGCGGTTCCGTCGGATCTCCTGCCGACCTCACTCGCTTCTGTGAACGATTTTGACTATCTGAACGCAGGACTGCAGTCCGATGTTTTACAGCGTCGCCCGGATGTTGTTCAGGCGGAGCATATTCTCAAGGCTGCCAATGCAAATATCGGTGCGGCACGTGCCGCTTTCTTTCCGCGCATAACACTGACTTCGAGCGTCGGCCTGTCGAGTAATGAGTTGTCCAGCCTATTTAAGGGTGGGGCTGCACATGGGGCATGGAGCTTTGCTCCGCAAGTGATTCTTCCGATTTTCGATATGGGTCGAAACATGTCAAACTTGAAAGTTTCCGAGGTCGATCGAGAATTGTATCTTGCTCAATACGAAAAAACAATCCAGCGCGCGTTTCGGGAGGTTGCCGATGCGCTTGCGCAGCGGGGCACCATAGATGATCAACTGAATGCACAACTTTCTCTCACCGATGCCACTGCACAGAGTTATCGCTTGTCGGAGGCACGCTATCGCTTCGGCGTGGCCAGCTATCTGAATGTTCTTGATTCACAGCGGGCGTTGTACAACGCACAGCAAGGATTGATTTCAGTGCGTCTTGCCAGACTGGTAAATATGGTAACTCTCTATAAGGTGCTTGGAGGAGGCGGCGAGAAATAGCAGCGGCAATGCGATGCACTTTTCTGTAGAAAATGTGATGTCCCCTGTATCCGAATTGATGATTCTTCCGCAGTCCGCGGACGCAGGTGATTTTACGTGCTCTAACCTGCCTTTGCCGTCAACCGATACTTCCGCTGATTGAGCTGCAAAACGCCCATACGATTCATGGGCTGCTATCTTACGCCCACGTCACGGGGATAGTGGTCGGCTGCGATCTGACTTGACGGCGGCAAGCTTCAGTACTCCGAACAGCAATTCTTCTGAGAGTTTATCTTGACATGCCTCAGTTTATCCAGTAATATTCAAAAACGATATCGTGAGGTGATAATGCTAAGGGATGTATTTCTCGGGTTTATTAAGGTCCACATCCTTCATCATGCCTCGAAGGAACCGGTGTATGGTGTTTGGCTGATAGAGGAACTCAATCAGCATGGCTATAAGATAGGTCCCGGCACACTTTATCCGACGTTGCATAAGCTTGAACAAGAGAAGCTCCTAAAATCACATGTGGAAAACCATCAAGGGAAAATAAGAAAGTATTACAAAATAACGGCTAGGGGTGCTCGCATGCTTATGGAGGCAAAGAAGAAGGTCACGGTTCTGGTCGATGAGATACATGAATAATCAGTGCTAACTGCAAAGAGGATCAAATGGATGTCCTCACCATCAAAAAGGATTACACCCCAGGTCGTATTCTCAGAAGAAAGTCAGGAGGACGATACGCATGAGCAAAGCATTTCAGTCCAACAGCAAGGGATGTTTCAGGTGCTTCAATATTATTGTCCCGATATGTTTTATTCTCCTCGTTGTGGGGGCGCAGACGGTTTGGGCAGGCCCCCCCTTTGTGACCGACGATCCTGAGCCTGCAGAGTATCAGCATGGCGAAATTTATGTTTCTTCGGTTACCGCCCATAACTCGAGCGGGACTTCAGGCACCCTGCCTCATTTGGAATTCAATTATGGATTGCTCCCTGATGTGCATGTGCATCTGATAGTTCCTTTTGCATATAACAAGCCCAGCGGCGAATCCATGAAATGGGGCTATGGCGATACTGAGCTTGGCGTGAAGTTTCGTTTCGTTCATGAAACAGATACAATCCCGCAAATCGGGACCTTCCCCATAGTAGTATTGCCGTCTGGCGACAGTTCGAAAGGACTCGGCGAAAGCGGAACAAGAGTCCTTATCCCGATATGGCTGCAAAAGAGTTTCGGCCCCTGGACCGTATATGGCGGCGGCGGGTACTGGTATAACCCAGGACAGGACAAGAAGAATTACTGGCAGACGGGCGTGGCTGTCATGAGGGAGATATCAAAGACCGTCTCTGTCGGGGCCGAGTTGTTTGACTTTACTGCACGGGTAAAAGGGGAAAAAAGCGAAACCGGCTTTAACATCGGCAGCGTCATCAACGTCACCGATGACCATCACATCCTCTTTTCGGCGGGACGCGATTTTCGGGGAACCGATAAGAATAAATATACCATGTACATTGGGTATCAATTTACTTTCGGCCCGCATGAGAAGAAGTGACAGTGAGGATTTGCGAGCGGAAAGATGACAGCTTCCCGCATTGTATAAAACCTTTTCTTGTGCTATAACTGTGATAGTTCCTCCAAAATGGAGGATTGCATTACGACGTGCGGGAGGAGTCATGGGGATTTTCGATAATTTGGGGGAGTTGTTGAAGCAAGTCCGAAGCGGCAATGCGCAGGAGGCGGATGTGCATGCTGCATATGATCAGGTGG
>DATHDH010000271.1:0-6036 GCA_035319145.1 Dissulfurispiraceae bacterium | reverse complement strand
TGAACCTTGGGGATGGGCACCCTATCACTACGGCAGATGGGCATATGTCGCCCGTTTTGGCTGGTGCTGGGTGCCGCCGGCAACGGGAGCAGTCTACTGGGGGCCGGGATATGTCGGGTGGGTCAGGACGAACGATTATATTGCATGGGTTCCACTCGCGCCGGGTGAAACCTACTACGGCCGCGGATATTATGGTCCGCACAGCGTCAATATAGTAAATGTGGCAGTTCGACGCGACGTCCCGCATGCCTATCAAAATATAACGGTTGTCAATGGTGCGACCGTCGTATATCACAACACGTTCGGGACGACAGTGCCGAGACAGGCTCAGTTCAATCACGACACTATCAGAAGGCACGTTTTCACGGGAAACAACCTGGTAATCGGGGCGCCGGCGATACAGCCGCATCGATCGGCGTTCGTTTCATCCGACCTGTCGGTCCCGGCGCAAAAAATGCCGCCGAAAAATGTTCAGGCGCTTTCTCCCCAGAATATCAAACGCTCTCGTCCGTTTATCAGAGAACAGGATAGATCGGCATTTCATCCCGGCTTCACCCCTAAAACCCTGCCGGTCAGCAAGTCCGATACCCCTCAACAGCGGCACGAAAGTAGTGCGCGTCAGCAATCAAGTGCTGTCCGTCCGACAGTGCGACCGCAGGAATCGGAACAACGCAACAACCAATTATATTCGTCCGGTGGACATGAGACTCGTATTGAAAGAAAACGTGAGCCACAACCTGAACGAATAAACGCGATGAACCAGAAAGGCTTTACTGATCCGCGGAATGACCATGGCAGTGCAGCCGGTCCAGGCCGTCCGGGGCCGCGCATGGAAGCGGCAAAAAATAGCGAGCACCTGAACAATAATGCCTCGCATCAGCTGAATACCATCGCCGTCGCGGCTCCGCCGACAAGGCCGCAATCCGCTCCTGAAAGGGTCATAACGGCAGCTCCTGTCGATACAAATCGCACGACCCGCGAGGTAAAGAAGGGTGGGACCAGAGACAGGGCGACACCAGAGGTCATACGCGAACGACAACTGAGCGACAAGCAGACTGTCCGCGGCGAGCAAGAACGTCAGATCGGACCGAACAATAGATCACCGGAGAAACGAGAGTCGGGCAGAGGCAAGGCTCCTGCGGCACAGGCTGAAAACGTAAAGCCTAAAGCAAGGGAAATACATGCGCAAAATGTTGGCCAACAGCGCGTCGACAGGAACGATAAAAAAGAACGCGAGAAAAAAGAGCATCCCCGAAAAGAAGAACGGGGCGGATAATTCCGCCCCCGTTCTTTACCGTCTAGTAACCGAAGATCGCCAGAATGACGCCTGCCGCCACGACAGAGCCGACCTGACCGGCAACGTTCGCCCCAAGGGCATGCATCAGGAGAAAGTTATGCGGGTCATACTGCAGGCCGAGCTTGTTCGAGACACGGGCGGCCATCGGGAATGCGGAAACTCCGGCGGAACCGATCAGCGGATTTACCGGATTTGACGGACTCAGCTTGTTCATTATCTTCGCGGTAATAACGCCGCCGGCCGTACCGAGCGAGAATGCCAGCAGCCCAAGCAGAAGGATGCCGAGTGTCTGAAGATTCATGAACTTGTCGGCGGACATCTGCATGCCGACGCCGAGCCCGAGGAAGATCGTCGAGAGGTTCATCAGTTCATTTTGCATAGTCTTTGAAAGCCGATCGATGCAGCCGCTTTCCTTGACGAAGTTCCCGAAGGCAAAACAACCCATAAGCGGCAACGCCGAGGGCAAGATAAAGACGCAGAGACCAAGCACGAGGAGCGGGAACATCAGTTTTTCCGCCGGGTGCACCTCGCGCAGGTCATGCCGCATTTTGATGAGGCGTTCTTCCTTCGTTGTAAGCAGCTTCATAATCGGCGGCTGGATAATCGGAACCATCGACATGTACGAATATGCCGCAACCGCAATCGAGCCCATCAGATTCGGGGCGAAAAGGGACGACACGTAGATTGAAGTCGGACCGTCTGCGCCGCCTATGACCGCGATGGCACATGCCTCCTTGAGCGAAAAATTGAAGCCCGGTATCAGGTTCAGCGCCATAACGCCGAGCAGCGTGCCGAACACGCCGAACTGCGCTGCAGCGCCGAGAATCGCAACTCGGGGATTGGCAAGCATCGGACCGAAGTCTGACATCGCTCCAATCCCGACAAAAACCAGCAGTGGCAAAAGCTCATTTTCGATGCCGTACTTGAAAATCAGATAGAGCATCCCGTGAGGCCCTTCGCCCATACCCGCTCCTGTAACATTAACGAAGATGGTCCCGAATGCGATCGGTACCATCAGGAGCGGCTCGAAATCCTTCACAACGCCGAGATAGATCATGATGCACCCGATAATGACCATGAGAAGCGATTTCCAGCCGGTGCCGCTTGCGAATGCGTGGATACCGGTATTTTTTGCGATGCTTATCATACCGTTGACAAACGACACCTCGTCCGTGTTCCCTTTCTGTTGCGGAACTGCAACGCCGGCCGCAGCAGCAGGCACGGGCGCCTGCAAACCGGGTGCAGGCGCATCTGCGGGTCCCTGCGACGCAGATAACTTATTCTGAAAGAAACCGGAGTAGAGCCCAAGCCCTCCGATGATCATCATACTGCCGATGATTGCGATTATGAGCTTCTTCAATGAGTACCGCATGACGATACTCCTCACTGAACCTTGGCGAGTACTTGCCCTGCTGCGACACTCGCGCCGGTCTCGCATACAAATGTTACGGTTCCCGCTGTTTTGGATTTGATTTCGAGTTCCATTTTCATCGATTCCATAATCAGCACGGTTTCATCCTTCTCGACGCGCTCCCCGTTTGCCTTGACGTATTTCAGCACGATGCCCGAGACCGGGGCCTCGACCGGCACACCGCCTTCAGGAACGGGAGCACATACGGCCGGTGCCGGGGTCGTCGCAGCAGGAGCAGAAACGAGGACCGTGCCTTCCTCGCGCACAATCACCTTGTAGTCCCTGTTATCGACATTGACGATATAAGAAGCCGGGCCTGATGCCGCAGCAGACGCTGGCTTCGGAACTTCGACAGGTTCGTCAAATGAGACGGGCCCTTTCGGACGGGTCTCGAAAAACTTCAATGCCACCTGCGGGAACATTGCATAGATGAGCACGTCATCGATAGTGACGGAAGAAACGCCCAGCTTCTGTTTCAGTTCGGCCTCGATCTTGTCGAGTTCGTTCGGAATGAGGTCAGCAGGCCGGCACTCGACCGGTTTTTCCATGTTGAGACCCTTCAACGCCATCTTGACAAGCTCAGGATCCGGCTTTGCCGGGGTCCGGCCGTAATTCCCGACGAGCAGGTTCATCGACTCAGCCGTCATTCTCTTATAACGGCCGAGCAGAACATTCAGGACCGCCTGCGTTCCGACAATTTGCGATGTCGGCGTTACAAGGGGAGGATATCCGAATTCCTTCTGGACCTGCGCGTTCTCCTTGAGCACTTCGGCAATACGGTGGCCGGCATTCTGCTCTTTCAATTGGCTTTCAAGGTTAGAGAGCATTCCGCCCGGTATCTGAGCCGCCAGAATGCGCGTGTCGGCGCCGAGGAAGGAGCTTTCAAACTTTTTGTATTTCGGGCGGACATCGGTACGGAAATATTCGGCTATTTCGAGCAGGAGATTGATGTCGAGGCCGGTGTCGTATTCAGTGCCGCGGAAGATCTCGACCATCGTTTCGGTCGGCGAGTGGCTGGTCCCCATCGCCATTGACGATATGGCGGTATCGAGGATGTCGGCTCCGGCCTCGGCGGACTTCACAAGCGTTGCCACCGACATGCCGGTCGTCGCGTGCGAATGGACATGTATCGGGAGATCGACTGCCTTTTTTATCGCCTTGACCAGACTGTATGCATCGTAAGGCTTGAGGAGGGAAGCCATATCCTTGATGCAGATGGTGTCAGCACCCATGGCTGCAAGTTCCTTCGCCAGCTCCACATATCCTTCGACAGTATGCACCGGCGAAACAGCATAGCTGATAGCGGCTTGCGCATGCTTGCCGGCCTTTTTTACCGCCTTCATAGGAACCATGAAGTTGCGCGGGTCGTTCAACGCATCGAAGACACGGAAGACATCGACTCCGTTGACAGCCATGCGTTCGACGCATTTCTCGACGACATCGTCGGCATAGTTGCGATACCCGAGAATCGTCTGGCCGCGAAGCAGCATCTGCTGCGGCGTTTTCGGCATCGCTTTTTTAAGCCGGCGAATTCTCTCCCAGGGGTCTTCATTCAGAAAGCGTATACATGAATCAAACGTTGCGCCGCCCCACGTCTCAAGAGACCAGTACCCGACTCGGTCAAGTTTCTCGGCAATCGGGAGCATGTGGCTTGTAAGCATGCGCGTGGCATGCAGGGATTGATGGGCGTCTCTGAGGACGAGATCACAGATTTTTACTTTTGCCATGAATGCCTCCTATTGTTTCTTGTCTTTTCTGTCAGCATGATATTTCTTTGCCGCCATCGTGATGGCCGCAACAATGGCGCCCTCATCCCTGACTGAAGCCGCCACGGCAGCCGGTGCGGCCGGAAGCGGCTTAGGGGCGGGCGCGTATTTGGCGACAATCTTTGCCGTCAGATGAATGGCGAAAATCAGGGTTCCAAGAAAGGCGAACGTCACCCCCATGCCGAGAATCATTATTACTGCCGCCTGTATGAAATCCTGCAACCAGTTCATTCGAACCTCCCCGATCTGCCTAAACGCCGATTATCTTCGTAAGCGAGCGTACGGCTTCAACCGATTTTGCGAAGTCGGCGCTTTCCTGCTCGTTCAGCTTCAGCTCGACAATCTTCTCGACGCCGTTCCTGCCGAGCACGGTCGGCACGCCAACGCACACGCCGTCGAGACCGTAGACGCCCTTCACATAAGGAGAACAAGGCAGCAACCTCTGCTCGTCAAGAAGAATAGCCTTGACCATCTGGAAGGTCGATGCCGCGGGGGCGTAGTAAGCACTGCCGGTCTTCAGCAGGCCGACGATCTCGGCACCACCCGTCCGGGTACGCTGGACAAGGGCATCAATACGATCCCGATGAATCAATTCGGTAATCGAGACCCCTTTTACCGTGGTAAACCGCGGCATCGGAACCATCAGGTCGCCGTGACCGCCCAGCACCTGAGCCTCGACATCCTGAACCGACACGCCGAGTTCCATAGCAACAAAGGCGCGGAACCGGGCCGAATCGAGGATGCCGCCCATCCCGATGACCTTGCTCCCTTTGAAGCCGGTCACCTTCAGGGTAAGTTGAGCCATGACATCCATCGGGTTCGTGACAACAACGACCACCGCGTCCGGCGAGAGCTTCGCACTTTTCTCCGCCACGTCGCCGACAATCTTTGCATTGGCCATCAAGAGATCGTCGCGGCTCATTCCGGGTTTACGCGCCAGCCCAGCAGTAATCACGATGACGTCTGAGTTCGCCGTCGGACCGAATTCATTGGTGCCCTTGCAAACGGACGCCGAACCGTAAAGAGGACATGCCTCCGCAAGGTCCAGCGCCTTGCCCTGCGGCATGCCTTCGACAACGTCAAACAGAACAACATCGGCAAGCCCGGACGCAGCGACAAGCTGCGCAGTCGACGCGCCGACGTTTCCTCCGCCGATAACCGTTACTTTCTTTTCCATGCAATGCTCCTTTCGGTTTAATTGATAAATAGCTTCGTCACAAGCAGGAAAACAGGGATCAAGACCGCAAACGCCCAGATGCAATATCCGAAGAAAGAAGGCATCTGCACGCCGGTCTCTTCGGCGATCGCCTTGACCATCATATTGGGGGCATTGCCGATATACGACAACGCACCCATGAATGATGCCCCTGCGGTGATCGCCAGGAGTGTGGGCTCCGCAGCGGTCATCATGAATTGCGCCGGATTCTGCGCCTCGCACGAGGCAGTATTGAAAAAGACGAGGTAGGCAGGTGCGCTGTCCAGAAATCCGGACAGCAGCCCGGAAAACCAGAAATACAGGGCATTCACCGGCTTGCCGGCGCTGTCCGAAAGGCTGCGGATGA
>DATHDH010000270.1:0-2312 GCA_035319145.1 Dissulfurispiraceae bacterium | reverse complement strand
GCCGTCCGAGGCAACCGATACCCGCGATGTTTGCCCAGTCTGCAGATCGCGTACGAAAAAATCCGGGGCCCCATTAGTATCATTAGTGACAAGATTGCTGGCATTTGATATGAATAAAACATATCGGCCATCGGAGGATATGGCAGGCCCTCCGGACTCATTGTTACCATAGGAGCCGTCGGGAGCGAGAGATACCGGACTGGTTGTTGCAGCTAAGGCAGCGGCAGGTAGGGCAAAGGTGAGGACCATCGCGAGTATTGCGATAAAAGATCGAGCCTTAGAACACTTCATCATAAAAGAATCCTCCTCGCACCAATGAGGCATGAGACAGCAAGTTCACGTCGCAGTACAACGGCGGGCATGCACATAGTAGGTTGGGTAATCCGAAGCGAAACCCGACATGAAGTCGATTAGCCGGTTCACAGATAACACAGTATAGCGTCGGGTTTCACAAAATGCATTCAGCTGAACCCCATGCTGCTTTAAGAGAAAATCGTCACGTGCTCCGTGTTCCTCTCACAATCCCGTATCCACACCGACGATATTCGATCCTGAAGATTCGGGCATTCTTTCTGCCAATCTGAAGGTCTTCACTATATTTTCGAATGCGGCAGCATCCCGGTCAAAGTAGTAACGGACGGGAGCAGTATAGCTGATGCGATACAGCGTCTCGCCATTAAGCATTCCGTAGAGTACGCTCTTATACCGTACCTTGTCCATCCGGTACGAGCAGACGAGCTTGTAGCCGTCCCGGCCCGCGAGCTGCGCAGGCTCATTCTGCAGAACAGTAAACTGCGCAAACTGCTTATTGGAGCTCAGCCGATCTATCGCAACCTGTGCCACTTCCTGCGGAAGCATCCCTTTTTTTACGATCTTCTTGTCATCCTCTTTATACTTTTTGATATCCCATACGGAGGCATGAATATCCTGAAGGAGTTCGCCATCCTTGGTGATGTCAACGGTTCTGCCTGTCAGGGTCCATTTGTACATCCATCCCTTCGGCAGGTCAAACGCGTACCCGTCACCCTTGAACGGTCCGTCTGCCGCAATCCAGGCCATGCAGCCGGATAGAAAGACGAAGAACAGGACGATTAAGCATTTTCTCACAACGATACCCCCTTATACGTGGTCAATTCGTGCCGACGCCTGCCCTGCAGGCGCGGATATATCCCTCAATATAAGAACGGTCGGAAGCCGCAGGATCCAGGATGAGGTATTTCTCCAGGTGCTCTTTTGCGGACGTCTTGTCTCCCGCCTTATATGCCATAATGCCCAGCATTTTGTGAGAAGCGGCGTGGGCTTTGTCGAAGGTGAGCGCCTTATCATAATTTTCAGCAGCCAGTTTCTCGTGCTCCGCGCCTCCCTGTTGGCGATTGGCCTCTCCTAAAAGAAAATATGCGGCCGCCTCGCCGGGATACCTTTCGATGTACCGCTTTAAGCCGCCCTCTGCCCATTTATACCTGCCGTTCTGAATATCAAGCCTGGCATTCTCGAGCACAACTTTTTTAACATGGACAAGAAATATCTCACCGTTCTTTATACGTGGTTGCTGCTTCCCTTTTTGCGCCGCAATAAGCTCTCGATAGCTTTCGATCCGCTCGACAACTCTCGGATGCGTGCTGAAAAAGAAGGGCTCCTCGATCTTCTCTTCCTCTATTTCCCGCTTGAGCTGTTCAAAGAGAGTTACTACTTCGTCCGTGCTGTAGCCAGCCCGTTCCATTACAGCAAAACCTTCCTGGTCAGCCTCCCTTTCAAGGTCTCTGGAATATCCGGCCGCAGACGCTACTGCGACCGGAGCCAAGACAGCCCCCACGCCTCCCGTTGCCACCACGAGAGCACCGAGCGCAGCAGACTTGTTTATTGTTGAGCGGAATCGGCGTATCTCGTGACGCTTCGTTGCATGCGTCATCTCATGTCCCAGAAGCCCGGCAAGCTGTGCTTCGTTCGTCATGGCAGCCAGCAGCCCCGTATGAATATAGACTGCGCCGTTGGGTAGGGCAAACGCGTTGAGGTGCGGATCTTTCAGAATCCTGATCTTGAACGGTATCACCTTGAGCACGGACTCGGGCACAAGCTTTTTGGCAACGGAATTGACATACTCTTCCAAGGCTTTGTCGTCATAGACAAAACCGCTCTCAGCCAGGAGTTTCTCCTGTTCCTCAGCCTTTTTCCATAGTCCGGCTTCATCGTTTTCCAGCCCGGTGAACCCGGCATCTGTTACCGGAGGAAGCGCCGTGGAAACACAGCCGCACGCGAGCGCTGCGCAACAAAACACAAGTGCTATTAATAGAATTCTCATTTGGGGGTCTCCG
>DATHDH010000269.1:0-4462 GCA_035319145.1 Dissulfurispiraceae bacterium | reverse complement strand
CTCGACGTCGCTCAGACTTGATGATGATATTCTTGCATACTTCAAGAAGCTGGCCAGTGAGAAAAAAATAGGATACCAAACGCTTATTAATAGCGCTTTGAGAGATTATTGTCAGGGGCATTAATCTGTCCGCACCTTCCGTTCTTCTTCCGCCTTTTCTCCTGTCTCAGTATTTTAGAATCTCCAGGAAATCCCTCAGATCCTGTTCCTCATCGCCGGAGGCTGCTACAAGGCGCATGCGGATGGACTCCTCCATCTTTTCCCGGTCGCCCTTCAGGGTCGGATCAATATCAATAAAAAGCCCGAGCGCATCGGAGGCCTCACCGAATTGCCCCGCCTTGTTGTTCGCAAGCGCAATCCCGAGGTACGGCGCTATGAACGACGGGTTCCTCCGCAACGCCATTTTATAAGAGGCCAGCGCATCATCGAGTTTGCCGAGGCGGTAATATGCAGTGCCGAGATTGTTCATGGCATGCTCCGGGGTCTTGTAAAAGCGGTTTGCAAGGGCTTTCTGAAATGCCGAGACGGCTTCATTGTATTTCTTTGCCCTCAGATACGCCTCACCGAGGCTGTTCGCCGCTTCGGAAAAGTCGACCCGTAATGCCACGGCCCGAGAGAAATGGGTTATGGCGTTGTCCACTTCGTCGAATGACATGTAAACAAGTCCGATGTAATACAAGGTATCGGCATCGTTCGGCTGAAGTTTCAGAGCCTTCTGGAACTCGACAAATGCGAGCTGATTGCGTCCTTCGCTCATGAAGGAAATGCCGATTTTCTTGTAGAATTCGGCGTCTTTCCCTTCTTCTCTATCAACCCCGCCGGAACGGGCGGCACAACCGACCATCAGGGAACAGCAGAGAACGGCCACGAGAAGCAAATATTTTTTCATAGACAGCAGTTTATCTTATTCATTGCCTGCAGGGCAAGACGTTGATACACTCAATTTCGTTTTGTTCAATATGCCACTGCGGCACTCATTGAATTAAAATGAGAGGTTCGGCTATTTCGGGGATGAAAGACCGGCTGCTTGCGCAAGACTCGCAAGATATCTCTCAATTGCCTCCGTCCTTTTGGATCTCTCAGCAGGCAGTTTGAAGAGAAAGCCGTCCGGCAGAAAACGAACTGACGGCAGCCCCTTGTCTTGCCGGAGCTGATAAAGTGCCTGAAGCAAATTGTCGAAAAGGTTCTGTTCATGCGGAGCCGAATCTGCGCTGGTTTTCGCCTGGCAACGGCATTGGTCGCCGGCAACCGCCACGCGATAGAGGCGGAGCATTTTTGCAAGCAGCTTTATTCTGGCTACTGCAAGGATCGATACGACCTCCTGCGGGAGCGGTCCGAAACGGTCGCGCATTTCATCCGCCAAAGCTGCCAAGGCATCCCGCGTTTTGGCTGCCGCTATTCTGCGGTAAAGGCTGAGCCGCACCAGTGTATCGGCGATATATGAATCCGCAATGAATGCAGAGACCTGCAGATGCAGCTGCGGTTCTATTTCGTCGCTTACCGGTTCACCCCGCAATTCGAGGACAGCGCGTTCCAGCATTTCAGTATAGAGATCGAAGCCTATCCGGGCAATATGGCCTGACTGCTGAGAACCGAGCAGATTGCCGGAGCCGCGGATTTCAAGATCCCGCATGGCAAGCCGGAATCCGGCCCCAAGATAACCCATTTCCTGCAGTGCTTCGAGGCGCTGCCGCGCCTCAGGTCGCAGGAGATCGTGCCCCGGTATGAGGAAATAGGCGTATGCCTGTCGATTCCCGCGCCCTACTCTGCCGCGCAACTGATAGAGGTCTGCCAAACCGAATGCGTCGGCGCGATCGACGATGATCGTATTGGCGATCGGTATATCAATGCCTGATCCGATGATTGCCGTGCAGACGAGAACATCGATCTTCCTGTCGAGAAAATCGACCATGATGCGCTCAAGCGCTCGTTCGCCCATTTGGCCGTGGGCCATCGCATATCGCGCTTCGGGCACGGTTTTCCTGAGATGCGCGACAATACGTTCCATATCGCCAATCCGGTTGTGCAGAAAAAAGACCTGCCCCTCGCGCCGCAGTTCTCTCAGCACGGCATCTCTAATCGTCGTGTCGCTCCACGGCGTAACGATGCTCCTGGCCGCCAGCCGATCCTCAGGAGGCGTCTGAATGGTGCAGATTTCACGGATATTGGCGAGTGCCATATGCAGCGTGCGGGGAATCGGCGTAGCGGTCATGCTCAGCACGTCCACACCATTAGTCATTTCCTTCAGCAGCTCTTTCTGATGCACGCCGAACCGATGCTCTTCATCGACAACAACGAGCCCAAGGGCTAAAAACTGCACACTACTTCCCAGCAGCATATGCGTGCCGATGACGATATCGACCTCGCCCCGTCGGAGTCCTGAAAGGCAATTATCTCTTTCGGCCTTCGTCCTGAAGCGGCTCAAATAGTCAATCCGCACCGGGAACCCCGAGAACCGCTGTTGAAACGTCCTGAAATGCTGCTCGGCAAGAAGCGTCGTCGGGACGAGCACCGCCACCTGCTTGCCGTCGTAAACGGCCCGAAATGCAGCTTTTATAGCCACTTCCGTCTTGCCGTAGCCGACATCGCCGCAGAGGAGCATATCCATCGGCGTGTCGCTTTGCATGCGTTTCTTGATCGTCTCGATCGCTTTTTGCTGGTCTTCAGTCTCATCATAGGGAAAGAACGCATCGAATTCCCTGTGAAGTGAGGTGTCCCCGCTGAATACGAAGCCGCGTGCAGCCTTGCGCGCTGCATACAGCTTCAGGAGGCGGTCGGCGCTTTCGAACAGCGACTGCTGTGCCTTTCTTTTTGCCGTCGCCCATCGTTTGCTTCCGAGACGGTCGAGCGCAGGATGCCCCTCTTCGCCGCTGCGGTATTTCTGTATCCGTTCGATGCCGGACAGCGGCAGGTAGATGCGATCATTCCCCGCATACTCCAGAACGATGAAATCTTCTTCGACATCCTCGGCCCTCTGGTGCTGGAGGCCAGCAAAACGGCCGATACCGTGGTCCTTGTGCACAATAAGATCGCCCGGCTGTAAATCATCAACAGTGACCAGAAGCCGCGAAAGGCGGGATTTCTTCATCTGACGATATGCCGGACGCTCTCCGAAGATTTCGCGGCCTGTAAGAACAACGAAATGTTCGGTACAAATACCCGAAGACAGTTCTCCGGTCGTTATGCTTATATCACCTTCATACGCGGCGGCCTGGGGCAATTCAAGCAGGGGAGCGGACATGCCGGCTTCGCTCGTCAGATCATGAAGCCGTTCTGCCTGGCCGTGGGTCGGCAGAACGGCAAGGACCGGCCTCGGCAGTTTGTCGATACTGTGCGCTATCTCGCCGACAGACGGACGCTCATTGGGAAGTATGCCCAATCCCTGAAAGGAGGAAACGTCACAATGCAACGAACCGTCGGCAACTCTCAGTGAAGTAAAAGAGTAGGCATCACCAATGGATGCGGCTATTGGGGCATTTGCGTAGACTTCACTGCCGCAACACGATCGGGACAGGTCAATAATGTTCGTCCTATCGGAAGATTCAGCGGCGGCATAGAGAAGTATCTCTTTTTCTTCCGCAAGGGAACGCTGACTCTCGACATCGAATCTGCGGATCGTCTCAATTTCATCCCCATAAAATTCGAGGCGCAGGGGGTCTTGTGAAGTCGTTGGAAAAATGTCGATTACCCAGGCCCGCTCGGCAAACTCTCCCGGCTCGACAACAATTTCCGTCTTTCTATATCCTAGTTTTCGAAGCGTGTCGACGCATTCCCGGCGCTCCAGCGTGCGCCCGGGAGACAAGCGGAGAACACGTGTCGGCTCCGGAACGCTGCAGGAGAGCGCATCGAATGAGGTGACAAGGCTCAAGCGTTCACCTTCGTGCAGTCGATTGCAGATGCGCTCGCGCAGGCCGACCACGGCAGGAGAGAGCGGCTGCGGCAGAAACGACACCTCGGGGAGATTGCTGCGAATGCCGCTGAGGAATGCGCGGAAAAATGAGAGATCGGCAAAGAGCTGCAGGGCACGTTCAGGCGTTTCTTCGACGACCACGAACGGTCCGGCCGATAGCGACAACATGAGTGCCATGCACGGGGTCGGACAGCCGCTGAGCGACCGTTGCGGATGCTTATGCAATGAGGCCAGCATACCGTCTGCATAAGCTGCAAGCAATAACGACCAGCTCTTCACCATACAAGAATCATAGCGAAGCGATTATCGCTCTCTCTGTTCGATCTCCCGGCATTTATCCCCTGCAAAGCAGCAAGGATGAGCGCAGGTTCAACGTGCATTATTTTGAGACTTCATCGCCCCACAGATACGGGATATCCCGGCCCCGTGGTGATAATGCAGGCTATGCCTTGTTGAACACACGATGAAAAAGATAATCAATATTGCTGAGATAGTGTTCCAGGTGAAAGATGGCGCGCAACTCATCCTCGGAAAGATGGCGCGCAACATCGG
>DATHDH010000268.1:0-8811 GCA_035319145.1 Dissulfurispiraceae bacterium | reverse complement strand
ATCTTGAAAATATTTCGGAGACTCTCGATGACTCTCAAAGTTAAAGAACCTCGGCCGCGCCGCCAGCTGCGGCAATCTTCTCTTTGGCGGTAGCGCTGAATGCATGGGCTTTCACCTTGACCGCACGTTTCAACTCGCCGTCGCCAAGCACCTTCAGGCCGTCCTTCATATCTTTTATCACTTTCCGAGCCAGCAGCGTTTCCGGGTCAACAGATTCAAGCCCAAGCCGCTCAATCAGTGCAAGATTAATGATCGCAAATTCCTTTTTGAAAGGTACATTCTTAAAGCCGCGCTTCGGAAGTCGACGTGCGAGCGGTGTCTGCCCACCTTCAAAGACCGGACCCTTGCCGCTGCCTGCACGGGCTTTTTGTCCCTTGTGGCCCTTGCCGCTCGTTCTGCCCAGTCCTGAGCCCATGCCTCTGCCGACCCGGCGCGGGGCCTTTTTGCTGCCTTCTGCAGGTTTCAGTTCATGTATTTTCATGCCTACCCTCTATCGTGCTTATTCGCTGACTTCTTCTGCAACGGGGGGCTCACCCTCCGTTTTGCCGCGGAGGCGCTTCACCGCATCCAGGTCCTTCAGATTCGAAAGGCCGTTAAGGGTTGCCTTGACCGAATTGAAAGGATTATGACCTCCAAGGGCCTTGGCAACGATATCCTGAATCCCGGCCACCTCAAAGATAGCCCGGACAGCTCCGCCGGCAATAATTCCAGTTCCTTTTGGCGCCGGGTTAATCACGACCGAATTCGAACCGTATTTGCCTATGATGCGATGCGGCACTGTCGTTTCATTCATGGGGAACTTGACAAGGCGCTTTTTTGCCTGCTCAACCGCTTTGCGAATAGCTTCAGGCACTTCCGAGGCCTTGCCCTTTCCGATGCCGACAGTGCCAGCCTCATCCCCGACAACGACAAGCGCGCTGAAGGAAAACCGCCTGCCGCCTTTGACGACCTTGGCCACGCGATTTATGAAAACAACCTTGTCTTTAAGATTCAGCCCTTCAGGGTCGATTCTCTCGATCTTCACCACGCCTCCTTACAATTCGAGTCCAGCTTCCCTCGCGCTGTCTGCAAGGGCTTTAATGCTGCCGTGATACCGGAACCCGCTCCGGTCAAACACGACTTTCGTAATACCGGCCGCCTTCGCTTTTTCAGCAACCAGACGGCCTACCTTCTGCGCGGAGGCAACGCTGCCACGATTCTGTTTTGCATCGCCGAATGTCGCATCGAGCGTCGATGCTGCAGCCAGAGTACGTCCCTGGGTATCATCAACGACCTGAGCATATATGTTATTCAGGCTTTTGAAAACCGTAAGGCGCGGACGCTCCGGCGTGCCGGAAATCTTCCTTCTGATCCGCTCCTGTCTCCTCTTTTTCGCCTCATTCTTGAGCTGCACGGAATCCTCCTTTATTTCTTGCCCGTCTTGCCGGCCTTCAGTTTAATCCGCTCGCCAGCATAGCGAACGCCTTTGCCTTTATATGCATCCGGCGGACGGAGCTCACGAAGATTCGCCGCAACCTGCCCCAGGAGCTGCTTGTCGATGCCGGTCAAGGTAATGGTTGTTTGCTTATCATCAACCTTCGCCTCGATGCCTTTCGGCAGATCGAATTCGACCGGATGTGAATAGCCCAGCGTGAACGACAACTTCGACCCCTTCGCCTGAGCGCGGTAGCCCACTCCCTTTATCTCGAGCACTCGGGTATAGCCCTGAGACACTCCCGTTACCATATTTGCAACAAGGCTCCTGAAAAGACCATGCAGGGCGCGATCTCCCTGGGCATCTGTCGCGCGGGTCACCAGCAGCTTGTCGCCCTCAGCGGCAATTGCAACATTGCCGCCAATCGAACATTGCAGTTCACCCTTCGGCCCCTTCACCTTGACGTCACTGCCGGCAAGGTTTACGGAAACGCCTTTCGGTATATCTATCGGTTTCTTGCCAATTCTCGACATCGCATTCTCCTTACCAGATATAGCACACAACCTCGCCGCCCACACCTTCCCGGCGGCTGGTCTTGTCGGTGAGAAGACCCTTCGGCGTGGTAAGCACAGCAATGCCGACTCCGCCCACAACCGACGGAATCTTGTCCTTGCCGACGTAGACACGGCGGCTGGGCTTGCTGATGCGCTTGAGTCCCGTGATGATCGGTTCATTCTCAACCGTATACTTGAGAGCTACCCGCAGGATGCCCTGTTTTTTGTCTTTGATTATCTTGTATGACTTGATGAAGCCCTCTTCCTTCATAATCTTGGCAATCTCCACTTTCATGCGGGATGCTGGAATATCGACCTTCTCGGCCTTTATGCGAACTCCGTTGCGGATTCGCGTCAACATATCTGAAATCGGATCTGTCAGCATGTGCGTTCCCCTACCAGCTTGATTTCGTAACGCCCGGGATCTGCCCGCGGAGCGAAAGGTTTCTGAAGCATACTCTGCAGATGCCGAACTTGCGCATGAATGCGCGCGGCCTGCCGCACACGTTGCACCTGTTATGGACCCGCACGGCAAACTTGGCGGGCCGCTTCGATTTCTCTATCAAACAAGTCTTAGCCACACATCCTCCTTACTTTCTGAAAGGCATGCCGAAGTGTCTCAGCAGCGTACGGCACTCTTCGTCGGTTTTTGCGCTCGTGCAGATCGTGACATCAAGACCATGCACCATCTCAACCTTGTCATAATCGATTTCCGGGAAAATATACTGTTCCTTGATGCCGAACGAATAATTACCGCGGCTGTCGAACGACTTGGTCGAGAGCCCTCTGAAGTCCCTGATGCGCGGGAGTGCAAGGCTGATTAGGCGATCGAGAAACTCGAACATCCGATCGCCGCGCAGCGTCGCCTTCGCACCAAGAGGAACGCCTGCCTTGAGCTTGAACCCGGCGATTGCCTTCTTCGATTTGGTGATGAGCGGCTTCTGGCCGGTAATGGCGGCCAGTTCCTTTTCGGCTGCATCAAGCAGCTTGATATTCTGGGTCGCTTCGCCCAGAGTAACGTGTACGACAATTTTCTGGATCTTCGGGACCTGCATAATGTTGTCATACCCGAAGTCCTTCATAAGCGCCGGCACGATGGTTTCCGTATATTTTTCTTTTAATCTGGATGCCATACTAGTCTATGACCTCCTTGCATTTCTTACATGCCCTCAGCTTCCGACCATCGCCCAGCACACTGTTCGCTATGCGGGTCGGCTTCTGGCACTTCGGACAGACCAGCATGACATTGGATATATGAAGGGGCGCCTCTTTGTCGATGATGCCGCCCTGCTGGTATTGCTTGTTCGGTTTCATATGCTTCTTGACGATGTTCACGCCTTCGATGACAACCTTGCTCTTCTCGGGTGTAACGACGAGCACGCGCCCTTTGGCTCCTTTATTTTTCCCGGTAATAACGACCGCGGTATCGTTCTTTTTTATTCTCAGTCCCACTGTCGCCTCCTTATAGTACTTCAGGAGCAAGAGAGATGATTTTGGTGAATTCCTTCCACCGCAACTCCCTTGCGACCGGACCAAAAATACGAGTACCGATCGGTTCCTTCTGGTTATTGATCAAAACAACGGCATTCTGGTCGAAACGGATATACGTGCCGTCGTTGCGTCGGGTTTCCTTCTTTGTGCGGACCACGACGCCCTTCTGAACAGTCCCTTTCTTTACCGTACCATCCGGAAGGGCTTCCTTCACCGCGACAACGACAATGTCGCCAAGGTGTGCATAGCGCCGGCGGGTACCGCCGAGCACATGAATGCATTGGACCTTTTTCGCGCCGGAGTTGTCGGCTACTTCAAGTATGCTTTGTGCCTGAATCATAGCTTACCGCCCCTCGCCTTCCACCTTGATAATCTGCCAGCGTTTGTCTTTGCTGATCGGCCGGCTCTCGACAATCTGCACCATATCGCCGATCTTACACTGGTTGGTTTCGTCGTGCGCCTTCAGCTTCGTGACCCGCCTGACGGTTTTTCTCAGCACCGGATGCTGATACGTCCGCGTCACAGCAACCACGACTGTCTTGTCCATCTTGTCGCTGACGACCTTACCTGTATATACCTTCTTAGGCATTGTTGGTTCTCCTCTTGGCAGCCTTCGGGGTGCCTTCCTTCAATGTAATCGTCGTAAGAATCCTTGCGATATCCTTCCGCACCTGGCGGACACGCTGATTATTCTCGAGCTCTCCCTTGGCAAGTTGGAACCTGAGATTAAACAGCTCCTTGCGGGCGTCCATCTCCTTCTGCTTCAGTTCATCCACGCTGAGACCTTTCAGTTCGGCAGCCTTCATACCGTTGCCTCCTGTCTCTTGACAAACTTGGTTGCAAGCGGAAGCTTCTTGGCTGCCAAAACGAATGCCTCTTTGGCAACTGTTTCAGTTATACCGGAGACTTCATACAGAACCCGTCCGGGCGTCACGACCGCAACCCAGAACTCAGGGTTCCCTTTTCCCTTGCCCATTCTTGTTTCTGCAGGCTTGCGGGTAATCGGCTTGTCGGGGAAAATACGGATCCAGAGCTTGCATCCCTTCTTCGCCTGACGGGTAATCGCAACACGCGCGGCCTCAATCTGCCGGCTGGTTATCCAGCCCGGCTCCATGGCCTTCAGCCCGAACTCGCCGAAAGAGACCTCGGAGCCGCGGTACGCTTTGCCCCGCATATTTCCCTTCATTGTCTTTCTGAATTTAATTTTCTTTGGCGCTAGCATCTTACTCCCCTATCGCAGGAGCACCGGTCTGTTCCGGCAGGATATCGCCGTGGTATATCCAAACCTTGACTCCGATATTTCCATATGTTGTATTGCCTTCTGCAAAACCGTACTGCACATCCGCACGGAAAGTGCTGAGCGGAACGCGACCCTCGCGATACCACTCGGTACGGGCGATTTCCGCCCCTGCGAGCCTGCCGGAGCACTGAACCTTGATCCCAAGCGCGCCGAATCTCATCGCCGATGAAACGGCCCGCTTCAGCGCGCGCCGGAACGCCACACGCTTTTCGATCTGCAGTGCTATATTCTCGGATACCAGCTGAGCATCGAGCTCCGGCTTGCGGATTTCCTTGATGTCGATCTGAACCTGCTTGCCGGTCTGGGCAGCCAGCTCATTCTTCAGCTTTTCGACCTCGGCGCCTTTCTTGCCGATAATGATGCCGGGGCGCGCGGTGTGGATGATGACCTTGATTTTTTGTCCAGGACGCTCCAGCTCTATCTTTGCCACACCGGCGTGATAGAGCTTCTTCTTGATCATCTTGCGGATATTGAGATCTTCCAGGAGTTGATCTGCATAGCCTTTCTTGAGGAACCAGCGCGATTCCCATGTACGTATGATTCCCAATCTGTTCCCAATCGGATTCGTCTTCTGGCCCAAATCAACACCCCCGTGAAATGTGCTGTAAGTTCATAGCCTATACCCTACTCTTCTGCGACCACAATGGTTATATGGCTTGTCTTCTTCTTGATCATGTTGGCACGACCCATGGCGCGCGGCTCGACGCGGCGCATCATAGGCCCCTGATCAACCAGAACGGTTTTTACGCGAAGCTTGTCGATATCAAGATGATCATTCTTCTGCTCTGCGTTAGCCATGGCAGATTTCAGCACCTTCTCGACAAGTTTGGCGCCGCGGTATGGCATGAACCGGAGTGACAACATCGCTTCCGTCGCTTTTTTGCCGCGGATAAGATCAACAACCCTTCTCGCCTTTCTCGGCGTTATCCTTGCATAGCGTAAGATTGCCTTTGCATCCATGACACTTAACCTTTCTTGTCGGAGCCGGCGTGACCCTTGAAGGTTCTCGTAGGCGAGAACTCACCAAGCTTATGGCCGACCATATTCTCGGTCACATAGACCGGAATGAACTTCTTGCCATTGTGTACTGCAAACGTAAACCCGATAAATTCGGGAACGACCGTAGAGCGGCGCGACCATGTCTTGATCATCTTCTTGTCGCCCGCGTCGATCATCGTCTGGACTTTCTTCATGAGCTTCAGCTCAACGAATGGACCTTTTTTTAAGGATCTCGGCACGTACTCCTCCTAACTATCTATTCCGGCGCTTGACAATGAACTTATCAGTGCGCTTGTTGTTTCTTGTCTTGATGCCTTCAGGCTTGCCCCACGGCGAGCATGACGGCCGCCCGCCCGATGACTTGCCTTCGCCACCGCCCAGAGGATGATCGACGGGGTTCATCGCAACGCCCCTGACATGCGGCCTCTTGCCGAGATACCGCTTGCGGCCGGCCTTGCCGAAGGAAATATTCTCGTACTCGATGTTGCCGACCTGCCCTATCGTTGCGGAACAGATTACCCTTACGCGGCGAACCTCGCCGGACGGCATTTTGATCTGTGCATAAGCATCGTCCTTGGCAACAAGCTGGGCCGCACCACCGGCCGATCGGACCATCTTCGCCCCCGCGCCGGGATTCAGCTCGATATTGTGAATAATGGTGCCCAAAGGGATATCCTTAATCTGCATGGTGTTGCCCGGCTTGATCTCAGCGCCTGCGCCCGACATCACCGACTCTCCGGCGGCAAGCCCTTCAGGGGCAATGATATAACGGTATTCGCCATCCTGATACTTCAGGAGCGCAATGCGGCAGTTGCGGTTCGGGTCGTATTCGATCTCCGCCACCGTAGCAGGAATGTTCACTTTGTCGCGCTTGAAATCAATGACGCGATAGTGCCGGCGATTGCCGCCGCCGCGATGCCATGCAGTAACCTGGCCGGTATTATTGCGACCACCGGTCTTGTTGAGCTTGACCGTCAGCGATTTCTTCGGCGCATCGGTCGTCACGTTTGCGTAATCGGACGCTGACTGGAAACGCCGGCCCGGCGATGTGGGATTATATTTTCTGATTGCCATGGTTACACGCCCTCAATAAAGTCGAGTTTTTCGCCCTGCTTCAGTGTCACAACCGCCTTCTTCTTGTCCGAGCGCTGTCCGATATGTTTACCATAGCGGCGCTTCTTGCCCTTGATATTGACGATGTTCACCTTGTCGACCTTCACCTTGAAGATCTCTTCCATTGCCTGCTTGATCTCGTGCTTGTTTGCATCAGGATTGACCTGAATCAGGAGCTTGTTTTCGGACTCCTTGAGATCCATGCCCTTTTCGGTAAAGAGAGGCTTTTTTATCACATCATATACATGTTTCATGCGGCGGTTCCTTCCTCGCCGAGCTTTTTGATGGCGTCGGCAGTAAACATGAGGCAGTCGCACGCTGCAACATGATAGGCGTTCAAATCTCCCACCCTCATCACATCTACGTTCGGCAGATTGCGCGCGGATAGCATGATATTCTCGTCACGCTCGGGGACAACCAGGTAGAGATTCTTTTCCGTCAAGCCGAGGTTGGACAGAACCTTGACCATCTCTTTCGTGTTTGGCTTTCCAAATGACAGCGCATCGACAACGATGATCTGGTTGTCCGCCAATTTCATTGACAGCGCCTTGCAGAGGGCTGCTCGACGCGCCTGCTTCGGCATTGCAATCGAATAATCACGCGGCAGAGGGCCGAAGATGGTCCCACCCTTTCTGAACAGCGGTGAACGGTTGCTGCCCGCGCGGGCACGTCCCGTGTGTTTCTGCTTGTACGGCTTCTTTCCGCCGCCGCGTACCAATCCGCGAGTCTTGGTTGCATGAGTACCCTGACGCTGGTTGGCAAGAAAGGCGGTCACCGCCTCATGCACGACAGCCTCAGAAGCCTCGCTCTTGAAAACCTGCTCGTTCAGATTCAGCGAGCCCTTAACATTATTGTTGATGTCCTTTATTTCGATCTGCATCATGACTAATCCTTCCAGATCTCGACTATCGTATTTTTTCCGCCCGGCACCGCTCCGCGGACGAGAATCAGGTTCTGTTCCGCAAGCACGTCGACAACGGTCACACGCTTCAGGGTTACGCGCTCCTGCCCCATGTGACCGGCCATGCGCTGACCGCGCCAGACCCGTGACGGGAACGAGCTCGCGCCGATTGACCCGGGAGCCCTGTTGAACATCGAGCCGTGTGAATCAGGGCCGCCCTTGAAGCGATGGCGCTTCATGACTCCCTGAAAGCCCTTGCCTTTGGAAATTCCGGCGACCCTTACAACATCGCCCTTTGCGAATCTGTCTGCAAGCACCTTATCGCCGACCGCCAAGCCTTCCATCTTGAATTCCTTCAGCACACTGAATGCCGGAGTGCCTGCTTTCTTGAACATACCGAGAACCGGCTTGGTCATGTTCTTTGTCTTCACGGCTTCGGAAAACCCGACCTGGACGGCGCCATACCCATCTTTCTCAGGCGTCTTGACCTGCACTACCGTGCATGGGCCAGCTTCAATAACTGTTACCGGAACAAGCTTGCCGTTCTCCACAGTTACCTGCGTCATTCCGAGCTTCTTGCCAACAATCCCCGTCATAGCTTTATCTCCACATCAACACCCGCAGCAAGCTCAAGCTTCATCAGGGCATCAACTGTATCGGCCGTCGGATCGTAGATATCGATCAGCCGCTTATGGGTCCTGATTTCGAACTGCTCGCGCGATTTCTTGTCGATATGCGGAGACCGCAAGATAGTGAACTTGCTGATCTTGGTCGGAAGCGGAATAGGCCCTGCAATGCGGGCACCCGTCCGATGTGCGGTATCGACGATCTCCTTCACCGACTGGTCAAGCAGCCGGTGATCATATCCTTTAAGTTTGATCCTGATTTTTTGATTCACGGTCTTACTCCAGCACCTCGGTCACGACGCCCGCACCCACCGTGCGTCCGCCTTCACGGATTGCAAACCGCAGCTCTTTTTCCATCGCTATCGGTGCAATCAGTTCGACCGTTATTGCTATATTGTCTCCAGGCATTACCA
>DATHDH010000267.1:0-40016 GCA_035319145.1 Dissulfurispiraceae bacterium | reverse complement strand
CCACTCGCCGAAACATCTTCCGGTGCGGTCTGCAACCAGATACGGCAGACCGTAAAGAGGCATCACAGTCAACTGCTGGCATGCCTGGAGACGGATGCGGAATGCGAGTGTTTCTTATCTGCTCCTCCACAACAAAAAGCTGAAATGCATCATAATACGACCAGAACATTGCAATGGCCCGCTCCCCCTCATCGGTCAGAAACGCCCCACCGCCGCCCTGCCCACCCACCAAAAGCTGTACAAGCGGTGCCGGAGCCTGGCGATTCATCGAATCAACGAGCTCCCATGCGTGGCGATACGACATCTCCATGGATTTCGCTGCGCGGGTAATCGAGCCATATTCCCGAATGCGTCCCAGCAATACGACTCTTCCGTAACCGAGATAGGTCCCTTCAGGTCCGTCGACCCAGATGCGGCCCCGAAATACATATTGAGACGCACTGCATGTTTTCAGCCGTTTCATAGCGCAATATACACAAGGGAATAGCGCCAAGTCAAGGCAATACGCAGCTTCTCAGGGGAACCGCATAAGAAGAATTGATTCCCTGTATCAGCTCTGCTAGAATACGCAAAAGAATATTACCATCCCGCGAGAATAAACATGGAAGATCATCGTCTGAAAGCATTTTGTCTTGTTGTTGAGCTGAAGAGCTTTTCGAAAGCGGCTGAAGCGAAGCATATCACCCAGTCGGCTATTAGCCAGATTATCAGGGGTCTTGAGGAGGAGCTTGAGGTAAAGCTCCTGAATCGGGACGGCAAGAACCTGAACCTGACTCCTGCCGGGCGAATCTTCTATCAACATGCGAAAGACATACTGACACGTTACACCTCGATTGATAACGACATTTCAGCCCTTACCGGCCATCTTCACGGGCAGCTCGTTGTCGTAACTATTCCGACGCTCGCTCACCATTTGCTGCCGCCGGTTGTAGACGAGTTTTCAAAAGATCATCCGAATGTCGAGTTTTCGATTATGCTCGGCAACAGCGATGATGCGGTTCTTGCCGTCAATCAAGGGTTGAGCGATATCGGTCTTTTTGAAGGTTCGGTGCAAAAAATGCCATATAAGGCGAAGAAGATTGCACGCGATGAAATGGTTCTCGTTGTCTCACCGGATAATGCCGTCGCCGACAAGGGGCGCATTGCTCCGTCGGATCTCGAGGATCTCTCCTTCATCATGCCTGAAGTCGGTTCGAGCATCCGCGAGCTGACCGACAAGCATCTCGCTTCACTTGGGCTCCCCGTGGATCGCGCGCGTATTGCAATCACCGTCAATGACCCCGCCATGCGCCTGCATTTTGCGGCATCCGGGCTCGGGGCTGCCTTCGTCTCGCACTGGTCTGCGCATCAGCTTCTGCAGGAAGGCAAACTCGTGGTCCTCAAGTCAGGGAGAAAACGAAATATTCGGGAGTACTATCTTGCCACCCACAGCACCGCGAGATCTCCTCTTGTCGATCAGTTCGTCCGCTCCATCGAACGGTACAGCTCGACGATTCAGATCCCCGAAACAGAGTTGTAATACTGTTATTCTCAAGCTGAAAACAGCCGCCTTTTTCAAGAAGGACGGCAGCCGGCGAATTTCAGAGAGTCGCTTCGCTCACGTCGTCGGCCGGCGGCAGTTCGTCCCCGTGCCGGACGGTAACCGGCTGACGATCGAGCACCGATGCCAGCGTTCGGATGAGGGAATCTTCGGGGGCCTTGATACTTGCCTCCAAGACGTCTTCGAGCCGGTAGTCGGCATATCGATTTTCTCCGACGACAAGGCGCATGTAAGGGCGCTTGAGAAAAAACGCGCGTTTCCGCCGCCCGTCACGGCCGACAAAGCTGATGATAACGTACTCCGGCGTCTCCTCAAGTCCATGGCGCTGGATAAAGTCATGCAGCCGCTCCATAAACTCCATAAAAAAGACATTACCATAGCGGCGTCAACTCTGCAATTGCCTTTCCGCAATCACCTGCGTGGTACTATATTTTACGAACATTTTAAAAACTGGAGAAGACCATGGAAATGAAGATCACATTCCCCGGCGGGAAGAGAGTCAATGCCGAATTCGAGGGCGGTTCGGTACAAACGGACCAGCCGATTCGCTACGGGGGCGAAGGGAGCGCACCGACTCCCTTTGAATACTTCCTCGCCTCAATAGGGACATGCGCGGGTATTTTCGTGCTCAGCTTTTGCCAGGAGCGGAAGATCCCAACCGAAGGTATTTCATTGCTTGAACGCATAGAATACGTTCAGAATGAAGCAGGAAAGCCCGTCATGGACAGTATTGTCATCGAGATTCATCTGCCCGAGAGCTTCCCGGAAAAATATCGCTCGGCGTTGATCAAGGTCGCCGACCAATGCACTGTCAAGAAAACAATACTGCATCCGCCGAGGTTCGTTGTGAAGACGGTAGTCTAATGTTTCATTGTGATCCGACCCGTCCGCACGGCAATCTGCGGATGAAGATAAGTTTGCCACGTGTGTCGGCAGGAGCTGGACAATAAGTCTGGCAATGAGCCTTATAAGTTTAGCAGCTATCGCTGAACATCAAAGGCGACGGTTGTGAAGATCATACGTGGGGCCAACCAGAAATGCCACATATAACACCGTCAACTTATGCATTTACAGGCCTTTGCAAAAGTTATGCATTACTGCTCAATGACAAATCGCTCTCTCAAGTCTTTTTCATTGGCCTGCTTTGACGAAATTTAGCAGACTTTGCCTTTCTCTTACGCGCCTCCGCCTGCTTCCTTTTTCTCTTAACGGAGGGTTTTTCATAATGTTTCCTTTTTTTGATTTCCCTGAAAAAGCCATCCTTCTGAAGCTTAGTCTTCAGCATCTTCAGGGCTTTTTCCAGATCGTTTTCCCTTACCTTTATCTCCAAGAAATTTTAACTCCTTCCTCTATCCATCCGCATCCGTTATCCCCTGGCACGCATCCTTTGTTCCATATCTGTTGAGATGGATTTTGCAAACAGAGACGTTCTTCCCCATAAAAGACTTTCTGTTCGCGACCTCTATTGAGCCTGCGCGCTAGAATGATTGCGGCTTATAGTATGAATGACATCTTTGATAAGACGGACATATACACTAATTATTTGAAGTAGTCTATTCTAATTGCGTAATTGACGGCCGAATGATCGGAAACAGGGCCTCCGCCGCACGTCATATCACCACTGAATGAATTGAGGCGAGCATTAACGATCGAGTTTAATATCTGGGTGAAATCGAAGCCGCCCATCACACACCCCTTGCTCAGGCATGCCACCTCAAAAAAAGCGTAGCTACCGGGGGAATAATTTACACAGCGCTGTAATGGCTGTCTCAAACCTTCTTGGCTGTAACTCATCGTTATGATAATACTGGCAACGTTCGGGAAATATGACGACAACAAGCCGGCTTGAGATTGCTGATGCTTTCTTTCTGCCTTGGCAACTTGCCTCTCGCGGTTGTTCATCCGTCTCCAGACCAGGAAGGCTCAAAAAAGCCTTCCCGATTAACTTTCCTTACAGTTTGACAACATTGATCGCCTTAGGTCCTTTTGGTCCCTTCTCAATATCAAAGCTGACTTTGTCCCCTTCGGCAAGACTCTTAAAACCGCTTCCCTGAATAGATGTGTGGTGTACAAAAACATCACTTCCATCTTCACATGCGATAAAGCCGAACCCCTTGCTATCGTTAAACCATTTTACCGTTCCCTGTGCCATTTTTTACCGCTCCTTTCTTAGAATTAGTGATATCAAAACCTTAAAGAATTGCAATAAAAAAGGCCACAAAGTTAAAAGTCTTTGAGGCCTCATACGAACGCAAACACCTTTAAAGTTAGTTCTAACGGTACCACATTCCTCACAATTCGTCAAGGAGTACATTTTTACGACTCCTCCTAATTGCCTCGCACCGTGCATTGCGGATGGAAGAAGTAATGTGCTAAGCCGTACCAAGCGGCAAGGAGCAAATCTGATATAGCGTTTTCGAGCTGCAGAGCGCGGGGTACAATATTCACCGTTTTCAGAAATTCTGACGGCACCCATTTTAAGAGGGCACGTGCCGTTCGCTAATAAGAGGTACATTCGTGGAGACTGGCGCTCAGCTCAACTGAGTTCTCCGCTTGAATCAATCACGCACAGGAAAATATTCGCAGTACGCCTCATGGCATCAAAGAAAAGCGTCTATCTATTGAGACTGCTCTCTTCAACAAGTGTCACTGTCTTATCCATACGCTCGACTCCGCGGACAACAGCAATCTTTACCGGTTCGCCGATTGGCCACTCGCTTAAAAAACTGTGAATAGCATCGACACTATTTATTTCTCCGTCGTTAATAGCAATGATGATATCTCCTTTCAGCAGGCCGGCGGCTCTGGCAGGACTGGATGGAGAGATCTGCATGACTTCAACTGCGGTGTTGCCCTTCAGATTGAAATGTATAATGAACCTTCGACTGAGAGGCCTTTGCTGCGCGGTAATGCCCAAATACCCTCTGCGCACCCGGCCATGCGTCAACAATTGAGGGACCAGCCACTTCGCCGTATTTGAAGGGATTGAAAAACCGATTCCTTGAGCGCTCGCTATGATGGCCGTGTTGATTCCGACTATCCGTCCCTTCGAATCGACAAGCGGGCCGCCGGAATTTCCGGGGTTTAAGGGCGCCGTATGTTGAATGATATTCTCAATGAGCCGCCCATCTCGACTCCGCAAGGCACGGCCGAGGGCGCTCACCACCCCGCTGGATACCGTGGACTGAAAGCCAAGGGGATTTCCTATGGCGATGACAAGCTGTCCCGCACGCAAGGCTGCAGAATCTCCAAAAGACGCATAAGGCATATTTGCTCCATCCGCCCGGATTACCGCCAAGTCCGACGCCGGGTCCGTTCCGACGAGTGTCGCCGACGCAGTTGTCCCATCGGTTAAAGATACGGACAGGTGCTCGGCATTATGCACGACATGATCATTCGTCAGGACGTACCCATCAGGAGCAATAATTACCCCTGAGCCTGCCCCGATTTGTTCATATGTATTCTCTCGTTTCTTTCTCGTCTCAATAGCGATGCCGACGACGGCAGGCCCTATAGCCTCAACAACGGTAATTACGGCCTGAGAGTACGCATCAAGAAGTTCAATGTCCGACTCTTCCTTTCCTTTGACCTCACAGCGGTTCTCTCGGTATTCCCCTTGATCTTCGCCTTTGATCAGCTTAAGAGACAGCTCGATTGAAGAATTCGAACGAGCATTTCTGCCTTTGATAGCCATATGCAACACTTCCTTCCCATACATCACTGCTTCCGGCAGGAAGCCGGAATTGTTCTTGATAGTATGACTGTAGCGAACTTTTCCATGCAAAGAGAAAAACAAATGTGGCCTGAACAGGGCAAATCAGGCCCGACCGGACCGTCTTGCGCAGAGTATTTCAGCTATTCCCCGGGTTGCTTGATCGAGATGCCTCTTTCCTTGAATACCTCTTTCGCCGCAAACATACCGTTTAATGCGGCTGGAAACCCTGCATAGACCGCCATCTGAATGATAATTTCAGTGACCTCCTCGGGGTTGAGGCCGACATTCAGTCCGGCATGGATATGAACTTTCAGCTGTGGAGCTGCATTGCCGAGAGCCGTCAAGGCGGCGATTGTAGCGATTTCGCGCGACTTCACATCAAGCCCTTTTCGCGAATAGACGTCACCGAATGGAAATTCGATGGTATAGCGCGCAAGATCCGGCGCAATATCCTTCAGGCTGTCTATTACTTTTTTGCCTGCTTCCCCGTCAATTTCTTCAAGTTTTTTCAACCCCCGCGCATAACGAGCATCTGCCATAACCACTCCTCTCCCGATAACTATCCATGATATTGAAAGCCACGTGAATGTCTCTGAAAACATCAGGCCACGCCAGTCAATCGCCTCTTCTGCTGCCTGTTTCATGACTTGACAACCCGTTTCGACACATGTTCTACGAAATTTAGTATTGCAGCAAGGCATAGTTCCGGTTGCGCTTGAAGAATAAAGTGAGGCCCCGTAATTTTCTCGACTCTTAAGTCAGTTATGCTCTGCGTAAAATCCGACAGGCATGATTCGGGCACGGTTTTATCAGCAGTGGCCTGAATATATAAGCATGGAATCTTGATCGCTGGGAGCCATCTCCGAACATCGACTTTATGAATAACCCGGAGCCGATGTGCAAGCGTTTTCAGGGGCACAAGTGTCTTTACCCTTTTCCACATGGCAAGGAACAAATCCGTTGTTGCGGGGCCGCCTTCAATCCGAAGCCTCAGGAGAAGACGCGGTAGGGGAAGACTCATCAGGAACTCAATTGGCAGCCACCGGAAGATATTCAGCAAAACCGGTCTCGGCGATCTTGCAAATGTTGCACACAGTATCAGGTATTTTGCTTTCAATTGCCCGGTACCGACGAGTGAAACAGCCACCGGGCCCGAGAACGATTCTGCGATAACGATCACATCTCCCATGTCCGATTGAATCTGGTTTTTGGCACATTGCACAGTCTCGTCAAAATCAAGAAGGCTATCGGACGGGTAGCGGATTATTGTCACCGGAATATCGTCGGGCAGCAGCGCTTGCAGGGGCTCAAATGATATACCCGTTCCATCCATTCCGGGCATAAAGAGAATGGCGATGCCTGCTTGTCTGAGAATATCGGCTTGAAACATGACCCATTATAGCAGGAGAGGGAAGCCTCGGTTGCCGCAAGCCGATTCCCTCAGATAAACAACAGATAAATGGCGGTTGCAACGCAGGCCCCCAGAAGACAGCCGGCGAAAACCTCGGACAGCGTATGTGTACCGCTGCTGATGCGGCTTCTCGCCACAAGTGCGGCGAGAACGAACGTTGCCAGCGATGCCGTTAGGTTCTCGGTAATGAGCGTGACAAGCGCCCAGGCAGAGAACGAAAGCGCGGCGTGGCCGCTCGGCATCCCGCCCCGCAAAGGATGCCCCGTCCCGAACCATGCCTTCAGCATGATGACCAGGATCACGACAACGACAAACGAAAGCAGGGAAATCTCGGCAGGCGAACGTTTCGCAATGCTCATCCCCTTATGAAACACGACGGCCAGATATGGGAAAAGAATGATGTAGCCGAGGATCACCGCACCGAATGCGGTAATCAACACCGCTCCGGCGGCAATATCCTTTGCGATGCGCGCCTTTTCCCGTCGTTCCGGCGAGATCAAGTCAACAACGCATTCGATCGCGGTATTGAACATTTCAGCCAGCAATACGATGACCATGATAACCGCTATGACGATAAAGTCGTTTCGAGAGATGCCGAGCACGTAGCTGAGAAAAAGTACTGCCAGCGCGGTTGCGAGATGATATTGAACATGCCGCTCAGTCCGGACGGCATGAAGGATGCCCTCGATCGCATTGTTTGCACTTTCTATCCAACGTTGGAACGGCATCGCATCATATCGGGCTAAAGCGCCCGGATCACTTTCAGCATGTAGGCATCAACCGGCGCATGCTCATCCGTCAGGATCGGCATGTCCGCCGGCACGTCCGCGCCCCATCGGTGCGTGAGATAGCGTTTCATTTCTGCATCATCGCTTCGGAACGACGGAGGTGCTTTGCTCTTCAGGGCAACCAGCATGATATTCTGGATATCCGCGCCGTCAGCGGGAGTCCGCACTGCAAAAAGGTACACCTGCGGGAATACCGCCCGGAATGTCGCCAGTTCCGCCCGCAGGAACTCCCCTGTCTCGCCTTCGATGGACGAAATGATGTTCATCAGAACGACCCCGCGGTCGTTCAGCGCGCCATAAATGCGTCGCACCGTTTCGAGCGTCGTGAGCTGATAGGGAACCGAGTAGAATGAACTGAATGCATCGCCGAATATGACATCGTATTTTTCGGTGGCCCTGTTCAAATACGTCCGGCCGTCCTCGTGGTAAATACGCAGCCTTCGGTCATCTGGAAGGGCAAAATAACGGCGGGCGAGGGATGTGAAATCGGGATCAATCTCGACGACATCCATACGGGCATGAGGAAACGAAGCCAGAAAATTTTTCGGATACGAGTATCCTGCTCCGCCGATCATCAAGGCAGACGACGTATCGGGACGAAAATGATGGACTAGCCGGTAAAATCGCGTATATCTCAGGACCAAATCCGACGGACTGTCAACATACATGGCGGACTGCGTTTCCTTCGGGTTGGTTACCATGGCAATAGTTCTTCGACCGTTCGATTCATCGACGCTCGGGTAAATTTGCACGTGGCTGTAAAGGGTGTCAAATGCATAGATGCCGAGTCGCTGCTCCTGCCGCTCATGCGCCCCGACCATCGCCGCCGAAATGGCCAGAACGGCAAGGAGTGCGGCCCGAGCGGCAAAGAACCCGCGTCCATATGCGAGAACGGAGGTGAACAGAAGCGTCGCCGAAAGGACAAACAATATCTTTGAGCTTCCGAAGTATGCAATCAGATAAAATCCGGCAAGGAACGTTCCGGCTATACTGCCGACAGTCGAGACGGCGTAGAGACGCCCCACCGTCGATCCCGACGTCGTCAGATCCTGCATCCGCAGTCGCACCGCATAGGGGGAGACCATGCCGAGGGCGATGCTGGGGAGGGCAAATAAAACAACGGTCGCCAGGATGGCATTCAGCGAGAAACTCGACACTGCCGCCTGAAGGGATTCAAGCACCGGCCCTTTTATCAGCGGGATGATGCCGACGAGAACCGACGATATGAGGATAATCCCCGAAAATGTGCGGTTGTTCGGATTGCGGTCGGCGAGCTTCCCTCCGTACCAATACCCGACGCTCAGGCTGCCAAGGATGATGCCGATAAGGCTAGTCCAGACGACGATGGATGTGCCGAGATAAGGCGCCAGGATTCGGGAACCCACAAGTTCCAGAATCATTACAACGGCTCCGCATAAAAAAACTATCAGCTCCAGCACAAAGGATCCCTGGGCGTTTTGCGCAATAACCCGCTTTCAATGCGCCGCATCATGCGCTCTTCGGCAAGGCTGCGTTCATGATCATATCCGAACAGATGCAGTATCCCGTGAATCAGGAGACGCGCCAGCTCTTCCGACGGATCGACACCGGCCTGCCCAGCCTGCCGCATCCCCTGCGGGACGCTGACGACGATGTCGCCAAGGGGGATGGTCGCGACTTCGCCTTCCGCTAAGCAAGAGAACGCTGATAACGGATCATCGAATTGAGGAAACGAAAGCACATCGGTCGTCGTGTCTTTCGCCCGGTACTCTTTGTTGAGCTTTCGCATCATCCGATCACCCGAAAAAACGACGCTCACTTCGACCGGCAGACGATTGACGCCCGGCAGACGATGCCGCATGTTGCGGTAAATTACGCTCCGGACAACCGCTTCGACGAATGCGGTGATCGCTTCAGTGCGAAGCTTCAGAGCTCTTTGGCGATTCCTTATCGCTACCACCATTATTGCTCGGCAAGTCGCTGATCAAGGGTTTATCCTGACGATTCACAAACTGCCGCACATCGACCTCGGGATACTGTATCCGCTTGTGGAAGATGCTCAGCAAAACATGGACGAAGCTGTCCTTGATTGCCGACAGGTCCTTCAGCGTCAGTTCACACTCATCGATCTGCCCATCCAGAAAGATATTGTTGATTATCTTTTCGACCATCGCCTCTATCCGCGCGGGGGTCGGCTCCGACAGAGAGCGCGTCGCGGCTTCAACGGCATCCGCCATCATAACGAGCGCTGCAATTCGCGTCTGGGGGCGCGGGCCGGGATAGCGGTACTCTTCATGATTCGGCGGCGGACCGTCCGACTGCTCTACGGCTCGCTGGTAAAAAAAGGTCATGAGGCCCGTGCCGTGATGCTCCTGAATGATATCGATAACGGGCTTCGGGAGTTTATGCTGCTTTGCAAGCTCGACGCCCTCTTTCACGTGCGAGATAAGAATGATACTGCTCATATGCGGCGTCAGCTTCTCGTGTCTGCTGACGGGGCCTGCCTGATTCTCGACAAAATAATCCGGCATCTTGACCTTGCCGATATCGTGATAATAGGCTGTAACCCGTGCCATAAGCGGGTTGACGCCGACCGCTTCAGCGGCGGCCTCTGCAAGGTTTCCGACGATGATGCTGTGGTGATAGGTTCCGGGGGCATTCACCATGAGATTCTTGAGAAGCGGCTGATCATGATCGAGCAGTTCCACGAGACTGATGTCGGTCCTGAGGCCGAAGGAGTATTCGATGACCGGCAGCATGGACGTTACGAGTGCGATGACGCTGACGCCTGCCAGAATGCCGAAGAGAAAGCTTGACGGCGCGACGACCGAAAAGAGTTGTCCCTGCGCAAGCAGGATCATGGCTGCGGTAAGGACGTTCGCGATACAGACATAGATGCCTGCTTGAATCAACGTCGACCTGCGACGGCATCGCAGAACCGAAAAAGCTGCCGTCAGGCTCCCGACAAAGGTGTAAATCGGAAAGAACGGATTATGGAGCCAAACGCCCGACAGGAGACTCATTACGAACGAGAAGCTGATGGCGAGATGGAAGTCGAAAATGAGCGTAATAAGCATGGCTCCCGCTGCGATCGGGATGCCGAAGATGAACGAATCCCCAAGGGGCAGATCAAGACCGCGGTGCAGCGCGGAGAGAAGCCAGCCGAAGAGCCTGCTGACCAGCAGCGTGCCGACGACCAGCAGTGCGAGGAGGCCCATCATCTTGTTGTCGCCAAAATAGGCGGGTTTGTATCGCTTGATATCCTTGAAAAAGATGAAGAGTATCAAAAGCGAGATCAGGAGGCTGCCGAAATAATGAGCGATGCCGATGGCGTGTTGGGCAGGCACCGCATCGTCCTGCAGGATAAGGGCGATGACGGCGCTGATAAGCGCAAGAATGCCGATCCCCTGCAGCTCGTTGCGGTGAGCGCCGGGGTATTCCGCAACCTTCTTCTTCAGGCTGCTAATCTGCCGGCTTTTCGTTTTCTGCCGAACGTTTTTCAAATCGCTCATACGCTACGACAATCTCCTGAACCAGCCGATGACGCACCACGTCGTTTTGTGAAAAATGAACAATCTTTATGTCGTCGACATCCTTCAGGATGCGCATCGCCTCAATCAGGCCCGAAGAACGCCCCGAAGGGAGGTCAATCTGGGTCACGTCGCCGGTAATGACGGTCTTTGAGCTGAAGCCAAGTCGCGTCAGATACATTTTCATCTGTTCGGACGTCGTGTTCTGCGCCTCGTCGAGAATGATGAACGAGTCGTTGAGCGTGCGTCCGCGCATGAAGGCCAGCGGTGCAATCTCAATCGTACCCCGCTCAATCAGCTTCGACGCCTTGTCGATATCCATCATGTCGAAAAGGGCATCATAGAGCGGCCTGAGATACGGACTCACCTTTTCTGCAATATCACCCGGAAGGAAACCGAGCTTTTCGCCCGCCTCGACGGCAGGCCGCACGAGAACAATACGCGAGACCTGTTTCTCGAGATAGGCATGAATGGCCATTGCCATCGCAAGGTAGGTCTTGCCGGTGCCGGCGGGGCCGATGCCGAAGACGATATCATATTTGCCGATCGAATCGAGATACTCGCGCTGGGTTTCGGTCTTCGGAATAACGAAACGTTTCTTGGCGGCAACCGGAATACTGCCCGCAAAGAGGTCGGTAAGCGATATCTCTTTGCCTTCGCCCAATGCCTTCACGGCATAGACGACGTCTTCGGGCTTCAGCAGATACCCGTTTCGGTTTACGGCCCTGATTTCCTGGATCAGTTTGTCAGCTCGGGACACATTCTCATGCTCGCCCTGCAGCAAGAGTTTGTTCCCGCGAACCGCTATCGACACATTCAGCGATTTCTCAACCATGCGGAGCGTTTTGTCGAGCCCTCCGTGCAGAAACGGATACTCCCGCTGCTCATCCAGTTCAAACTCTGCGGTTGTCGTCATGATTGCGCTAAGGCAGAAAATGTCACAAAGGTTAGCGTTTGATTACGCGGCCCGAAACGCCAGTCTTGTCCTTGATTTTTTCAGCATGTTTTTTTGCGTCGGCCAGATTCGAAAACTTTCCCGAGCGGACACGGGTATATGGGTTCTTGTCCGTTTTTGGCACGACATATGCCTTCACGCCTTTTTTGACGAGGTCGGCTTTGAATACATCGGCCCGGGCAGGGTCCGAGAAAGACCCAAGCTCAACGATATAGTGTTGCCTATCGGTCGCCTTCTTTGTCGTATCGGCATCCATTTCCTTCGCGCGTTGTTTCTTGCCGCCGGCATCGACCGCCTTTTCAGGAGCGGGCTTTGCCTCGGGCTGCTTCGGCTCAGGCTGCGGCACAGACGGCTTTTCCTTTTCGGGAACGGCGGGTTGTACCGGGACGGAGGGTTCAGCCGGCTTGACCGGTTCAGTGGCCTGCGGCGGCTGAACGGCCTGGAGCGGCGCCTGCGCCGGTGGTGCATCAAGCACGCGCTTCTCTTCCGGCGGCAGGGCAGGACGGATATCGCCCGAATTGATTGCGACACGTTCTCCGATCACCGGGGCTGCAAGCTGATATGCAACAAGATAACCGACCGCAAAACTGAAGAGCGCAACCCCCAGCACGATCAGGGCAAATGTCATTCTGCTCACGATCACAAGCGATGGTCTACGACCTGTCGGATTCTTCATGAAATGAGCATAGCATCGCCATAGGAGAAAAATCTATACCCCTTGGCTATTGCTTCCTTGTACGCAGCCCTTATAGCCGGGGCCCCCCTGAGAGCCGAGACCAGCATGAGCGGGGTAGACCGCGGGAGATGAAAATTCGTGAGGATGGCATCCGCCGCTAGAAAACGAAATCCCGGATAGATAAAAATATCGGTACTTCCGCGAATAATCCCGTGAGATGACCCTTCGTCGCGGAATCTGCCGCAGGCGACCGCTTCAAGCGCCCTCGTCGCCGTCGTTCCGACCGTAACGACACGGCGTCCTTTTTTCTTCGTGACCTGAACATCCGATAGAAGCCTTTCGGGGACGGCGAATGACTCTGTCGCCATTGCATGCGCTTCAATATCGTCGGCACGGACCGGCTGAAAAGTCCCCACGCCTACATGCAGGGTCAATTCCTCAATCCTGACGCCTTTGCGGCGCAAGGAGTCCAGTACTCCAGCCGTAAAATGAAGGCCCGCCGTCGGAGCGGCAATCGATCCGCTCTGCCGCGCATAGATCGTCTGATAGCGATGCTTGTCATCCTGATCCGGCTCGCGCTTGATATACGGCGGTAACGGCATGGCCCCGTGCGTCCACAAGGCGGCTTCGACGCCCTCGGGAGGAGCGGGATCAAACCGCAAAACCCTCCGTTTCCCCATGCCGGGGATCGCCTCATCGACAAGCACTGCCTTCAGTGCGCCGTTGATAAGGACGGGCCCGACATACCGGCCCCTCAGCAGTACTTCCCATACCTCCATCCCATCGACAGGACGAACGAGCAAGATATCGAGCTTGCCGCCCGACGGTCTGCGGGCAAGGAGGCGCGCCGGAAAGACCTTGGTGTTGTTCAGCACGATCAAATCCCCCTCGTCGAGGTGAGCGACAATGTCGCGGAATCCGCAATGCAGGCACGCCCCATCCCGCTGGAGCACGAGAAGGCGTGAAGCGTCGCGATCAGCTGCCGGTCTCGATGCAATGAGATGCTCGGGCAGCGGGAAGTCGAACTCAGCGGATTTCATACTGCTGCAACGTGGTTCCCGGATAGAAGTGCGCCAGGATATCGCGATAGGTCTTGCCATCCTTCGCCATCTGGAGGGCGCACCACTGGCACATGCCGACGCCGTGGCCATATCCGCGCCCTTCGATGATAATCAGTTCGCCATCGCGGAGCACGTTCGTCACGAGGGTGCTCGGGAGTCTGTCCCAGCCGAGGTTCTTTCGCAGTTCCGCCGCAGGAACCTTGACTGACCCGTTTGCGATAATGGCCGAGAAAAAACGGATCCTGCCGGAGGCGGTATACGAATCAACAGAAAGGTCCAGAAGGCCTGGAACGCCCGACGCCTTCTCCAACTCTTTCAGCGGAATTTGCTTCTGCCAGAGAAAAAACGGAGAGAGTTCAGAATTCGCATCTACTGAACGAAGATACGGATAGTCTTTGCCGAAAACCTCTTTCGCATCCTCGGTAGCCCCTCCGCTCGTGGAGTGATAAAAGGCAGTAATCGGCTTTCCATCGTAAACGAGGATTTCGCCGCGCGTGTCCTCAACGGCTGCTGCAGTCGTTTCGGGGATATCGCCACCTTTGTACACCTGATGCAAAACCGTCGATGTGAGATCGTATCGGAGCTTGCCGACCCCGGTCTGCTCCTTTTTCTGGCTGAGCACGTAGGTTCTGGCCGCCACCGCCTGCGCTTTCAGCGCTTCGGCGTCCCACAGCCTGCCGACCTCCCCTGCTACGACTCCCTTGACGTACTCCTCCAGGGGCAGCTCATTGATGACATAGAGCCCTCCCTTTCCGCGCCAGATCTCCACGAGCCCGGAGTACCGCATACCGCCCATCAGGATCTCTCCCTTGGAAGAATCGAGCTGCTCCAGCGCCTCGTCCTTCTGTGGAGGCTTCACGGCAGCCCCGTTATTCAACAAGAGAACCCGCACGACGGTGTCCGCCGCAGACGACACGCCGCACCAAAGGGCAAGAACAACAAGCACGGAAAAAAATCGTATATACATCTGCTCTTATTTCCTTCCCAAAAACCAAAAAATAAGTGACAGCACCACGCTGATCACGATGCTCGTTGCGATGGGAAAATAGAACGTGAAATTCTTCCGCTCAAAGACGATGTCGCCCGGCAATTTCCCCAGCCATGGCAGTTTGCCAGACACCATCAGCAGCCCGCCGATCAAAGCCGTTACCAAGCCGAGAATCAGAAGCGTCTTGCCGAGTTGTTCCATCTTCCGTTACGCTTCGGGCTGCATGTTCTTCGCATATCGTTCCATTTCGGAATAAATGCAGCCACAATATTTCTGGCGGTAGAAGCCGAGATCGCGCGACATCTGCATACCGGAGCGATACCCGGGCCTGAAATCCTCTCCGATAAACTCGATATCATACTGCCCCTGCAACTCTATTCCCAACGCATATATTTTATCAAATCGCTGATAGGGGCTTACAAGCAACGACGAGGTGAATCCGTCGAGACCGAGGGCCTTCGCACGGGCGGCGGTCGCATCGAGACGAACGCGATAACAGTAATCGCACCGTTCATCCTCCCGTCCCGCAACCGCTCTCACGAATTCGACCAATCCATACTCCTCATCATATTGCATCGGAAGCGATCTCATCGCCGCCAACTGCCGGACGGCATCAAGACGCAGCCGATATTCGGTCAGCGGATGAATATTCGGATTGCTCCAGAACCCGGTCACGGTGCCCCCCCGCTCGTGCATAGACATCAGCGGAAAGAGTGCGCAATTTGCGCAGCAGATGTGCATGAGGATATGCATGGCTATGGGAAAAGCGAGTGCGGAACAGCCCTGCCGAGATGCTCGTAGGCGCGCCGCGTGGCGAGCCGTCCGCGCGGCGTCCGTTCCAAAAGACCCTCCTGAAGCAGGAACGGCTCATACACGTCTTCGATCGTGTCTTTGTCCTCGCGGAGCGTTGCGGCCAGCGCCTCGACGCCTGCCGGACCGCCGTTAAATTTCTCGATGATGGCGAGGAGAAGTTTTCTGTCCACCTCGTCGAGGCCGATGTGATCCACATCAAGCGAGGCGAGCCCCTTCCGCGCAATTTCCATGGTAATGATGCCATCGCCCTTAACCTGCGCGAAATCGCGAAGGCGCTTCAGGAGGCGGTTCGCAATGCGCGGCGTTCCGCGGGAGCGCCGCGCAATTTCATCAGCCGCCGCACGATCAATCGAAATGGCGAGCAGGTCGGCGGACCGTTTCACGATTTCCGTAAGTTCAGCGGCCGCATAAAACTCCAGACGGCAAATTACGCCGAAGCGATCGCGCAGCGGCGAGGTGAGCATGCCGGTGCGGGTTGTTGCCCCGACGAGCGTAAACCGGGGAAGATTCAATTTGAGGGTGCGCGCATTCGGGCCCTGGCCGATAATGATGTCGAGGGTGAAGTCTTCCATGGCCGGATAGAGTACTTCTTCGACTACTCTCGGGAGACGATGGATCTCGTCGATGAAGAGAATATCGCCGTCGGAGAGATTTGTAAGAATTGCCGCAAGGTCTCCCGGCCTTTCGAGAACCGGCCCCGACGTCGTCTTGATATTCACCTTCAATTCGTTGGCGATTATCGTCGCGAGTGTGGTCTTGCCGAGCCCCGGCGGGCCGAAAAAAAGCACATGGTCGAGCGGTTCCTTCCGGAGCAATGCAGCCTCGATGAAGACGGCGACATTCTCCTTGATCTTCTCCTGGCCGACGAATTCCCGCAGCGACCGGGGCCGCAGGCTCAGCTCATACCCCGGCTCATCAGGAGCCGTTATCGGGAGGGGATTGCTTATTTCGCGATCATCAATTCTCATTTCTCCACCGTCAGGTACTTCAGGGATTCACGAAGGAGATCCTCAATGCCGCCCTGCCCCTTTGCATAGGACTTTTCGAGTGCAGCCTGTGCGACGTTCTTCTTGTATCCGAGGTTTATCAGGGCGGAAAGGGCGTCATCATACAACGCGTCGCGTTTTTCCTGCAGGGCGGGCAACTTCTCCCGCAGTTCGAGAATGATGCGATGCGCCGTCTTCTTCCCGAGTCCGGGCACGCGGCAGAGGAGATCGACGTCCTCGGTCTGGACCGCCGAGTGGAACTGCTCCGGACGGATCGCCGAAAGAATATTGAGCGCGATGCGCGGCCCGATCCCGGTGATGCCGATCAGCGTCAGAAATATCCTTTTCTCGTCCTCGCTCAGAAAACCATATAGCTGCAATACATCCTCACGAACATGCGTATAAGTATAGAGAAAGATCTCACGGCCTTCCTCGGGCAGCGACGAAAGGATGGTGAGCGGAACGAGCACACCGTACCCGACTCCGCTTACTTCAAGAATGAGCCCATCAGGTTTCTTCGAGAGGAGTTTCCCTCGCAATGACGCTATCATAATACGATTAGTATACCGGATTCGGTCCTGAAGTCAGAAGCGCGGCTTCCGCGTCTCACGAGGGCTTGCGGGAGCGCATGGCATGCCGCTTCCCGGACGCGGCAAAGCTCGTCTGATGCGCATGGCAGAGCGCCAGGGCCAGGGCATCGGAACTGTCCGGCGAGAGGTTGTGGCGTATGTCGAGCAGACGCCTGACCATAGACTCGACCTGCGCCTTCTCCGCACGGCCGTAACCGACGACCGCTTTCTTCACTTCAAGCGCGCTGTATTCCGCAAGCGGCCTGCCGCTTTCCGCTATCGCAAGAAGGATCACGCCCCGCGTATGGCCAAGAGTCAGGGCAGACTTCGTGCTCTTTGCGAAGAAGATACGCTCAACTGCGATAACATCGGGAGCAGACTCTTCTATAACTTCACGAAGCGATCTGAAGAGCTCCGACAGACGGACCTCGAGTGCTTTTGCCGCCGACATGACAATGCGGCCGGAACCGCCGTAAACAATCTGCTGAGTGCCAGCTCCGGCGCGCACCCGGCTGTGTGCTTCAGCGGCAATTACGAACCCGTATCCGCAGTTTATGCTGCCGGGGTCGATGCCTAGGATTCTCATTTCGTTCAGGAGGATGTTTTTGAGGAGCTTGCCTTGCGGGGAACCTCGAAGAGGATCTCTTCGACGATCTGGCAGATGACATGCGCGAGCGTAATATGCGTTTCCTGGATGCGCGGGGTATCTTCGCTCGGAACGACAAACGCCATATCGCACCGGCCGGCAAATTTGTCGCCCTTCGTCCCGGTCAGGCCGATAACCTTGATACCCTTTTTGCGTGCGACTTCGACAGCCTTAATGACATTTTTCGATCCCCCGCTCGTCGAAATGGCCATGGCGATATCCCCGGCATCTCCGAGCGTCTTGATTTGACGGGCGAAGATATTGTCGTACGAATAATCATTCGAAATCGAGGTTATGACGGCCATGTCGGTGTTCAGCGCCAGGGCAGGAAGGCCGGGCCGATCTTTTTTAAAACGGTTCACGAACTCCGCCGCTATGTGGGATGCATCACAGGCACTGCCGCCGTTTCCGAAGAGCAGCAGCTTCTTCCCTTCATTGAACGCATCGGCGATCATCTGGGCGCATTCTGCAATCTGGCCAAGGTTTGCCTTAACAAACTCTTTCTTGACCGCAATGCTCTCTTCAAACGCCCTGAGGATCTTCTTTTCCATAGGTAGCGTAGTTTACCGGACCGGTTCCGGAGGGGTCAAGAATTGAAAAGCGGGTGAAGTTTGTCATACGTCGCGCGAATGTGTTCGACGATGACGCGCACCTCCCCGACCGTGCTCATGAAGTTCGCATCGCCGCCCCAGCGCGGAACCACATGGACATGCAGATGCTCCTCGATTCCGGCTCCCGCCGCCTTGCCGATATTGATGCCGATATTGAACCCCTCGGGACGGAATGCCTTCGAGAGCACCTCCACGCAGTGCTTTGTCATGACATTCATTTCCCGCAGGACGTCATCGGACAGTCCGTCGAACGACGAGGTATGAAAGTATGGCACGACCATAAGATGCCCGTTGTTATACGGATACTTGTTCATGATGACATATGTTTGTTCATTTCTGAAGAGAATCAGATTCTCACGATCATTCGTCTGGCGCGGGAATGTGCAAAAAATGCAGTCTTTCTCCTTCTCCGAAAGAATGTATTCAATGCGCCACGGTGCCCAGATAGCCTTCATAAGCAGGAGCCCTCCGCCTTTCGTATTTCTTCGAGACGCGCAAGCACCGCCTTCGCATCCTCAAGGGTCAGCCACTTGTCTTTTGGATTGCGCATAAGGTAGGCGGGATGAAACGTCGGCATCACCGGCACACCGTTATACGAAAACCATTTGCCGCGCTCCCGCATGATCGAGAACTTCGCAATCGGATACGGAGGCTTCATCAGGCTGAATGTCGCAATTTTGCCGAGCGAGACGATAATCTTCGGCGCAACAATGCGTATCTGCTCGTTAAGGAACGGGAAACACGCAACCATCTCGTCCGCCTCGGGGTCACGATTCTGTGGGGGGCGGCACTTGCAGATATTGGCGATATAGACATCAGATCGTTCCCTGTTCATGACCTTCCGTATCAGATTCGTCAGGACGTTCCCGGCATCACCCACAAAAGGACGCCCCTGCGTGTCTTCTTCCCGTCCCGGGGCCTCTCCGATGAACATTATTTCAGCGCCGGGATTGCCCTCACCGAAAACCAGATTGGTTCTGCCTTGCGATAATTTGCAGCATGTACAGTCGCCGATTTGAGCCCGAAGGGCATCCAATGCCGCCTTTTTATCTTCAACAGGCACCTTCGGCATGCAAGACGCCTGCACCGGTGATGATTCGTCCGAGGGGCGTCCGCCGGGATGAATACGAAACGGGAGGGCTTCAATGCCGAACTCCCGGTAAAAGTCGAGTACGGTCGTGAGATCCTTTTTGAGTGGTCCGGTCACGGCGCCCTAACGCTCCCCCCATTTCAGCTTGGTACGCAGCACTTCAAAATAATCGCGTTCAAACGGCAGGACGAACTGTGTCTTGCAGGCGCACCGGCGGACCCGGACGCGGTCACTCTTGCGGAGCGGGAATCCGCGCTGGCCATCGAGTGTAAGGTAAACATGCTCGCTTTCGGACTTCAGGAGGACATCTACCGTGGCATTGTCCGGAAGAACGATCGGGCGGTTCGTTAGGGTATGAGGACAAATAGGCGTCAGCACGATGCAATGCAATGTCGGGTAGATCAGGGGCCCGCCCGCGGAGAGGGAATATGCGGTCGAACCTGTCGGCGTCGCCATGATAAGGCCGTCCGCCTTGTACGTCGTAACGTACTTGTCGTCCACAGATGTTTCGAGGTCCATAATCCTTGCGAGCGCGCCCTTGTTGATGACCACGTCATTCAATACGGTAAACTGCTCGATACAGACGCCGCCGCGCAGAACCTCCGCATGCAGCATTATACGTTCTTCAACGCGATAGTGTCCGGCAAGGAGATTTTCGAGCGCCTCAAACGCCCGCTCGCGGCTCACCTCCGTGATGAAGCCGAGTCCGCCGAGATTGATGCCGAGGATCGGGATCGGACGATCACCGACAAGCCGCGCGACACCCAGCATTGTACCGTCCCCGCCGAGGACAACGAGGACATCGGCATTGCGGGCGATTTCGGCCTTATCGACGCCCTGCCCCCCGAGCGTAGCGGCGATCTCCGGTTCGACCAGAACCGAGCAGCCCCTCGCCGAGAGCCACGGATACAGCTCCCGTATTATTTCGAGGGGTTCCTTACGATGCGGCTTGCTGATTATCCCAATGGTCTTCATCTCTAATCCGGATTTCCCGTTCCGTTTCCGAAAGCGATTCAAGATATATCTGCACGGCATTCCGCGGCTGCTCAGCAAGCCGTTCCGCCCACTCGATGACGACGACTGCATCATCGCCGATATATTCCCAGAGTCCAAGCTCATCAAGATCAGAGCTGTATTCTATTCGATACAGATCAACATGCACGAACCGCGGGGTCGTCTCATACTCGGCAATGACAATGAAGCTGGCGCTTCCGACCTCCCGCTCCGGAATGCCGAACGCTGCGGCAAGCCCTTTCACAAAAACGGTCTTCCCCGCCCCGAGATCGCCCGAAAGACAGACGGCAGCCCCTCCTACACGACTCCGGAGCGCCTGCCCAATCCTTCGCCCCAGGGCCATAGTGTCTTCCGGCGAGTTTGTCGTGACGCGGGATTCGATCATCCCTTTACTGCACCTTACAGCAGCATTGCGCGGATGAGATCGATCTTCCCGATAATGCCCGCAAGCTTACCGCCGGAAATGACGGGGATGAGGTGGATTTTGCGATCGGCCATGATTGTCGCAATCTCGTCAATGCTGGTTTCGGGCGTTATCGTTACGATATCTTTCGTACAGATGTCGGCAACGGTTGTGCCGGTCATCTTCTTGAGCTCTTTTTCGACGCCGCCGGGGTTCCCGAGCATGATATAAGCATCGAACAGACGCAGTACCGTAGGAATATGCAGCCGCTTATTTTGGCTGACAAGGTCATTTTCGGTGACAATCCCGTATAACTCCCCCGAATCGGTCAGCACAGGCGCTCCGCTGACGCGATGCTCGATGAGAAGACGGGCCAGATCTCCTACAGTAGTCGTCGGTTTAACGGTGATAACATCCGTGGTCATGATGTCGCGAGCCTTCAGCATGATGAACTCCCCTCTCGTTCAGACATCGGCATTTTTATAGTCCTTTGTCACTATAATACGGCACCGGAATGCGATTTGCAAAGAATCGAAGCCGTTAGAAAGATGGCGGCACGGAAAGGCCGGTTCCAGGCGTGGTGCCTGAGTTCCCACGGCCCGCGCAAACGGGTAAGGCAGTGCGACCGCTATGACGCAGCAATCATTTCCCGACCAATCCTTGCGCTGTCGCAAAGGTTAATCAGTTCGCTTGGAAGCGAATATCCCGTGCCTGTCACGATGATAGTGGAAGGAGGAACTGAACCGCATGGACGAGTGCCGAAAAGAAAACGATGATCGTTACAGTCCTGATTCAGTGTCGTAGTCTTCGTAGTAGGGGGAAACATTCCGATAAGGTTTTACCCCGGCGAGATACTCAATAACTGTTGCAATGCCTGCTCCGACCACCGCTCCCAGCGCTGTACCGACGAACGCTCCGCTCACCGGCCCTCGGCGATTCACCAGGATTCCGCCAAGGCCGCATAAGCCGGCCGCGCCGAGCAAACCGACGACTTTCGCGGCGTTCAGGTCATTACAGCACTTTTTTTTGGGCATTTTCACGTTGATGACTCCGTTACCGTTCTCACTCAGAATGCAATTTTCACTATACCGCAACGGCGCGCTGATTGCAAGAATTGCGCGGGATGCTCACCGGTCCGGCTTCTGTCAATTAAGCGAGGATGGCGCTGTCGACCTGCCTCACGTCGGACGTTCCGGTGAGCAGCATCGCCTGCACGATCTCGTTTCCCATCCTGTTCAACAGCAGTGCCACTCCCTCGCGACCGCCTCCAAAGGCACCGACGACAAGCGGTCGCCCTACGAGAATGCCGTCTGCACCAAGCGCAAGCAGCTTGAGGACATCGCCTCCGCTTCTTACCCCGCCGTCGCAGAATATGGTTACGTTTCCTTTAACCTTCTCAGCGATCGCCTGCAAGACATCCGCTGCGCCCGGCGTGCTGTCAAGCACCCTCCCGCCGTGATTTGAAACGACAATGGCGGCGGCACCGCATTCAGCGGCTATTTCCGCCTCATCAGGAGACATAATTCCCTTTACGACAAACGGCAAGGCGGTTGATTTGATAACGGCAGCCAACTCGCCCGGTGTTTTCGGGCCGACCGGCTGCCCTTTCAGGGCCATGGTAATAAGGCCAGCACCGTCGACGTCCATGCCGACCGCGACTGCCCCGGCCTCTTCAGCCTGTCTGATGCGTTTGACAATCTCTTCCTGCCCTCTCGGTTTGACAAAGGGGATGCCGCGGCCGCCCGCTGACTGTATGGCTTTAAGCCCACCATCGTACATAACGGCGTCGGCCCCGTCTCCGGTCATTCCCATTGATCCGGCCTGAGCTGCCCCGCCGACCCAAATGTCACTGAATTCCTCTTCGCCGAGTTTGCCTCCCATGTTGTAAGAAATTCCCGTGATTGGTGCGGCAAATATCGGCATGCTGAACTCTACCCCCCATAAAGTGAAGGACGTGTCAGCCTTCTTGATGGAGTGGATGGTCTTCATCACAAAGCGCTGACGCGCAAGCGCCTCGAGGTTTGCGCGAAACGAGCTGCCAGTACCGGCACCGCCCATACCGGGCACTTCGCCTGCACAGACCTTGCCGTCACATACGGCACAAACCCTGCAAAAAGGCTGTAGCTTCTCCCGTGCCTGCTTTCTGATTTCCGCTATATTCACCGAGGCTCCTTTCTGCTGAATCGGATTGATCTATTCTGCCATATCGTAGTTATTTGCCGGCATCGAGAAACCGATCGGGTTTGAAACCCGTTACGAGCGCTCCCCAGTGCCTGCCGTCGACATGAATCGGCATCGCGAGGTCATTAAGCACCTCACCGGTGTCACGGGAATATGTCTGAAGAAGAAACGGCTGAGTATTGCGCACACGCCTCTTCTCTGTTTCGACGCTGAAAAAGATCCGCTGATGCCGACTATGTACAAGATCAACGTTCGGGTCGCCGGTCATCTGCTTCGAGAACTCACTGTGGTGCATGGCAAGATATCCATTCAGATCGACAGCGACGGCATAGATCGACTGCAGGTCGCGCCGAACTTCATCGAACAGGGCAACCATTTCCAGCGCAAAGGCATCCGAGAAATCCGTCGTATATTTCTGCGGATTCGTATTCGGAACAGTTTTATAATTCTGATCAAAAACTTTAATTCCGCGGTGCGCGAGCTCTTGAATTTTTTCCTGTATCCTGTCGCGCCAGAAGCGCACCTTGTCAATCGTCGCCTCAAGCGTATCGTTGCCGATCTTGAATTGCGAGACGAGTTCCAGCATCTTCTCGGTTGCGCGGTTCATGCCTGCTGAATATGCCGTCGACTCCTGCAGGCGTCGGGAAACATCGATGCTCAATTGATGGATGTCCTGAACCTGACGATGGATTTCGGCATTTGTCATCGAAAGTTCTTCAACCGCCGACGCGGTGCCGGAGAGCTGCATGGCGTTCTGATCAAAGTCCCGGACAAGCAGTTCAAAGTCTCCTGTAGCCTTCCGTATGATCGAACCGGTCTGCTCAAAATTCGTATTGATTGAATCGATCTCGACCGACGTGCGTTTGACCTCGTCCAGCATTTCGCTAATATTCTGCGAAATCTCTTCCGTAGCTGATTTCACGCGCTCTGCAAGTTTCCGGACCTCGTCGGCAACGACCGCAAACCCGCGTCCTGCATCTCCGGCACGTGCAGCCTCGATGGCGGCGTTCAGGGCAAGGAGATTTGTCTGATCCGATATATCCTCGATCAGACGAACAATATCCTTTATCCGCTCGGATTTCGTGCTAAGGTTGCCGACAGTGCGAGTGAATTCAGATAGACTCGACATGGTCGTATCCATGCCGGCATTGACGCCCAGAAGATCTTCGCGTGCCCCCTTCGCCGTCTCGAGGTTGGTCCTCGTCGACTCCGCAATATTCTGTGTCGTTTTGGCGATGTCGTTGACGGCAACGGTAACGTCCTGGCTGGTCCTGAAGATTACATCGGCCAGTTCTCCCTGACGCTGGGCACTCGCATATGAGTCCGTCGTCAGTTTTGCCGTCCGCGTCGCGTCAACTGCAACCGAAAGGCCGAGCCTCTTCGATTCGGACAAAATCCTTCGCATCTCGCCTGCAAAGTGATTATACCGGTCTGCAAGCTGACCGATTTCAGCTGAGCCAATAACGCTAATTTCCCGCGAAAAGTCACCGCTTTTAATCGTATCGGAAACAACCGCGAGCGGGGTAAAGACCGATTTCCTGAAGACAACGACTGCGATGATGCCGAACACTGCGGCCAGCACCGGTATCGCGACAGCAAACGCCTGCATGATCGCTAACGTGTCGAGCAGACCTTCCTGCATCTTCGTTTCCAGGGCGCACTGAGCTAGGATCCCTCTGAACTTAGCGAGTGAAAACAAGATTACTAGCGCTAAGACGCATATGAAAATCCATAGCGGAACGACACATGCGATAACCTTGCCTCGAAGTGAAGAAAATAATGGTCCTTCCTGTGCTGCGTTCGCGCCATTCATAAAGAGTATACCTCCCGTTGCCCGTGCCCCTCTGAAAAAGGGTATATCTGCTCTCAATCGTATATATCGGCTTTATTCCCAGGGTCATTCATTGAAAACCATCGGCAATTCACGACAAACAGGACGGAAGGATGAGATCCATCCGTTCGCCCAATCCCTTGCGATGGTTTTACGCCGATTTCAGTGCTTTTTCCTCCCATGCTTCTGCTCCGCCCGGTACGATTGGGCCAGGAGCGAAATATAGTGCGTGCCCCTCTGTCCCTGGCCGAATTGCTCAATGCCGTCGATGAGCTGAATGAGGCAGCCGGGGCAACCGGTCACTACCATGGTCGCGCCGGTTTTGTTGATGTCTTCGGTCTTCCGCTTCAGGATGCCGGTCGAGGTTTCGTAATGCGTCAGGTTATAGGTGCCGCCGCTCCCGCAGCAGGCGTCCGGCTTGCCCATCTCCTTGAAGGTCACGCCCGGAATGCTGCGAATAATCTCGCGGGGCTCGGCAAAGACCTGCATGGTTTTCTTGAGGTGGCAGGAATCGTGATAGGTAACGCTCGCGGTGACCTCGCCGGTAGGCTTTCTATAGGCGATGACTTTTGTCAGAAATGTCGATATATCGCGAACCCTTTCGGACCAGTATTCGACTTTACAAAGGTAGTCAGGGTCGTCGCCGAGCAATTCCTTGTATTCATGCACGAGCGTCCCGCCGCACGACCCGCAGCCGGTGATGACATGCTCGGCACCGGATGCGTCGAGCGCATCGAGATTCGCTCTCGCCATGTCGCGGGCGGTTGCGACATCACCATGGGCAAAGACCGCCAACCCGCAGCAGTGCTGATCTTTCGGAATCACAATATTGACATTGTTCGTCTTCAGGACAGTGATGATGTCATGCCCGAACTGCGGGTAAATATAGTTAATGGAACATCCCGTAAAGAACGCGACGGTCGTCTGCGGTTCTTTCACGAGTATTTTCTCCGGCACCTGATCCCTGAAAGCCGTGGCGCTCAACTGTGGCAGTACCCGCTTCCGGTCAAGGATGCCGATCGGAAACCGCATGGTGCGGCCCTGACCGCTCGCCGTCTTCCTCATGAAAAGCCCCTGAAACGCGCCACCGGCCCGCATCCCAAGGTCAAAGAGCGCTTTGTGCTTGTGAAGCAGATTGAAGATATTCCTCTTGAGCGGATGCAGACCTCTTTTCCGTGCAATCTCGGAACGGAGGGAGAGGATGATCTTGTCGAGATTCACCTTGGGCGGACAGTTCTGCATGCATGATTTGCAGAGCAGGCAATTGAAAATATGTTCGTACATGTCGGGATCATCAAGGTCAAGCTTCCCGTTGATAATTGCCTGAGCCAGGGCTATTTTGCCGCGCGCGACGCCTGCCTCGGTCTTTTCGGTGATAAAAACGGGGCAGACCGCCTGGCAATTACCGCAGCGCATGCACTGCTGGAGTTCCCGCTCGATAAGCGCGAACTCGTCGTAAACGGTTTCTTTCGGTACTGTTGCAGAAGCCATGGCTACACCTCTTTTGTCGGCACCATCTTGCCAGGATTCAGGATGTAGTTGGGATCGAAGGCCTCCTTGATTGTCTTCATCAAGTTCAGCCCGCTCTGTCCGAGTTCGTCGCCGAGATACCGCATCTTTGCGATGCCGATGCCGTGTTCTCCCGACAGGGTGCCTCCAAAACGAAGCGCCGCTGCAAATATCTCATCGACCGCTTTGTGCACACGTTCCATCTCTTCCGTATTCTTAGCATCCGCCAGTATCGTCGGATGGAGATTGCCGTCGCCGGCATGGCCGAACGTTCCGATATTGAGCCGGTACTTTTCCGCAATCTTCTGTACCTCCAGAAGCATATCTGTGATATGCGAACGCGGTACTGTCGCGTCTTCCAGAACCGTTGTAGGACTGAGCTGTGCAAGGGCAGGCAAAGCCGCTCTGCGAGCCGCCCAGAGTTTGTCACGCTCGACGTCGGTTTGCGCAATCTTCAGTTCTCCGCTGTTATTTTTCACGACTTCGACAACGGCCGCTGCCTCTGCATCGACCGCCTCTTTTGCCATGCCGTCGACCTCAATGAGCAACAGCGCCGCATATCCTGAGGGCAGCCCGACCTTCGCATAGTTTTCAACCGTCTCTATCGTCTTTGCATCCATGATTTCGAGTGTGGCGGGTATCACATGAGCCTTGATGATGCCCGATACCGTATTGCCCGCATCCGCAAGATTCTTGTAGAGGGCAAGCATCGACTTCCTGTATTTCGGCGCCGGAATGAGCTTCGCCGTTATTTCGGTCACGATGCCGAGGGTCCCCTCCGAACCGACAAACAGTGATGCGAAATCATAGGCGGTAACATTCTTTACGGTCTTGCCGCCGAATCTGACGATTTCACCGTTCGGGAGCACGACCTGCATCCCCATGATGTAGTGCTTCGTTACGCCGTACTTGAGCCCGCGGAGGCCGCCCGCGCATTCGGCTACCGTACCGGCCATGGTTGCAGTTGCCACCGTGCCGGGGTCGGGAGGATAAATGAGTCCGTGCGGCGCAACTGCATTGTTGAGATCCTGCACGACCACTCCCGCTTGCACCGTCGCCGTCAGATTATCGGCATCCACCTCAAGAATCCTGTTCATGCGCTGAAGCCCGAGGACGATTCCCTTTTTGAGCGGTATTGTCCCCCCGCTCAGGTTCGTGCCCGCTCCCCGCGGATAAATCGGTACCCTGAATTCGTTTGCGAGCTTGACAATCTGCTGAACCTGTTCCGCCGAATCAGGCAGAACGACAACATCCGGAAGCTCAGTCTGCACGTCTGCTGTCGCATCATAACTATAGGCGATGAGATCCGCCTTCTTCGTCAGCACATATCCTGCACGGACGATCTTTTCGAGCCGTTCGACAACCGTCTTGTCCATACTTCTGTTCTCCTTTCTCCGTGTGAGCCTTCGCATCCGGGCTTGCGCCTCTTGTATGCGATACGTCAGTGCAAAAAAGAACAGGAGCGGGACAGACAGCCCGCTCCTGCACACTCTCGTATTTTAGTGGAAATGAATTTTGTCGCCACCGGCGGCGGCGACAAGATCCTTGCCGGCAAGCCGCGCGGAAATGGTGACAAGCACAATAATAGCGCAGGCAATGCCCAACCACATAAGACCGTCTGGGTTGACCTTATCAAGGGTGAAGGCCACAGGGGCAGCTGCCGCCGCGGCCGGCTTCGCCGCAACCGCCTTCTCATACGTCGGAACAATGCCAGTGATAACATATGACCACAGCATATGCATAGCACCGACAACCGTGACGAGAATGATCGAATGCTTCAAGGTGAAGCGGAATATGTCGGATTCATGGCCGACAAGTCCGGTCGCACCTGTCGCAACCGAAATGGACTGCGGCGAGATCATCTTGCCGCAGACGCCGCCCGAAGTATTGGCGGAAACCGTGATAACCGGGTCGATGCCGATCTTCTCGGCTGTTACCGCCTGCAGTTTTCCGAACAATGCATTTGTCGAGGTATCCGATCCCGTCATGAAAACGCCAAGCCAGCCCAGGAACGCTGCAAAGAAGGGAAATACCGAGCCGGTGGCTGCAAATGCGTTGCCCAGCGTGATTGCCATGCCGGAGAAGTTCATGATATATGCAAAGCCCAGGATCAGAGATATGGTATAGATCGGCCACTTCAGGGTCTTGAGGGTGTTGCCCGCCGACGCGATAGCAGTGCCGATCGAAGCGCCCATCACGGGAATGGAAAAAACCCAGGCGAAGAGAATACCTGTTCCGGCTGCGCTCAGGAAGTTGAAGTTGTATACTGCCGCTTTCGGCTTTGCGACATGGTCTATGACCAGGTTATGCAGGCCCTGCACCGGGAACTGCCAGTAGCTGACGATAGTTTCCGGCTTGCCGGCGAACCCGAGCCCCTGCATGAAGAGGCCCCAGAGTTGGTTCAGGGCTGCATTGACCGGCTTGATTCCCCATGCGGCAACGAACAGCGACAGCAGAATAAATGGTGCCCAGGCGCGGAAGACCTGTCCGCCGGTATACAGAAGCTTGGCCTTGCCTTCGCTCTTGGGCTCCTCCGCGAAATGCCAGCTTTCCTTCGGGTGCCAGAATTTCAGGAAGATGACGGTGCAGACAATCGAGGTGAGCGAGGAAATAATGTCAGGAAGAAGCGGGGCCGTAATCGGCGAATTCGCCGAAAAAAACTGGGCCACAGCAAATGATCCGCCGCTGACAAGGCATGCCGGCCAGACCTCCATGCCCTTTTTCCAGCCTGACATAAGAATGACAAGATAAAAAGGAACAAGAACACTCAGGAACGGAAGGGTGCGGCCGACCATCTGGCTCAATGCGACATCCGGAACCCCGGAGACCTGTCCGCCGACGACGATAGGAATTCCGATGGCACCCCATGCAACGGGCGCCGTATTTGCAAGCAGGCAGAGACCTGCTGCGTAAAGAGGTTTAAAGCCGAGGCCCGCGAGCATCGCCGCGGTAATCGCAACGGGCGTGCCGAACCCGGCGGCTCCTTCGATAAACGCACCGAACGAGAACGCAATGAGCAGGGCCTGGATGCGCCTGTCATCCGAGATCGAGGCAAGCGAGTTCTTGATGACTTCGAATTGCCCTGTCTTGACCGACATGTTATAGATGAACAGTGCCGTAATAACAATCCAGCAAACTGGGAAGAGACCGAAAAGGGCTCCGTTCACAACAGATAAGGCGGCATACTGGAACGGCATCCCGTATGCTGCAACGGCTACGACAAGGCTGAGCGCTACAGCAATGCTTGCTGCCCAATGGCCCTTCATGCGTTTGATGGCGAGGGCCCAAAAGAGAAATGCTATCGGAATCGCTGCGATAAGCGCCGAAAGATAAATATTACCCATCGGATCGATATTCATAGTCCATGGAGTCATACGTCTTATTTCCTCCCAAAAGATATTCGATACCTGCGGTTATTACTAAAGAACGTGGAGTGCCCTGTCCCGACTGCTCTCGTCCGCTCCCACCCCCTTTCAAACATGAAAAAGGCCTGTCATTGAACAGGCCCCTGGGTCTATAGCAATAAAAGGTGCCGAAAGACCGCTGGTATTCGTGAATGCCGAGGCCCATCGCTTGAAAATTCTCGTCTGCCGCATGAACCGCATCTCAGAGCGCAATGAGATCTTTTTCAGCGCCCAAAGAGACAAAAAGCACATCATACTCCCACGTCCTGACGAGCCTGTTCCGCGCCCCGATATGCCGCGAATTGCCTTTTCGCCGGATTCTGCCCCTTTCCATATAGGCAATATCGACCTCGACCCCTTCCTCCCGCAGCCGGTAATAGGGGACAAGGAAGTCCTGATTGTCGACCGTCTCTCCGCTCACGAACAAAGCCTTCATCGTCTTCTCCTTCAGACCGCACAGTTTCTTCTCTTTTCATTAAACATCCTGAAAGGCACCGAAAAATATCGGGGTTGGTCTGAATTTTTTGTAGGTGTTTGTCCTACACGATAAAAACGGTTTATGGAGGCTATAAAACTAACTGCTTTTCAAGAAGACAGGTCGATTGTCGAACGTACGGGCAGATGCTGAACGATAGGAGAAAAAAACGAAGGGGATTACGATTTCAGAATCGTTCGAATTTTTTGGGCGAAACCTGAGGGATCGATCGGCTTCATTATCACATCGACGCCTTCGACCATCATCCCTTTTTCGCTCAGGAGATCGGCAGGATACCCGCTCACGAAGAGTCCCTTGACGCCAGATTTGATTTTCAGCAGTTCAAGAAACAATTCCCTTCCGCTCTTTTTCGGCATGATGATGTCGAGAATAACCATATCAAAAGATTCCGGATCCCTTCGAAACACGTCAAGGGCCATCTGTGGGTCGCCGAAGGCGACTATCTCATAGCCGAATGTCTCGATCAGCCTCTCCATCGCCTGCCGGACAAAACGGTCATCCTCCACGAGAAGAATGCGCGCTCGGCTGCCATCCGGACGCTCATGTGCCGCTCCCGGGCCTACGTCTGGCTCTACAGCAGCATCTTCCTGCGCACGCGCGGAGGCAACCAGGGGGAGGTAAATCGTGAATGTTGTCCCCTGATTCTCGGCGCTCTTCACATCAATGCAGCCTTCATGCTGCTTTATGATGCCGTAAACAATGGCGAGTCCGAGCCCGGTTCCCTTCCCCGTTTCCTTCGTCGTAAAGAATGGTTCGAAAATATGCTGCATGGATTGTCCGTCTATGCCGGTTCCGAAGTCGGAGACCGTGATTGTCGCATACGAGCCGGGACGTTCCAATCCGCAGGAAACCGCCGACATGCTGTCCAGAACTGTCCGGCCGGTTGCGATGGAAAGGACGCCGCCGGAAGGCATGGCATCACGCGCATTCGTCGCAAGATTGAGCATCACCTGCTGAATCTGCGCCGTGTCGAGCAGCACCGGCAGCGCTTCTCCGGAATATTCGGTCCTGACCTCGATATCCTCGCCGATAACCCTGATGAGCAGTTTAATCGACGACTTCACCACGGCATTCAGATCAGCCGCCCGCAGTGAAAAGACCTGCTGTCTGCTGTATGCGAGCATGCCGCGCGTCACATCGCTCGCCCTGCTGCATAATCCGAGGATTTCGTCGATGATCGCCGAATCGGCATCGGCGCTCTTTTGTTTCAGGAAGAAGAGATTGCCGATGATCCCCTGCAGAATATTGTTGAAGTCATGGGCTATGCCGCCGGCCAATATACCGATGGACTCCATCTTCTGGGCCTGCAAAAGCTGGCTCTGCAGTGCCGTGCGTTCGGAAATATCGACAAAAGTGACAACGGAGCCGATAATGACACCGTCCTTGAGAATCGGGTGCGCCCAATACTCCGCCGGGAAGCTCGTTCCGTCAGCACGCCATAGAATATCCCTGTCATTATGCAGATTTTCTCCGGTTCTCATGGCCCCGAGTGCCGCGCAGTCGTATCTGGAGTGCGGAGTTCCGTTATCCTTTGTATGATGGACAAGGTCGTGCATATTTTTCCCGATCAGGTCTTTTTCATCGCGATAACCGAGCATCCGCATTCCCGACGCATTGCAAAACGTGCAGAGGCCGGAACGATCGAGACCGAAAATGCCCTCGGCCGCTGAATTCAGTATCAGGCTGATCTTTTCCCTGCTCTCGCTCAGCTGCAGTTCGGCCTTTTTGCGCTCCGTAATGACGTCGAAGACTGCGACAAAATGTTCACGTCCCGGACTATAGACCGATATCGAAAACCACATCTGGAGGGCATCGACAAAAATCTCAAACCGCTCCGGTTTGCCTGACTGCGATACGCGCCCGTATATTTCAAAAAGCTCCGAGCTGCTCTCGCGAATGCCCGAAATCACTTCCGACACCCTCTTGCCGACTACATCTTTCAGGCCGGTAAGTGCCGGAAATGCTGTATTGACAGCGAGATATATGAAATCGTCTGGTTGGCCGTCGACGAAAAGCATTTTGCAGTAGGCCAGCCCATTGAGCATATTGTCGAAGAGGGAACGATAGAGGGCCTCGCTGTTACTCAGCTTCTCGTCGGCATCGAACTTTGCCACAGCCACGGCCAAGTGTCCACAGAGCCGCTCCCAGAGCTCAATATCCTCTGTTGAAAATCGCCCGATGCGCCGATCGTTGAGCTGCAGCAACCCCAGTCTGCTCTCTCCGACGCGCAGCGGAATGAGCGCGACGGATTCATATCCCTCGCCGTTGCACCGGTTGCGCGTCCGGGCCTTGCGGTCCGCGTCGGTGGTTGTGGCGAGCAGCTCGGTCGTATTGTTCGACCAGAAGCTGCCTCCGGCGGTAAAGAACGACTTGGAGGGGTCGAATCTTCCGCTGATGATGTTGCCGCACATGCACGCCAAAACCGGATTGAATTCCTTGTTGCGCACAACTGAACCAGCCGCATCGCGGGTGCAGAGCGAATTTTCGGTCCGAATAAAATCCGGCGGAAAGCCGCGCGACTCATAGTAGGGATAATCCTCCCCTTCCTTGAGCCGGATTCCGACCGCCTCGCAGCCGGAACGCTGCCGGAAGAATTCGACCGAAGAGCGAATCAGCCTTTTTTTGTCGCTGCTCATGTTGACAAGCCGCAGGTACTCGACCGTCAGCCTGCGCTCCTTCTCGTCCCGCTTGCGGCTCGTGATATCAGCAAGGGAAACGACCACCATGCGTATTTTGCCGCTTTCCTTATCGAGCACCGGTTCGGCGTTCACGCGCAGCCACGAAATCCCGCCTGACGGGCTGATTATGCCGAGCACGACATACCGTTGGGGCTGAGCCGAGGCGATTGCCCGTGCCGGAGGCAGCTCATCCGGCGGGTACGACGTACCGTCTTCACGCACAAGGTTCCAATCGGCAAGCCTCTTCTTTTGATCCCGCATTTCCGTTTCCGAAAGGCCGAGAATGTGCTCCGCCGCCGGATTGCAGGCAATAATACTGCCAAGCGGATCGAAAAGAATAATACCTTCGCTGAGCGCTATTACCGTTGAGAGATAGAGGGCTTCACGCTCACAAATGGCGGATTCGGCCCGGTGAAGCTCCGAAATATCCATAAAGGTGAGAACGGCACCGGTGATGCGGCGGGATTCATCCAGATAAGGAGAAATCTGCATGACATAGTGGCGGTCCCCCTGCCCCGCACGTTCGACAATGGGCAGTCCGGACTCGGAAACAGCAGCAATCTGCTCCGGAAGGCGCGGCAATTCGATATGGCAGGGCACCCCGGCAAGCGGCTGTCCTATGTCGGTCTGCATCAGTCCGAAAATGCGCACTGCCAGCGCATTGAAGCGCGTTATGCGGCCCTCCTTATCGACGACCACCAGTCCCATCTGTACTGAATCCTGAATATTCGACAACGTCGTATTCGCCTTCAGCAATTCGAGGGATTTGACGCGCATTTCATCATTAAGCGTCGAAAGTTCCTCATTCCCCGACTGCAGCTCCTCATTGGCGGACTGCAATTCTTCCGAAGACGACTGGAGTTCCTCGTTCATCGACTGAAGCTCTTCGTTGGAAGCCTCCAGCTCCTCGATCAGCGCCTGAAGGTGTTCTCGCGTGCTGCTCAGTTCCTGACGCAAGCGCTCAATCTCCGCTGATGCTGCCTCCGGGATACCCTCGGCGGGAAGCGCCATGACGGGCTGTTTCGCTTCCTCAGCACTCCGTTCTTCAAAGCTGACCAGCAGGGCAAAAGTTCCCGCATCCTTCTCAACCGCCACCCGCCTGACTACAAGGCGGACGACAACCGTTTGCCCGTCAATTGTCAGCCGGGTCGGCATGCCCGTGACAGAAGGATTCGCTTCCTGTGAAGCACGATAGCAGAGCGCCTTCAGTTCGCTGCGGAGTTCGGGGAGACAGAGGGCAAAGAGAGAGAAGTCGGCGCTGCCGGTCGGGAGCGTCAGGTATCGCCTGACTCCGCTGAAGAAATGAAGCACATCAAAGGAGGCGCTTATCAGAATACTTGCAGGAGCATACGCTTCGATCAGGGCCGCATGCACCTTCTCGATCAGCGTGTTGGTCTTGCTCTCGGGCTTGCAAACACCCGGCTTCAATGGTGCAACAAAAGCCGCACCGCCCTTTACGTGCACCGGACACGAGACCGGCGCGTCCTTGCGCCGAAAGAGTTTGTTCTCGGGATCGACCGTCTCGAAAAGCTTCGAGGCAGACCCGACTGACTCCGAGTTGCCGAGCAGCAGATAGCCGTCGGGATCAAGCGCATAATGAAAATTGGCGAATAGCGCCTCCTGCAACGCCGGTTTGAAATAGATAAGGAGGTTTCTGCAGCTGATGACATCAAGCCGCATGAACGGCGGATGGCGCGTTACATCATGGACCGAAAACACGCAAAGCTCCCGCACCTCTTTCGTGACCTTGTATTTGCCACCTTCTTTGCTGAAATATGCACCTCTCACGACCGGCGGCAACTTTTCGAGCGCCTCAGCGGAATAGAGGCCGGCACGCGCGAATTCGATTGCAGCGGCGCTGATATCCGTTGCGAAAACCCTCACGTCAAAATCCGACAGGCGCGGGCCGAAGATTTCCCTGAGCATGATCGCAAAGGTATAGGCCTCCTCGCCTGTTGCGCATCCCGGAATCCACGCCCGAAGCGACTCTCCGGGTTTCTTCCTGGAAACCCGTTCCTCGAGGGGAGCTTTCAGGGCAACAAACGACGAAGGGTCCCGGAAAAACGAGGTGACCGAGATAAGAAATTTCTCCTGCAGGGTCGTCAATTCGTCGGCATGCCCCTGAATATATTTCAGGTACTCGTCGAGCGACGAGAGCGACAATGCGCGATACCGTTTTTCGATCTGGCGGCGCAGGGTTGCTTCCTTATAAAGCGTGACATCGAGATGCGTAGCCCTTGCCACCATCTCCAATATTTGGCGGAACGGCGAGCGCGTCCGCGTCTTTCCGATGAGGATTGACAAGGGGGTCGCATCGGCCTGCGGGGCGCCGAGCGAGTTAAGATATTCAGCTATTTCCATCGCGCTGAGCTGAAGATCAACGGCATCTGCAAGGATGGCCGAACAGGGCATGCCCGGCTGCATCGCCTCCGTCAGACGCTGTGCAAGCACAATGCCGCCGGCAGCCCGTATCGCTTCCGCTCCGGCCGTCCCGTCGCCGCCGCTCCCCGAAAGAATAACGCCGACTGCGCGATCCCGATGGCTGTCCGCAACACTTCGGAAAAGCGTATCGATTGACGGGTTCGTTGTCGCTTCGGGAAGGGGGGATGTCAGTCTGAGACGACCATCTCTCACCAGCGCATCGTAATTCGGAGGGATGACATAGCAACAATCAGGCAGTACCGCATCTCCGTCGCGCGCCGAGGAAACTGTGATGGACGCACTGCGGGCCAGCAATTCCGCAAGTATGCTCTGGTGCCGGGGAGACATATGGTGGGCGATAATATACGCAATGGATCCTTGCGCCTTCAGCGTGCCGATAAAGGGCCGCAAGGCGTCAAGCCCGCCCGCAGAAGCCCCGATGCCGACAAGATATTTCGGTGCAGGAGACGGCGGGGTTGAAACCTTACGAATGCTCTTCCTGCGCTGCATCATACGCCATGCGTTCCCCTGAAATAGATTGCTTCATGATAGCATGCATATCGGCGGTTTGCCACTGCTTTTCCGTAAAGAACGACAAAAATGAAGGGAGAAACTGCCTTGCCCTTCACCGTCCATTCGCGTCAAGATGACGGTCCGAACCGCCCGGATACATCGCGGCAAACTGGAGGAAGATGCGCGCGAGATCGGATGAATCGTCGACGACATAAATGAGATCCGGATCCGCAGGGTCGATTGCGCCCTCTTTCACGAGCGTTGCCTTAATCCAGTCCACCAGCCCATTCCAATAAGACTTCCCATACAGAACGAGAGGAAAACCGGCGACCTTTTTCGTCTGGACAAGCGTAAGGGCCTCGAAAAGCTCATCCATCGTGCCGAAACCGCCGGGGAATATCACAAACCCCATTGAGTATTTCACGAACATCAGTTTGCGGACGAAGAAATACCGGAAGGTGATGTTGATGTCCAGATACGGATTGATCGACTGCTCATGCGGCAGTTCGATATTGAGGCCGATGGATTTGCCCCGTCCCATCTTCGCGCCGCGGTTGGCGGCTTCCATGATTCCGGGACCGCCGCCGGTGATGATCGAAAACCCCGCCTGCGAGAGCATAGCGCAGACGTTCATCGCCTGCTGGTAATAGGGGGTATCTTCCCGAAAACGGGCCCCGCCGAAGACCCCGACCGCCGGCCCGACATTGAAAAGCGTCTCGAACCCTTCGACAAGTTCGGACTGGATGCGGAATACACGCCATGTTTCCGATTGGTGCAGGTCTTCTATCATAGTAATCGTCCCGTCTCTTCCGGTTTCTTGAATTCCGCACCGAGATATGCACTTGGCTTCGGCACCTGATCAATCTCCGACGGCTCCGGCACATCTTTTGCGCTCGATACGCCGAGTTCGCGGAACCTTCTCAAAGACGGCAGGAGGCGCGTTTCGAGTGACCGCACCCCGTCGTTGTGAGAAGTCACCGCCTTGCGAAGCGAATCGCCGGTCCGGGCCATATGCTCAATCACAACCGCAAAGCGGTCGTAGAGTTCCTTGCCGAGCCGGTTTATCTCCTGGGCACTCCTCGTAATCTGCTCCTGCTGCCAGCCGTATGCAACGGCCTTCAGCAGGGCGATAAAGGTTGTCGGTGTAGCAAGAATGACCTTCTTGATGCTTCCATCCTCAATAAGTTTCGGGTCATGCTCAAGCGCGGCGCTGAAAAACGATTCGCCCGGAAGATACATGACGACGAGTTCAGGCGATTCCGGGAATTGTTCCCAGTATCCCTTGGAGCCGAGCCCGGCCATATGGGCGCGGACCTGCGCCACATAGTGAGCTATCGCTTTGCGCTTCTCTTCATCGCTGCCCGCCGAGACCGCATTGAGATAGGCATCGACCGGCGCTTTGGCGTCTACGACGATAACGCGGCCGTTCGGCAGCCGCACAACCATGTCCGGCCTCAGCCGCCCCCCCTCGGTGCTCACCGACGTCTGCTCATAAAAATCGCAGTGCGGTGTCATCCCCGCGAGTTCGGCAACCCGCCGCAGACCCAGCTCTCCCCACGAACCGCTCACCTTGGGCTTGCGCAGGACCGTAACAAGATTGCTCGTTTCCTGCTGCAGCCTCTCCTGCATGCCGGAGAGGGCGCGCAGCTGCTCCGAAAGGCTGCCGAAAGACTTGTGGCGGCTATCCTCCATGTCGCGGAGCTGCTGTTCATAGCGCTTCAGCATGTCCTGCAACGGTTTTACGGTCGCGTCTATGGACTGTTGATGCTCGCCGAGCTTTCCTCTCGTCTCCGCAGAGATTCTGCTGAGGTGTTCGGTTGCAAGGCGCAGAAAATCCTCGCTGCTGCTCTTGAGTGCAGCGGTCGACAGTGCGGTAAATGTGTCGCTCAATTCTTTCTTCATCAGCTCTATGAGCGATTTCTGCTCCTCGAGACTGCGATAGGAATCGTCGAGCCGTTTTCGGTTTTCGTCAAGCCGCGTGAGTGCTCGGGCACGTTCAAGCTGTTCCTGTTCGAGCGTGCCGCGGAGATCCCCCTTCTCGCGTTCATGCTGAGCGACCTGCTGGCGGAGCTCCACAACCAGCGCTTCGGCGGCGCCCAAGCGCTGTTCGAGCATCCGAATCTGTTCGGCGGCAGCAGCCTGTATCTGCGCCTCACGAACAGCTTCCGATGCCTTGAAGCGCGATGCTGCAACAATCCACGCGGCAATTGCTCCGACAACGACCCCGGCGATAATGAAAAGGACTTCTCCCATCCACTACTCCTCGCTCGTCAGTTCCGTCCGCACCAATGCAAGGACGGCCGAATGCGGTACGATAAGGTATTTCTTCGTATCGAATTCGATCTCGATTGCAGCCTCTTTCAGAAAGATGGCATAGTCGCCCTCCTGCGCCTGCAGCGGGACATACCGAAGGTCCTGGGGCTTTCTGAGAGACCACGGTTCTTCGGATGCTCCGGCATCGCCGACCGGATAGCCGGGTCCGACTTTTACGATATAACCACCCTGCACTTTTTCGCGCTCCTTGACCGTCGGCGGCAGATAAAGACCCGTGGCGGTCCGCTCTGAACGCTCATCGAGATCCACAAGAATACGATCCCCCACTACGAGCAGATTCTTTGTCGCTTTCATAGCCATTATTGTATACCATCAGAAGTCACAAGCGCTCTGAAAAGCCTACCAATATTATTTGCTATAATTGAAGCCATGAAAATCGGCGAAGAATTTTATCGAAAGCTTCTGGATTCGATCCATGACGGCGTCTACTTTGTCGACAGAAACCGCACTATCCAATATTGGAACAAAGGGGCCGAGCGTCTTGCAGGTTACTCTGCCAAGGAGATCATCGGCTCCAAATGCGCAAACAATCTGCTTGTTCATGTCAACGAGCATGGACAGGAACTCTGTCGCGGGGCATGTCCTCTGCTGATGACGATGGAGGACGGCAAGGACCGCACTGCCGATATATATCTTCACCATAAAAATGGCCATCGCATTCCGGTTACCGTTCAGGCTGCGCCGATACTGGACGAGAACGGAGCAACCGTCGGCTGCATGGAGGTTTTCCGCGAAAACTACGCCTCCAACAATGAGTGGTATATTCGTCAGCTTGAGGCGGTTTCTCTGCTCGATCCCCTGACGCAGATTGCCAACCGGCGCTATATTGAAAGTAAACTTATGGCGAGCGTCCACGAGTTTCAGCGGTACACGGTGCCCTTCGGCATGCTCTTTGCCGATATCGATCGCTTCAAGACCGTTAACGACACGTTCGGACATCTCGTCGGCGACGATGTGCTGAAGATGGTTTCGCAATCGCTTGCGAAGAATATCCGCCTGACCGATTTTGTCGGCAGATGGGGCGGCGAGGAGTTTGTCGTCATAGCGCCGCACATTTCCCTTGCACAGCTCAGAAAGCTTGCCGAAAAACTCCGATTGTTGATGGAAAAATCATTTCTTCGCGTCGGAGATACGACGGTAAAGGTAACCCTGACCATGGGAGCGACATGCATCCGCCCGGATGACACGGAACAGACGTTGCTGGCACGTGCGGACCGACTCATGTACCGGGGGAAACAGAGCGGCCGCAATCAAGTAGTAATGGAAACCTGAGATCGCACTTATCATGCCGATATCTGCGGAAGCCACATACGGATTCGTTCCGCCGATACGTTGCCGGCGGGGGGAGTAACGCCAATGAACCAAGAGCATATCAGCATTCTGCTTGTTGATGATGAAGAGAGGATACGCGAGACCTTCGGCGAGATCCTCATACTCAACGGGTTTGCCGTGGTTCCGGCCGAAGACGGAAAGGCGGCGGTATCTGCATTCTGCAAAGAGCGTCCTTCGGTCGTATTGCTCGACATGAATCTGCCTGATCGGTCCGGGATGGATGTCCTGCGGGAAATGCAGCGTATCGACAGGTCTGTCCCGATCATATTTGTTACTGCCTATGGAGATATCCCGTCCGCAGTCGATGCGATCAAAGAAGGTGCATACGATTTTATTGCAAAGCCGCCTGACTTTGATCGGCTGCTTCTTACCATCAGGCGCGCCATGGAAAAGCGCCAGCTCGAACAGGCAGTCACCGACTTAAGCGCGGCATACCGGACCTCGCTTGAATCCATGCTCGGCGCCAGCGCGTCGATGCAACCGGTAATCCGGCAACTCAAGGACATCGCCGTTAGTGATTACTCGGTAATTCTTCAGGGCGA
>DATHDH010000266.1:0-7265 GCA_035319145.1 Dissulfurispiraceae bacterium | reverse complement strand
CGGCATAGAGCGTACCAAGGAAGAGATCGAAAACCAGATTGAGGATCATTATGATCTCATCGGCGTTCAGAAGATTACCCTCGGCAAAAAATCATACGGGTTTGTGGACCTCTGCGGACAGCTGCGATTCCAACAACGGTGGGCACAGTCGCCGCGCATTCCGAAGACCTCGGTACTGGGGCACATGTTGATCGTAGCCGTTCTTTCGTATTGCTGTTCGCTCGAAATAGCGGCCTGCAACCGCAGGCTCTATAACAATTTCTTTGCAGCGCTCTTTCACGACCTGCCGGAGGTGCTGACGCGGGACATCGTCTCGCCGGTTAAGACGTCCGTGGCCGGACTCGACAGCGTGATCAAGGAGTATGAACATATTCAGATGGATGAGAAGATTATGCCGCTCCTGCCGTCGTCGTGGCATGACGAGTTCCGTTATTTCGTCGAGGACGAGTTCGCAAACAAGATGAGGCTGAACGGATGCGTTCGGAGTGACGTTCTGTTCGATGAAATTCAGGGGCATTATAATCGCGACGAATTTGATCCGGTTGACGGGAGCATTCTCAAGGCATGCGACCACTTTGCGGCATTTGTTGAGGCTTCGCTCTCAATCCGCCACGGGATTACGTCCCGGCCGCTCGAGGAGTGCAGGACTTCACTCCCCGAAAAATACCGTGCCGTCGTCATCGGGGGCATCGATTTCGGTGCCCTGTTCAACTATTTTATGGATGGCGACAAAGCTGCTGCGGGAAAGAAGGGAGAAGGGAAATGATGAATCGGATGAAACAGACTGCGTTGCTCGTTGCAATCGTCGCTCTGCTTGCACAGATTGTCTTGGGATGGCCGACCAAGGCCGATGCGGCACGCCCCTATTCGGATATCACGGTTGTCATGTACATGACCGACTGGTGCCCATACTGTGTAAAGGCGCGTGCATACATCAAGTCCCTCGGTGTGAAGCTGGTCGAGTACAACGTCGAGCGCGACAAGGACAAAGCTGCGGAAAGCATGCGGAAGGCGGGACGGCGGGGTGTGCCGGTGATCGATGTGGAGGGCATAATCATTCCTGGCTACTCTCCGGAACACATAAAAGCGGCTGTAGAGAAGCGGCGGGAGCAATAGCACCGGCCCATGCACGGGCTGATGTAGTCTGATGCAGTCGTGACGGATAAGACAAGATGATCATGCTTGTGCGATTTTTCTGCGTTGTGCTCTTCCTTGTTCTTTCTGCAGCGGCTGTTGCCGCGGGGCAGAGCAACGATGGGGAAAATCTTATCGTTGTCGGAGGAAACAGCGCATACCCTCCGTATGAATATATCGACAAAGACGGAAAGCCTGCGGGTTTCGTTGTCGATCTGACCCATGAAATAGCCAAGGTGATGGGCTTCGAGGTGCGGATCGTTCTCGGCGAATCGTGGACCGATATGCGCACCGCGCTCGAGCAGGGCGAGATTGATATCCTGCAGGGCATTTCCTATTCGGAAGAGCGCGACAAAATACTCGATTTTTCGCCGCCTCACTCCTATATATCGCATTCCATCTTTGCCCACAAGCATGCGAAGCCTGTTCACTCACTGGAAGAACTGCGCGGGCATGACGTCGTGCTCCTCGGGAGGGGCATCATGCATGACTCCTTTGCGCAGAGCGGTATCCAAATTAACGTTGTTCCTGCGGCCACCATCGCCGAAGCCCTGAAAATGCTCGCATCCGGGAGGTATGACTATGCAGTGCTCGCAACGCTTCCCGCCCGCTATACGCTGGATGCCCTCGGCATCGATGACGTCACAATAGTCACCCGCGGCATCGACACAAAGAAATATTGCTATGCCGTCAAAGAGGGCAATCAGGCCGTGATCGGACTTTTTTCGGAAGGGCTGAGCCGGCTGAAGCGGAGCGGTCGATACAAGGAGCTACAGGACAAGTGGCTGCCGACATCCGAAACGAATCCATGGTTGGCTCAGCACGGATTGATCATTGTCGGATTTCTTGCGCTGGGGCTTATTGCGTCGATAGTTTGGTCGCGGATGCTGAAGAGGCAGGTCGCACTTCGGACCGCGGCGCTTCAAACCGAAGTCGAAAAACGCAAGCGCGCAGCTGAAGAATTGAAGCTTCAGCAGCAGCAGCTCGTCCAGGCCGATAAAATGGCGGCACTCGGCGTGCTGGTATCCGGGATGGCACATGAAATCAATAACCCGAACGGTCTTATCAGTCTCAATCTCCCGACAATCGCCGAGGTTATCAGGGATGCCGATCCGATCCTGCAGCGGCATTATCATCAGCACGGCGATTTTGCAATGGGCGGCCTTGCATACTCGAAGATGCGCCGGGAAGTGCCGCTCATGCTGGATGAGATGCAGGACGCCGCCCGCCGCATCAGGCGTATCGTCGAAGACCTGAAACACTTCTCGCGTCGCAGCGACGCCAATTTTGATGAACTGGTCGATCTGAACACTGTCGTTCAGACATCAATGCGGCTTGTGGATAATTCGCTCAGAAAGGCGACGAACAATTATAATGTCCGCTATGAGGGAGATTTGCCGCCGGTGCGCGGCAATTCCCAGCGGCTCGAACAGGTGGTTGTCAACCTGATCCTGAATGCCTCTCAGGCATTGGAGGATCCCGACAAAGGCATATTTGTGTCGACGGCATATGATGCAGGCCGGCGAGGAGTGAGCGTTCAGGTTGCAGATGAGGGGGCGGGGATCCCGCCCGAACACCTCTCGCGCCTTACGGACCCTTTTTTTACGACGAAGCGCGAAACGGGCGGTACGGGACTCGGTCTCGCCATTTCCGACGGCATCGTTCGTGAGCATGGAGGAACCATGCGCTTTGAGTCGATTGCGGGGAAGGGCACAACCGTCATCGTGACGCTTCCGGCGGCAGTTCAGGAGGTCAAAGAGTGAACGAGGATTCCTATCCGGCCTTCGGTGTTCTCGTCGTCGATGACGAACCGGCTTGGCTGAGATCGATGCGCATTTCTCTTGCGCGACTTGCTGGGATTACCAATGTCCTGACATGCCAGGACAGCCGTGAGGTGATGAATCTCCTGTCATTGCACGAATGCGGCATCGTTCTTCTGGATCTCACCATGCCGCACCTCTCCGGCGAAGAACTGCTGACAATGATCGGGGAGCAGTATCCCGAGGCGATTGTCATTATCGTCAGCGGCATGAACCAGATCGAGACCGCGGTCCGCTGCATGAAACAGGGTGCATTCGATTATGTCGTAAAGACCGCGGAGGAAGATCGCATCATAACGGTAATCCAGCACGCAATCCGTCTTATCGAGATGCAGAGAGAAAACAGCGAAATGAGTCGTCGTTTCCTGTCGGATACTATCCAGAATCCAGAGGCCTTCTCGGGCATTATAACCATCAATAAAACCATGCGTTCCATTTTTCAATATGTTGAAGCCGTAGCAAAGAGTAATCAGCCGCTCCTCATCACGGGAGAAAGCGGCGTGGGCAAGGGACTTATTGCAAAGGTTGTGCATGAACTGAGCGGGTGCAAGGGAGAATTGATATCGGTCAATGTGGGCGGTCTCGACGATACCATGTTCACCGATACGCTCTTTGGGCATGTGAAGGGCGCATTTACCGGCGCAGATCAGGCCAGAAGCGGCATGATAGAAAAAGCGGCCAACGGCACCCTCTTTCTCGACGAGATCGGCGACCTCAGCAATGCATCGCAGGTCAAGCTCCTGCGACTCCTGCAGGAGGGAGATTATTTCCCGCTCGGCAGTGATCAGCCCAAACGCCTCAAGGCGCGCGTCATAGCCTCCACCCATCAGAATCTGTCGGAAAAACAGGCGCAGGGAGCGGTCAGAAAGGACCTCTATTATCGCCTGAAGACCCATCATATTCATCTTCCGCCCTTGCGGGAACGCAAAGAAGACATTCCGGCGCTGCTCGATTATTTTCTCGAGGAGGCTTCCCGCGAGCTCGGCAAACGCAAGCCGGATCCGACCTTTGAACTGCGCCGTCTCCTAGAACGCTATGACTATCCGGGAAATGTGCGGGAACTCCGGTCGATGGTTTACGATGCCGTCGCCCGCAATGCCGCATCGGTCATCTCGACCGAGCCGTTTCAGCATGCGCTCGCCCATTCACTTCTGATGCCGAAGGGACACACCGGAAATGTCTTTGACGCTGTGGAATCTCTGCCTACCATTCATCAGGCGGTCAGCCTTCTGATTAACTCAGCGATGCAGCGGGCAAATGGAAATCAGTCGGTCGCATGCAGGCTGCTCGGTATTTCACAGCCAGCGCTCAGCAGGAGGATCAAGAACATGCAGTCGGGAGTTCGTGAAGAAGACTGATTCCTCCCCGCATGATCCTGTTGGGCTATAAGTATTCATAATCTCATAAATTATAATTTTTGTTATACCTTTCACGGCGTTCTCCCGAAAAATAACATGCTCATCAATGACATACGTGTTACAAATGTGGTATGTTCCTTGCTTCGACACCTCGACCCGTCGCCAATTTCTCATCGAGGAGGTTAAAAAGCAATGGCTGAGGCGCAAGTTCCCAAGACAATCTCGGAAGAAGGCACCCTGTCGAAAGGGGAAGAAAAGTTTGAAAAGTGGCGCAATACAATAGGTCTTTTTCTCGGGCCTCTGGTAGGGCTCCTCGTTTATTTTATCGACATGCCGCAACTGAGCAGCAAGGCGCACGTACTGGCTGCAATCCTGAGCATGACGGTCGTCTGGTGGATTTGCGAACCGATCCCGCTTGCCATGTCTGCGCTTGTCAGTTCAATCCTATGCGTCGTCTTCAGTGTCGACGGCGTTAAAAAGGTCTTCGCCCCGTATGCCGATCCGATCATTTATCTCTTCCTCGGAAGCTTCATGCTTGCCGAAGCTATGGCTATTCATGGCTTGGACAAGCGTTTTGCGTACGCAATTATGTCTAATAAACTCATCGGCAACAGCACAGGCCGCATTCTTATTGCATTTGGTTTTATCTGTGCATTCCTTTCGATGTGGATCAGCAATACTGCGGCAACAGCTATGATGTTTCCGATAGCGCTCGGCATTGTATACGCAATGGCTGAGATAATGGCCAAGCAGCAGGGGAAGGGCACGGTTGATCCCTTGAAACTCCGCTTTGGAACCGGCATGATGCTTATTGCCGCATACGGCGCATCAACCGGCGGTATCGGCACGCCGGTCGGCACGCCGCCGAACCTTATCGGCATAGCCCTTATAGAAAAGACACTTGGAGTCAAGATTGCATTTTTCCACTGGATGTCGTTTGCCGTTCCGCTGCTCATCATGCTTTTCGGCTTGCTGTTTCTTATCATGTATTTTCTTTTTAAACCCGAGATTGCCCGCGTCGAGGGCGGCACCGCCTATGTTGCAGCGGAGCGCAAGAAATTAGGATCCTGGAAGCGCGGAGAAAAGAATGCCCTGTTTGCGTTTCTCGTAACCGTAACGCTATGGCTCGTTCCTGGGTTCCTCGCCGTCATATATGGCGACGATGCTCCGATCTCGAAGAACTATGCCACATTAATGCCCGAAGGCGTTGCCGCTCTAATCGGGGCGACGCTCCTGTTTCTCCTTCCGACGAACTGGAAGGAGCGCGAGTTTACGATCACCTGGAAACAGGCGACAAGGATTGACTGGGGAACCTTGCTTCTCTTCGGCGGAGGCATCACCCTCGGCACCCTTATGTTTGAAACAAAGCTTGCCGAAGTCATCGGCAGAAATCTGCTTGCTATGAGCGGTGCCTCTACAACATGGGGGATAACGTTCGGCGCGATTTATATTTCGATACTCGTCAGCGAAGCCTCTTCAAATACCGCGTCGGCCAACATGGTCGTCCCGGTGATGATAGCGCTTGCGCAGGCCGCGGGTGTCGATCCGATACCGCCTGCAATTGGCGCGACGCTCGGCGCAAGCTGGGGCTTCATGCTGCCGGTATCGACGCCTCCGAACGCGATTGTGTATGGTTCCGGCATGGTTCCGATAACCTCGATGATCAGGGCGGGCATTTTCTTTGACATTCTCGGCGGGCTGGTCATATGGGGCGGACTTTATATATTGCTTCCGCTGGTCGGTCTGGCAAAATAGGAAGAAAATATAAGACGTGAGGGGGCTGCACATTCGATGCAGACCTCCTCATATGAGCGGCACCGCGATGACGGAGCGAAAGTTGCTACACGAAAACGATATGAAGAGAAGGGAGATCCAAACAGAGAATGATGAAATCCTCTGCCGCATGTGCGATGTCGAGGCAGCTTCTCTTTTTATTCCTTTGCTCAGCGTTGCTCGGCATAACGCCTGCGTGGTCATCGGGAAGCGGGGCTGAAGCGGCAGTCCCGGAACTTGACGGGAAATCGCTCTCTCCCTTCTGGGCGATCCCATTTCTCGGTATTCTGATTTCCATTGCTGTTATGCCGCTGACCTGCGGTCGTTTCTGGGTGCGCCATTATGGAAAAGTGGCCCTCTTCTGGAGCCTGGTGACGATCATAGGAATTGCTTTCGTCCAGGGATTTTCCGTGAGCCTGCATGGGGCGCTTGATACCATGATGAACACGTTTCTTCCTTTTATTTGTCTGCTCCTGGCGCTGTTTACCGTTACCGGCGGCATCAAATTTCACGGCACTTTTTCCGGCGCGCCATCGGTGAATATCGCGATTATGCTCCTGGGTGCCGTACTTTCCAATATCATCGGCACGACCGGCGCGGCGGTGCTGCTCATCAGGCCGCTGCTGCAGGCAAACGCGTGGCGGCTGAGGAAGGTTCATACAATCCTCTTTTTTATTTTCATTGTCGGCAATATCGGAGGCAGTCTTACGCCGGTCGGCAATCCTCCTCTCCTGATGGGCTTCATCAAGAAAGTGGATTTCTTCTGGCCGACGATAAAGCTCTTGCCGCCCACGGTCTTTGCCGTTGCTGTCGTGCTCGCCGTTTATTATGCCCTCGACACTTATATTTACCGGAACGAACCGAAGAATGAGCTGATAAAAACCCGCCATGTGCCGTTTTCGATTGAGGGGGCTCAAAACCTTGCTTTCGTTCCGCTTATTGTTGGGGTGGCGTTTATATCAAGTTATGATCTCGGCATCGTCTTCACTTTGTTTCATATCGATGTGTCTCTGTCCCTCATCGGCGAGGTGACTGCCTTGCTCGGGATAGCTCTGTTATCGATGAAACTGACGAACAGAGAGACGCGCAAACGGAACGGTTTTACCTGGCATCCGATTCAGGAAGTTGCAAAGTTGTTTGCCGGGATATTCATCACCATGGAGCCGCTGATCGCAATGCT
>DATHDH010000265.1:0-4853 GCA_035319145.1 Dissulfurispiraceae bacterium | reverse complement strand
AAGCCGCCCCCCGAGCCCCGCGCCTTTCACCGGCAATGCTTATGCTAAATCGTGTTCCGCTGCCCTTGTCACTTTCGACATCTATGCTTCCACCATGCGCCATAACGATTTTCTGGACCAGCGCCAGCCCAATACCGGTCCCGTCGGCCTTGGTTGTATAAAACGGCCTGAAAATCTGCTCCCTGTCGGCAGTTTCCAGCCCTGATCCGTTGTCCCGCACGGTTATAACGATACCGAGCTTGCCGAGGACCCCGTCGGGAGCAGCCGACAACCAGACATCCGAAGCGCCGGCTTCTTTCGCATTTTGCAGTAGGTTTCTGAGCACCTGTCTCATGAGCGTGGCATCGCATAAACACTCAAGTGCCGGTGACACATCAATATGAATGTTCATCCCCTCCCGGTATACCCTCACCGCGTCTGAAACGAGCTCCAAAGTTCGAATGGCCTCTTTTTGGATCGGCTCGGAACGAGAAAAGTTAAGCAATTCATTCATGACCTTGTTCATCCCGTCGATTTCCTGCAGGATGCCCTCGACCAGTTCAAGCCGTTCATCGCCGGGGGGAAGACCCTTCTGCAACAGGCGGGCATACCCTGCCACCACACCCATCGGATTGCGGAATTCGTGGGCAATGCCCGCAGAAACCTCTCCCAGCGCAGCGAGTCTCTCTTTGACGAGCAACTGTTCCCTAAGCGACTTGAGTTCCTGCCCCAGGGCCTGGAAAGAACCGAGCACCGCATCCATCTCTTGGACACGTTGCGGCTCATCGCGCTGTCTGAGGCGCCGGGGCAGCATGACCAGCGCGACGGCAATTCCCAGCAGGAGCACGCCGATGATGGCCGCCGCTATCAAGACCTCATTCGCTATATTCATACGAAACATAGTACAGAAACTATAGCACGTTTCTTTTTGCATTTGCGGGTCTCATTTGATAGACTAAGTGCCATGGAAAACGAACAGGTTTCTGTTGATCCTCAAGATAAAAGCCGGGACGACGATATAGCAGCTAAGCAGAGAAAGGCCATCCTGGAGTCGCTGCTGTTTGTTGCGGGCGAACCCGTATCCTCGGCTTCGCTGGCAAAAACAGCTGATATGCCTGAAAAAGAAGTCGTGGAATTAATGCAGCAGCTTTCGGAGGAATATCGTCTGCGCGGGGCCGGCCTGATGATTCGCCGGGTTGACGATGCCTTTCAGATGGTGACCAACCCCGAGGTCGGCGCCTGGGTGAAGAAGTTCAGGAATATTGCGGTCAACACGAAGCTTTCGCAGCCCTCGCTGGAGACGCTGGCGATCATCGCGTACAAACAACCTATAACGAGGGTTGAAATCGATCAGCTTCGTGGGGTAAACTCTGACGGAGCGGTTAAAACGCTCTTGGAAAAGAGACTCATCAAAATCGTCGGTAAGAAGGAAGCTCCGGGACGTCCATTTTTGTATGCCACTACGAAGGACTTCCTGCAGTATTTCGGCCTCTCGAGTTTGAGTGAACTGCCTTCGATTCCGGATATTCTCCGGGACGAGGCAGCGTAGAAAAACAGTAGCGGAGGTGACGATGAGAAATTGGATCGTCGCGGTTTCCTTTATGTCTCTGCTCTGCATTGCGCCGTTTGCCGATGCGGATGCGAAGACAGTGCACACGGTGCAAAAAGGGGACACGCTTCAGAAGATTTCCAAGCGGTACCATGTAACCCTACCCGAACTGAAAGCTGCAAACAATCTCTCCTCAAGCAAGCTCGCTATCGGCGATAAAATTGTCATCCCCGACAAAGGCAAGACGGCCCTTCGCAAGGAGGTCCCGTCTCAGAAAAGCAGTACTGTAGCACAAACGTCCGTAAATGCGGAGTCTCCCGTCGTGCACGTCGTAAAAAGACGCGAAACTCTGGCCTCTGTTGCCAAGCACTACGGCATGTCCGAACAGGAGTTAAAGACCGCCAATGGACTGAAGTCGAGCCGCCTGAAACCAGGTAAACAATTGGTCGTCAGGAATACCGGAGGCGCTGCCAATAATCGCCAACTCTACACCGTGAAAAAGGGCGATAACATCTGGAGCATTGCCCGGAGAAATAATACGACCGTCGATGAGATAAAATCCCTGAACGGCCTCACAAGCAATGCATTGAAGCCGAGCCAGAAGCTGGCCTTGTCCGGCAAGGCGCAGCCGCGGGTTGCGAGGGCGGTCGAGCAGCCGGATCGTCAGTCCGAAGATACTCAGGCTGAAAACCTGTCTTTGCCTCCGGCACAGACTTCGGCAAAAATCGCCGAAGTGAAGGAGCTTTCCAAGACCGAAGACGTGGCTGACATGGGTGTTAAGGACCGTCTGATGCTGTTTGCCAAGAAGATGCTGAGCATTCCATACAAATTCGGGGCGAACGGCGTTGCCGGTGTAGACTGCTCTTCATATGTCCAGAATGTCTTCAGAATTGCGGGTATTCAGCTTCCTCGCAGCGCCCGCGAGCAGTACACGGTCGGCGAAGCCGTTGACAAGAATGAGCTTTCGGCGGGCGATTTGGTCTTCTTCCGGACCTATGCATCCTTCCCGTCGCATGTGGGCATTTATATGGGCAATAATATGTTTATCCACGCATCGTCCAAGAATAAGCGCGTCACTATCGATAACCTCAACCATCCTTATTATGTCTCCCGTTACATCGGCGCCAAGCGGCTTCTGCCCGACGGTGCCGAAGTGCAGACTGAACACAACTGATCCGGTTTGGATTCAACATATAAGAAGAGCGCCGTCCTTGGACGGCGCTCTTCTTTTTTAATCCTCATATTCGTCTGTTTTCAGCTAGAAACGGCTATCGCGATAGCAATTCCCGCGACGGAAACTCTACGACATTCGTGACGTCGTCGTCGCGATGCACGTGCGAACGTCCTTCAAAGACACCGCCTTCGGCAACCGCGAGCTTGCGGGTATAGACATCTCCAATAAGCTTGCCCTTGGGCTTTATTTCTACGTTCTCATCAGCATGTACATTACCGTCGATGCGACCGCCGACCACAACGCACCGGGCAGATACGTCGCCCGCAATAGTGCCTGCATCGCCCAGAATGACGGCATCGGCTTTAACCGCACCGGCTATTTTACCGTCAATGCGCAACATGCCTTGCACTGTAATATTGCCTTCAATGACCGAATTGCCACCGATAAGAGATTCAAGCTTTCCGTTATTAGCCCTTTTGAACCACATAGCGGTCCTCCCCGATAAAATCGCGCGGATTTACGGCCTTGCCGTCTACCCAGACCTCATAATGCACATGAGGTCCGGTGGAATACCCTGTTGATCCGGAAAGAGATATTACCGTTCCGCGCTTGACGCGATCACCCACTGCCACCTTAATCACGGAATTGTGCGCATAAAGAGTGCTCAACCCGAATCCGTGTTCAACAACCACGAGATTTCCGTTACCCGAACTCCAGCCCGAAAAACTGACGACGCCATCAGCAGTGCTCTTTACCGGGGTTCCCGACGGCACGGAAACATCTATGCCGGAGTGAAACTCGCGACCGCCGTATTTGGGATCTTCGCGATAGCCGAATACCGAGGTCACCTTGCCGCTGACAGGCCAGCCTGCCGGTGTGGCTCGATACTTGTCCTTCTGCTCGGTGAGATAGGTACTTACGGAAGAAACTGTATCGACGGTCTTCTTAATCTGCTCGCGCAGCAGTTCCATATCTAAAGAGCCTGCATCATCAACACTCTTTTTCGCATCGACATTTTCGAGAATCTGCTCCCGTGAACCCAGAGAAAGAAGCCTGCGAAACTCCTGGTCTGCTTTCTTTATCATATTCATGGCCGCCTGAAGTTCAGAAACCTGAGCCGTATAGGCAGCCAGTTTGCTCCTCATCTGATAATACTCAATAGTGTCGACAGCTACAGTCAGTACATAAAGAGTACCGGCAAACCACAAGAAAACGGACAGCGCAATTGCAAGCGACGGCATGCGGAAATTCACGGCACGCTTGCTGTCGTGGGGGATCAGCATAATACTGACCGGTGTAAAGAGTTTTCTTAAAAAGAGTCTGACCTTATACATAGCGAAGGCGATGGGAGCCCCCTTGTTCGATAAAACCGATTTGATACGCAGGATAGCCCGAGGATTTCAGAAGAGCCACAGTCGAGTCGGCATCCGCTGGTGCCACTACTATAGCATAACCGACACCCATATTAAAGGTTTTTTTCATGTCATGATCCGGGACCTTTCCGAGCTTTTGTATCATGGGAAAGATTGGGGGCACCGGCCAGGAGTGTTCGAAAATAGTCGCGGCAAGCCCATCCGGCAGAATCCTCGGCAGGTTGCCCGGCAGACCTCCTCCGGTTATATGAGCCATCCCCTTGACTTTGACCTTGGCCGACACGGTCTGATAGCCCTTAACATAAATTCGGGTAGGCATCAGCAGTTCATCGGCCAGCGTGCGGCCGAGTTCGGGGACATATCCGCCGAGCTTCATCTTTTTTCGCTCAAGCAGCACCTTTCTCACTAGGGAATATCCGTTACTATGTAACCCTGAAGAGAGAGCTGCGATAACAGCGTCTCCCGGCCGAATGCGTTTGCCGTCAATCACCTTCTTGTGATCGACTGCGCCCACGGCAAACCCTGCCAGGTCAAACTCCTTATCCGAATAAAATCCCGGCATCTCGGCCGTTTCTCCACCGACAAGCGAACATCCTGACTGACAGCAACCATCAACGATGCCTTTGACTACATCGCGGGCCATGTCAGCTGACAGCCTTCCGGTCGCATAATAATCCAAAAAGAAAAGCGGATCGGCACCGAGAGTCAAGATATCGTTGACGCACATGGCAACCAAATCGATGCCGATGGTGTCGTAACGCTTTGCCAGGAAAGCGAT
>DATHDH010000264.1:0-3885 GCA_035319145.1 Dissulfurispiraceae bacterium | reverse complement strand
AAGCTATCCGGGCCCTCAAAAAGTAATGGCAGACAAGTCAAAAACCATAATCATCAAGCGCATCAAGAAGGGCCACGAGGGACATCACGGCGGCAGCTGGAAGGTCGCATATGCGGATTTCGTTACCGCAATGATGGCATTTTTTCTGCTGCTCTGGCTGATTTCGATGGTGGAGCCGGTCAAGCGCGCCGCGCTGGCAAACTATTTCCGCAACTTCAATCTTTTTCAACAATCCGGCACATCCTTCATGGAGGGCTCGACCTCCATTCAAAAAGAGGTAAAAAGCTCGGTCAGCGAAGGGGTAGGAGGAGAATCCCGCGCCGAGGATCTCAAGGAAAAAATCAGGCAGGCGATCGAACAGAAGCTGACAAGCATGAAGGATCACATCTATCTCGACACGGTCGAGGGCGGGGTCCGCATTCAGATAGTCGATATAGAGGGCAGTTCGATGTTTGCCTCGGGCAGCTCGGTGCCGAATGAAAAGGCCAAAGAGATTCTGCAGGTAATAGCGGAGAACATTAAAGACGACCCGTATAAAATAGCCGTCGAGGGGCATACGGATGCCGCGCCGTTCCGCAGCGGACAGCGCACCAACTGGGAACTTTCGACCGAGCGTGCGTCCGCCGCACGGAGAGAACTTGAGAATAACGGCATCGACTCCGAAAGGATTGCACGTGTCGTCGGATATGCAGATACCGATCTGCTCGTCAAGGATAATCCGAAAGATGCACGCAACCGCCGCATCGGCCTCATCATGATGATGGATAAACCGAAACCTCTTCCGGCGAGCCAGGATATAATTGTGCCGATAGATCAGGCCAAGGAAATCATCATTCCGCAAGTCCCTGCTCCGGCGCAGCAGCCGGCATTGCAGCCTCCTGTGCAACAACCGACCGTGCAGCCCTCTGCGCAACAACAGCCCGCGCGGAAAGATATCATCGTCAACGACATGGACTTTCGTCCGAAACGGCCGATACAGCCGATTCCCGATATCGCCCGCTGACCGGATTCTTTTCCATCGCACGACATCATCCTTAGCCGCATCCTCCAATCGGAACTTGCATTCAAACTGCCCGGCCGCGGCATTAGCAGAATTGCCGGCAATGATTTCAGCGAGTTGATCCCGCAAACCCGCTCCTAATAAGGCTATAAGCGGTTCTTATAGAAGATATTATCTTGACAAAGGGGTGCAAAGCCGGTAAGATGTTCTAAGTTTTTTTCGTGAAGCATAAATTCCGAACGAGGTGGTCCGACTGTGACTCCTGGAAGTTATGTGCCGACTGAGTATCTCCCCGTCCTCATCCTCATGGTTATCGCTTATTGGCTTGGAATTATCATCGTTCTCTTCGGAACTCTCGTCCGCCCTTCACGGCCCTATCGCGAAAAACTGGTCCCCTACGAATCCGGCATGCCTCCCGTCGGAGAGCCGCGCCAGCGTTTCCGGGTCAGCTATTATATAGTGGCGATGCTTTTCGTCGTCTTCGATGTTGAAGCTGTTTTTCTCTATCCTTGGGCCCTTGTGTATGACCAGATCGGCCTCTTTGCCCTCATCGAAATGATCCTTTTTATCGCCATTCTCGTAGTCGGTTATATATATGCCTGGCAGAAAAAGGCGTTTGAATTCTAGGAGTGGTGCATGATTATCACCGGTGCAACTGATGTTGTAGAAGTCGAAAAAGGCTTAAAGGTGCTCCCCGGAGCCAACACGCTGATTGCTTCAGTCGATTGGCTTGCAAACTGGGGGCGGCGCTCTTCGCTCTGGCCGATGACGTTCGGGCTTGCTTGCTGCGCCATCGAGATGATGGCGACCGGCGCCGCACATTATGACCTTGACCGGTTCGGTATCGTCTTTCGCGGCTCTCCGCGCCAGGCCGATGCTATTATTATTGCCGGCACGCTTACCAAGAAGATGGCCCCGGTAATCCGGACGGTTTATGATCAGATGCCCGAACCCAGATATGTCATTGCCATGGGAAGCTGCGCCTGCTCAGGAGGCATCTACAATACCTATAGCACCGTGCAAGGGGCCGATTCTGTCGTTCCGGTGGATATCTATATTCCCGGATGTCCTCCGCGCCCGGAGGCCTTGCTGGAGGGGATTATAAAGCTCCAAGAAAAAATCCGCAACGAGCACGGCAAATGGGGTCGAGGATAATGAGTGGCCAGGCAGGCGTAATGCAGATTGCCGGAAAGCTGAAGGAAATCTACCCGGAAGCCGTCCTTGATATCAAGGAATTCGCGGGTCAGGTATCGGTAACCGTAGATCGGAAATCAGTCAAAGACGTCCTTCGTTATCTGGTCAGTGTATCGGACATCAGTTTTGATTTCCTGGTAGCCCTTACGGCAGCGGACTATAAGGACAAAAAGCCGATCCGGTTCGAAGTCGTGTATCAGCTGCATTCCGTCGCACATTGCAAATCCTTGCGCGTGAAAGCCCCCGTTCCTGAAGACGACTGTACGATAGACAGCGTTGTGAGCATCTGGCATGGGGCTAACTGGCTCGAACGCGAGTGCTTTGATATGTTCGGCATCGTCTTCAAGGGACATCCCGATCACCGGCGCATTCTCATGCCGGAGGATTGGCAGGGACACCCCCTCCGTAAAGACTTTCCCCTGAAGTCGGATCTCGGAGAGCTTGAATGGCAAGGTTTCAAAGACGCTCTCAGCGCTGCAGAAAAAAACAAACAGTACGAGGTTGACGAATGTCATCGCAACTGGGGCGCATAGATACCAAAGAACTTACCATTAATATGGGGCCGCAGCACCCTGCGACGCATGGTGTTCTTCGTCTTGTGCTCGATCTCGACGGCGAAAAGGTGGTCAAGTGCACACCATATGTAGGTTACCTGCATCGGGGGACCGAGAAGCTGGGAGAAAACCGGACATATCCTATGGTATTACCGCTCACGGACCGGCTCGACTATGTATCCAGCATGTCGAATAATATAGGTTACTGCGTTGCCGTTGAGCGCCTTTTGGGGGTGGAAGTTCCTGAACGGGCCAAATTTATCCGTACTATCATGGCGGAATTGACCCGGATAGCAAACCACATCGTCTGGCTGGCTACGCATGCCCTCGACATCGGCGCAATGACCGTCTTCCTTTATTCAATGAGAGATCGCGAATTGATTCTCGAGTTGTATGAGATGGTGTGCGGGGCACGATTGACCGTCACGTACCCGCGCATCGGCGGCGTCCGCTGTGATGTCGGGCAGGATTTTCTCGACGGATGCCGCAGCTTCATCAAGGATTTCCCTGCCAAGGTAAAAGAATATGAACGTCTCATCGACCAGAACCGTATCTGGTTGAAGCGAACGAAAGACATCGGCGTCATCAGTGCCGAAGAGGCGATCAATTGGGGACTGACCGGACCTACCCTGCGCGGCTCCGGCGTCATGTATGATGTGCGCACATGCGCTCCATATGACGCATACGACCAGGTGCATTTTGACATCCCGATCGGCACACATTGCGATGTTTATGATCGGTATCGCTGTCGCATGGAGGAATTCAGACAGTCCGTCCGGATCCTGGAGCAATGTCTCGAAAAGATACCGGGCGGTCTCGTTCTTGCAGCTGATGCCCCTCAGTATGAGATGCCTGCCGGCCCGCGCAAGAAACCGGCACCGCCGGTTGCAAAGCCCGCAGCCGCTGATGCGACAGCTCCGGCGCAGCCCGCGGCACCGCCCGAACCGCCGAAGCCTGAATTTGATGACCTCTATGTGGCGACTGAAGTGCCGAAGGGCGAACTTGGCTTTTACTTTGTCAGTGACGGAACAGGCAAACCATACAGAATGCACGTCCGCTCTCCCTCCTTTGTGCATGCCTCGGTATTGCCGCGTTTATGTGAAGGCGGCCTCGTTGCCGACGTTATCGCAAATATCG
>DATHDH010000263.1:0-6711 GCA_035319145.1 Dissulfurispiraceae bacterium | reverse complement strand
CAAGGAAGCGGGCAACATGGTGGACCTCGACTCGAACCCGACCAAGCTGATCGAAATAGTCGAGATCGGCAAGCAATTGCTGATGACGCGCGGCACACTGACAACGTTCAGTATCGCAAACGACGTGGCGAAATACTTTGCGATCCTGCCTGCGGCATTTATCGTTACCTATCCGCAGCTCGGAGCATTGAATATCATGGGCCTGTCGACCCCGCAGAGCGCAATCCTCTCAGCGGTAATATTCAATGCGCTCATCATTATCGCCCTAATCCCGCTGGCGCTGCGCGGCGTCGCGTACCGGCCGTTGGGGGCAGCACAGGTGCTTCGCAACAATCTTCTTGTCTACGGTCTCGGCGGCCTGATTGTGCCGTTCATCGGCATAAAGCTTATCGACGTGATTATCACGTCTCTTCATCTTGCGTGAGGTGTTCGACATGATAGCCATGACACGGCCTGTACTGGTTTCACTCATTGCGTTTACGATACTCACCGGTGTTCTTTACCCACTGGCTGTGACCGGCCTGGCTCAGCTGCTGTTTCCGGCTCAGGCGAACGGCAGCCTGATTATGAAGGAAGGCAAGCCGATCGGCTCTTCGCTTGTCGGCCAGCCGTTCGATGATCCGAAGTACTTCTGGGGACGTCTGTCGGCAACGGCTCCTTTCCCGTACAACGCCGCATCGTCGGGCGGATCGAATCTTGCGCAGACGAATCCTGACCTGATCAAGAACGTTCAGGGACGAATTGATGCCCTGAAAGCCGCCGGCTTCCAGCCTTCCGGGCCAGTTCCGGCTGATTTGGTCACGGCATCCGGCAGCGGGCTCGATCCCCATATAAGTCTGGCTGCCGCAGAATATCAGGCAGCGCGGGTCGCGAAAACGCGCGGCCTCGATGAAAGCAATCTGCATACGCTGATTGCCAAGCATACCGAGAGTCGTCAGCTCGGGCTCTTCGGCGAGCCGAGGGTGAACGTACTGCGATTGAATATGGCGCTTGACGCGCTGGTATCACAACGTGAGAGCGGCAAGGAGTAACCAGGGTGAATAAATTACTGCTTATCGTCTTCATCGGTGCTGCACTGTTCTTCGGGTCCGGCAGCAAGACGACAGCGTATGCCGTGTCGTATCAGCCTCCGTTTCGTCTGATTCCGGACAGTAAGGCGATCGTCGTGAAAGGCGGCACCGTATACCTTTTTCATAGCGGCTCTCCCGATATCATCAACTCCATGAGGAACAATGATATTCTGGTGGTTTATCGGACCGGTACGAAATGCGCTCTTGAGGAAGTCGGACGAGTGAGGTTTGTAGCGTTTGTCGGGGCAACCTATATGGAAACTGAAGTGATCGAAGGCGAACTCCATGCTGGCGATATCGCCAGGAAAGAGAATATTGCTGGCTTGGTGGTTGCTCTAGAGCCCTGCACCCGCTAGGTCAGAAAGGCGTTGCGTTCTATAATGAAGCATCATATGTTTTTGGGAGAGTTATCGTGATGGAAGAAAGTCGACCCGATCCCGACGTTCTCCTCAGCCAGATGCGAAGGGACACCGAGCGGAGCCGCGAAGGACAGCTCAAGATATTTTTCGGCGCCGCCCCGGGCGTCGGAAAGACCTATGCCATGCTCGAAGCTGCGCGCAAAAAGATTTCCGAAGGCGTCGACGTCATAGTCGGACTCGCCGAAACCCATAAGCGCAAAGAAACCGAGGCCTTGCTTGCCGGGCTTGAGATAATCCCGCGCAGAAACTTCCAGTATCACGGCACCCTCTTGGCGGAATTCGATATCGACGCCGCGCTTGCCCGCAATCCCGCCGTTATTCTGGTCGACGAACTTGCACATTCAAACGCGGAAGGCTCCCGCCACAGGAAACGGTGGCAGGATGTCTATGAACTTCTCGGCGCGGGAATTACGGTCTATACGACCATGAATGTCCAACACCTCGAAAGCCTCAATGATGTCGTTGCACAAATTACCGGAATCAATGTCCGCGAAACAGTACCCGACTTCCTGCTCGATCGGGCCGACGAGATTGAACTGATCGATTTGCCTCCGGAAGACCTGCTCCAAAGACTGGCCGAAGGCAAAGTGTATGTCGCCGAACTCGCCGAGAGCGCCCGGAGAAACTTCTTCAGGAAAGGCAATCTTCTTGCACTCCGCGAGCTTGCCCTCCGCCGCACCGCCGAACGGGTCGATGCCCAGATGCAGGATTATCGGCTCGATAAGGGCGTGAAGGAAATCTGGCCCGCGTCTGAGCGCATTCTTGTCTGTGTCGGGCCGAGTCCGTTTGCCCAGCGGCTCATCCGTGCCGCAAAACGCATGGCCGACGGTCTTCGTGCAGAGTGGGTTGCGGTCAACGTAGAAGCGCCTTCGATGGTAAAACCGTCAGAAAGCGATATCGGCAAGCTGGCCGAAAATATGCGTCTGGCGGAGAGCCTCGGCGCTGAAACCGTGGTGCTGTCGGGACACAAGGCAAGCGAAGAAATACTGAATTACGCCCGCAATCGCAATGTTACGAAGATAATTATCGGAAAGCCGACCCATCCGCGATGGAAGGACAAAGTCTTCGGTTCACTCCTCGACGATACCGTGCGGGGCAGCGGCACTATCGATGTCTATGTGATTTCGGGCGACGCTTCTGCACCGGCCCTGGCCGGAAAATCTCCGGGAGAGCCTCACCCGACGCCGATGCGGGAGTGGGCGACGAGCGTACTCGGCGTTGCGCTCTGTACGGCCGCAGCGTTCCTGATGTTCCCGTATTTCACGCTCGTCGATATCGCGATGGTCTATATCCTCAGTGTCGTCATCATCGCGACCCGCACCGGAAATGCACCCTCCCTGCTCGCTTCGTTCCTCAGTGTCGCGGCATTCGATTTCTTCTTCGTCCCGCCGTTCTACACGTTTGCCGTCAGCGATGTACAGTATGTTTTCACCTTCATCGTGATGTTCCTCGTCTCATTCATCACGAGCCGACTGACCCTCCGCGTGCGCGAACAGGCAAATGCCGCACGGCTGCGCGAACGCCGCACCGGAGCGCTTTACCGACTAAGCGGCGAACTCGTTCACGAGCGCAGCGTAGACCGCCTGATCAGCATAGCGGCGCGGCACATCAGCGAAGTATTTTCCCGGCACGCCGTCATCCTCATTCCAGGCGAAACCGAAGCGCTCTCCATGCCGCGCGGTCTGCCGGAAACCGATGTGCTCGACGAACAGGAGATGAGCGTGGCCCTTTGGGGATTCGACCATCGCCAGAGGTGCGGACGAGGAACCGATACGCTGCCGGGTGCCCGCGGCCTCTATCTTCCTCTGGTCGCATCCACACGAATCGTCGGCGTGCTCGGGATTCTGGACAGCCCATCCGGCCCCTCCATCGACAGGGAAGAGATTCATGCACTCGAAAACTTTGCCCATCAGGCAGCCATGGCACTGGAACGCGCCTTCCTCGCCGAAGAGGCTCAGCACGCCCTCATCAAGGCTGAGGCCGAGGCGCTCCAGAATGCCCTCCTCAGTTCGGTCTCGCATGATCTGAGGACGCCCCTTGCGGCAATAACCGGCGCAGCCACCACGCTGCTCGACGATAAGGTCCGTCTCGATGAAGCAGGCCGTCGGGAGCTTGTGCGAACCATTTCCGAAGAGGCGGATCGACTCAATCGCATCGTGCGCAATGTCCTCGATATGACCCGGCTTGAGTCGGGCCGACTCGAAATGCGAAAAGAGTGGCAGTCGGTGGAGGAACTGGCCGGGGTCGTCCTCGGCCGGCTGGCGGAAAAAATAGCCGGTCGGTCGGTATCGGTAAACCTGCCGGCCGATCTCCCGCTTGTTTATGTCGATCCGATCCTTATCGAACAGGTGCTGACCAATCTGCTCGAAAACGCCCTTCGCTACACGCCAGCCGGCTCCATGCTCACCCTATCGGCATATGGAGAAGACAACGAGGTTGCGATAGAGCTTGAAGACAAGGGACCGGGCATCGAACCAGGCGACGAGGAGCGCATATTCGAGAAATTCGCCCGCGGCGCCGGCGGCACCGGCGGCGGCATTGGTCTCGGCCTGTCAATCTGCAAGGCGATTGTCAATGCCCACGGCGGCACGATTCGCGCAGGGAACCGCCCCCAGGGAGGGGCTTTTTTCCGTTTCACGCTGCCGGTCGGCTCCCAGCCTGACCTGCCGGAAAAAGAAGGCGGCAAGAGCGGCGACTCCCGCCCGGCTTGAAGAGCTGCCATGACTGATGCGCTGATACTCATCATCGAAGACGAGCCTCAGATCCGGAAGTTCCTGCATGTTACCCTTGCCGGCCACGGCTATCGCATCATCGAAAGCGACACCGGCACAGACGGCCTTTCCCAGGCATTCACGCGCAATCCCGACCTGATAGTTCTTGATCTCGGGCTGCCGGATCTCGACGGCGTGACCGTGATAGGCCGCCTTCGTGAATGGTCAGCCGCGCCCGTTATCGTCATTTCGGCCCGCGACCGGGAAGACGATAAGATCAAGGCCCTCGACGCTGGGGCCGATGATTATGTGACCAAGCCGTTCGGGGCGGGAGAATTGCTCGCCAGGATGCGGGTCGCGCTCCGCCACAGGGTAATGAGGCTCTCGGGCAAAAACGAGACGATATACGAGTTCGGGAGATTGAAAATCGATCTCGACAGGAGGCAGGTCTTCCGGCATTCCGCCGAAGTCCATCTGACGCCTCTCGAATTCAAGTTGCTCGAGACCTTACTGCACAATGCCGACCGGGTCGTCACCCATCGACAGCTGCTGGAAGAGGTCTGGGGGCGGCCCTATATCAGTGAAATCCAGTATCTCCGCGTTTATATGAAACAGCTTCGCCATAAACTCGAAGACGATCCCGCCAGACCGCGCTACTTCATCAACGAACCGGGTGCGGGCTACCGGTTTGTGACGGGAGAATAACAACACCCTGCCCGCGCAGGATCCTTTAAGCCGCTGTCTTTATCGAGACGCGCAACCCTGTCTTCGAGGCCAAAATTATCAACATTTCGAGGCTGAATTTATCCCACTTGCCACGCACAAGATCAGAAACACGGGACTGGCTGACACCAAGAATCTTGGCCGCCTGAGCCTGCGTATACTTCCTCGTCTTGATGAGTTTCCTGATATCCCCCATGAGCATTGAGCGCATTTGGAGCACAGCCGCCTCTTCCGGAGGAAAACCCAGATCAACGAAAACATTGCCGCTGGATACCGTAATCTTTTCACTCATGGCGACCTCCTTTCAGCCGTTGGTACCTTTTTCGCGCCAGTTCAATATCACTCTGAAGCGTTTTTTGCGTCTTTTTATGAAAAGCGTGGAGAACATACACTGCATCGTCGAATTTCGCGACATATAGCACACGCCATTCGCCGAGAACGTGAATACGTATTTCCTTAACTCCCTGTCCCACCGACGCCATCGGCTTCCAGTCGCTCGGTGCGAGTCCTTGTTGGACTTGCGCCAGTTCGAAACCGGCACTTCTCCTGGCCTCGCATGGAAAGTTGCGAAGATCGTCCAGGCTGGAGCCGACAAATTTCAAAGCTTTCATTTCTTGCAATTATATAACTTTTTATATAATCTGGCAACTTGGGTGATGGAATTACCGCCTGGCAACCTGGAGTTGCCCCCTTCAAACCGGACAGCCATCTAACTTATTTTGAAGACGCCGAAACTGCCTCGGCGACAGCATCTTGAGTCCCTTATGCGGGGCTTTTTCATTGTAATCGTCAAACATATACGGCAGCGAATTCATCAAGGTGACAGCATCAGGCGCATCATGCATAGCAATATAGTCCCTCTTGAAGGTCTTCACAAAGGCCTCCGCCATCCCGTTGGCTTCAGGACTGCGCTACGGGGTCGTACAGACCTCAAATCCCAAGAGCTCGGCTAAGGCTACCGTGTCTTGCGCAATATACGGTGGCCCATTGTCGCTCAACCATTGTATCCGCTCAGGAACCTTGTCAATACTGCCAAAACGTCCCTGCACAGACTCCAGTATCAAGTCCCGCACAAGATCGCCCGATATCCTAGCCTGTAAAATATTTTGTGTAAATAGCCTTCAAGGGGTAGGATAGCTCCTACCCTGAAGAAGGAGCGACATGACGATCAGCAAAGAAGTACTGGATGAGTTTTTGAAGAATCACCAGCACCCCTACGACAAGCATCGGCTACGATCCAAATAACAATATTGATGTGCAAACACTAGTGTCCGACAGATTTCGAGGTTATTTACTTGAAACCTAACAATGGAGCTGTTTCCAGAGCTTTTATAAGTGTTAACGACTTGACCGAACCTGCAAGTTTTGGTCAGGCTTTCCGTGTGCATCCGAGAGGTACCCTTTAGATGATTATCAATATTCAATGCCGATTTACAGGTATCGCACCTTGGTCCCGTCCACGGCGTCAGATGACGAGTTTGAGCGGGAGAGGCCATCGTCTGCTTCAACATTATCTGCCGCATGCAGGTACATGCAAGTGCTACAATGAGCTGTGGGCTCGGAACGGCAGGAACAACAGGAGAAGCTGAAATATCGTGACAGGTCTTACGGCAAGATAGTCCTTATCGCGATTATCGCTTCGGCGCTGCTTCACAGCCTGATTGTCCTGGGACTCTCCGGCCTCGAACTGGATCTCTTCAGTCTGACGCCTGACCGTGAGATGGCGGTGTCCGTCGTCGAACCGCAGGCGCCTCCTGTCCGTCCGGAGCCTGTGCGTCCACAGCCTGC